>DAOUBY010000287.1:0-4851 GCA_034432325.1 Anaerolineales bacterium
GAGGAGAATTGAGTTATGGGAATGGAGTCGAAATACATCTGGTCGGACGGCAAACTTGTGGAGTTCGAAAAAGCCACCGTCCACATGCTCACTGCGGCGCTGCACTACGGCGCGGCGGTGTTCGAGGGCATCCGCGCCTATAAAACCGACAGGGGTCCTGCCGTCTTTCGTTTGCGGGAACATGCGGAGCGCCTGATTAAATCGGCTGAGATTTTTGGTTTTCGCAGCCTGCCATACACCGCAGAGGATGTTTCCAATGCAATCAAGGAGACCGTGAAGGCAAACGGTTTCGAGGAATGTTACATCCGCCCGCTGTTGTATCTGACCGGCGGCGCCTGGAACCTGAATGTGGACGCCGGCAAGCCTGCCCTGATGATTGCCGTGTGGGAATGGTCGAATTATCTCGGCGAAGAAGCGCTGGCGAAGGGCATCCGCGCCAATATTTCATCCTACACCCGCCATCATCCCAACGTGATGATGACCAAGGCGAAGATCGCAGGCAATTACGTCAACAGCATCCTTGCCAAGACCGAATCGGTGCGGCTGGGATTCGAAGAAGCCATCATGCTCGATCCGCAGGGATACGTTGCCGAATGCACGGGCGAGAATATTTTCATCGTCAAGCGCGGGAAGATCTTCACCCCGTCCACTGCGCCGGTGCTGGAGGGAATCACGCGCCATTCCATCCATACGATTGCCAGGGATTTGGGGTACAGCGTGAGCGAGATGCCCATTTCGCGCGATCAGTTGTACAACGCGGATGAGGTTTTCGTGTGCGGCACGGCGGCGGAGGTCATCGGTCTGTGCGAGATTGACTTCCGCAAGATTGGCGACGGCAAATCGGGCAGGGTGACGCGCGAAATTCAAAACGTCTATCACGACGCCATTCGCGGCAGGATTCAGAAGTACGAAGCATGGTGTGATTACGTGCTGTGATTGTTCCAGTCCTTGCCGGTGCAGCCGTCAAACCGCAGACGCCCCCGCGCTCTGCGGTTTGTATTTTGCCAAATCCCCAAACCCGTCTATAATTCACTTTGCCTGTATCACCAATCACCATTTACCAATCATCTCCCGCCCCTTTGCCCATGTCCACCATAGACGAAATCAAATCCCGCATTGACATCGTGGACCTCGTTTCCGAGGCTGGCGTCAAGCTGCGTCATGCCGGCAAGAACTACACGGGCTTCTGCCCGTTTCACGAGAACAAGCACACGCCGGCCTTTGTCGTCTGGCCCGAAACCGGAACGTGGCGCTGTTTCGGCGCATGCAACGAAGGCGGCGACATCTTCAAGTTCGTGATGAAGAAAGACGGGGTGGACTTCAAAGAGGCGCTTCAGAAACTCGCCGCCCGCGCCGGTGTGGAGTTGAAGGAATATCAGCGCGAAACGCCCCAACAAAAGGAAGCCTTCGACCACCTCCGCAAACTGCTGGAGGATGCGGTCATCTTTTACCGCAGTCATCTTCTTGCCAACAAGGAAGTCCTTGCCTACCTGCGCGAAAAACGCGGACTGACCGACGCTGCCATCGAGACCTTTGGGCTGGGCTACGCGCCCCCCGGCTGGGACAACGCCCTCAAGCATTTCACCTCGCGCGGCTACTCCGAACAGGATTTGATTGACGCCGGGCTTCTCACTGTTCGAGAGGATGAGTATGACACGGGTGTACAGGAACGCCGAAAAATATACGACCGCTTCCGCCACCGCATCATGATCCCCATCCGCGACGAGCAGGGACGCATGGCGGGCTTTGGCGCGCGGGTGGTGGACCCGAACGACATCCCCAAGTTCCTCAACTCGCCCGAAACGCCCATCTTTTCCAAGGGACGACTGCTCTACGGCCTCGACCGTGCCCGCAAACCGATTCGTCAAGCCGACCAGGTTGTCATCGTCGAAGGCTACCTCGATGTCATCGCCCTGCATCAAGCGGGATACGAAAACGTCGTCTCGCCAATGGGCACGGCGTTGACCGAAGACCAATTGCGGCTGCTCAAAAGGTTCACGCGGCGCATCGTCCTTGCCCTCGATCCCGACGTGGCGGGGCAAAAAGCCGTTTTACGCGGGCTGGATGCGGCGCGCTCCGCCATGGACAAGAAGGGTGAACTCGCCTTTGACGCGCGCGGGCTGCTTCGGAACGAGGCGAGGCTGCAGGCTGATTTGCGCGTAGCGACCATGCCCGACGACCTCGACCCCGATGAGATTGTGGCGCGCGACAAGACAGAGTGGGAGCGGTTGATTGCCAACGCCAAGCCCATCGTCACGCACGTGATGGAATCGCTCGCCGCCGGTCAAAACCTCAACGACCCGAAAGTCAAGAATCAGATTGCGGCGCAGATTCTTCCGCTTATCGAAGATTTGCCAAGCCCGATGGAGCGCGACACGTATCGTCAGGCGCTGGCGCGAATGCTCAAGGTGAGTGAAAGCGCATTGACGGGGACGCAGGTTCAGGGTCCGCGGGTGAGGCGGCAGCGCGAAACGGTTCGGGAGCGGACGCAGGAGCCGGTCAAAGTCGTTGTGGCGGTTCCGTCGGGCAAGAAGGTCGAGGAATATGTCATCGGGGTGTTGTTCCAAAAGCCCGAACTGCTTTATCGTCTCGACCGTCTGTTGCAGGAGTATGGGTTGACGCCGCTGGACGCGCAGGATTTCGAGTATACCGACCATAAACTGCTGTTCGGGCTGGTGCGCGAAGCGGTGGAGCAGTACAAGACCGAGCATCACAAGTTTGTGGTGCAGGCATTGCCCGAGTCGCTGGCGGCGCGCTCTGCTGAACTGGTGCGGCAGATGGCGGAAGTGGAAAAGCGGGAGGAGAAATTGCTGGAGGAACTTCTGCGCGGCGTGATTAAGTTGCGCCGGCAGGCGGCTGGGGAGAATTTGAATCAATTGCGGTTCCTGCAGGAGGAAGCGCATCAGTCGGGCGACCTGCGCGCCTCTTCTTACATGCAACTGGTATTACAACATACGCGTCTGCTGCGTGAACTGGATGAGGCATACCGCAAAATGTCCCAGAAACGGCTGGAGTGACGTAACGCTTTTTTGCCGGCGGCGTCTGGTAGGAAGATGAATAAAAAGAAGACCACCTCATCAAAGCAGGAAAAGCGCATACGCGGGGCAAAGCCGCCGCAGGATGTGCCTTCTTTCGATATGTCATCTGTTGCTGAAAACGGTTTGGACAACGGCAATGGTCTGGCGGAACTGGCACTGATGGGGGAGGAGAGCGGCGACCCGGATGTGGGTCTCCTTGCAGAGGAGGATGAAGTCGTCGAGGAAGACCTTGACCTGCACGACCCCAAACTTGCCGCCGAATTATCCGAAGACCCGGTGCGCCTGTACCTGCGTGAAATTGGGCAGGTCAAACTGCTGGATGCCGACAGCGAATTCCGCCTGGCGACGATGATCGAAGCCAACCGCTTCGTCAATGCTTTGCGGCGGCAGCCGCCCCGCAAAGGGATGAGCGCGCCGCGCGCCCTCTGCCATGCCATCCTTTCCGAATTGAAGACTTCCTGGGAACGTTTGATGGAAGACGCCGAACGCCTGCGCCACGACCCGCCCGACCTGGGGTTGATGCTGAGCGAGGCGCAAGCCCTGCGCGCCGGCTGGTCTTCGGATGCACCCTCCTACCTGCGTGCGTTTTTGGACAACGGCAAATGGGGAAGAGACCCGCTGTGGGATGATTTTGCGCGCAAAGCCTATTCGGTCTTTCTGTGCCTCTACCTGCTTCCCTTCAATTACGCGGCATGGCTCCTCGGTCATATCAATCAAAAGCACGAACTTCCCAGCCTGCGCACCATGTACAGCCGCCTGCCCGAAGACAAGGAGATTCTCGATGAACTCGAACTCATCAAGAATCAGGCAAAAGAGGCGCATCAGGCGCTCATCCGCGCCAATTTACGGCTGGTGGTGAGCGTTGCCAAGCGTTACCTGGGGCGGGGCATCAATTTTCTCGACCTGATTCAAGAGGGCAACATCGGTCTCCTGCGTGCGGTCAGCAAGTTCGACCCGCGGCGCGGATTCAAATTCAGCACCTACGCCACGTGGTGGATCCGCCAGTCCATCAACCGCTCGATTGCCGAGCAGGCGCGCACCATCCGTATTCCAGTGCATTTGTTCGAATCCATCACGCGCATCATGCGCGTGCAGCGGCAACTGACACAGGAACTGGGGCGCGAGCCCACCACCGAAGAAATCGCCCTCGAAATCGGCTACCTGCCCGCCTCCGACGTGCAAGCCATCCTGCGCGCCCACGCCGAGAAGAAGCCGATTCCGCCCGCGCTTCAGCACAAACTGGAAACTGCCACCCGCAAAATTGACCGCATCCTCCGCTCGGCGGAAGAGCCGATCTCCATTGACGGACCGGTGGGGGATGAAGATTCCAGTTCGCTGGGCGATTTCATCGAAGACGAGGAGACCATCTCGCCGATGGATGCGGCGGCGCGTCAGATGCTGCGCGAACAGATCCGCTCTGCCCTGACCTCCCTTGCCGACCGCGAACGTGAAGTCCTCGAAATGCGCTTCGGCCTCGTGGACGGGCAGGATCACACCCTCGAAGAAGTCAGCCGCTACTTCGACGTGACCCGCGAACGGATTCGCCAGATCGAAGCGAAGGCGCTGCGGAAACTTCGGCATCCCTCGCGCAGCAAGACGCTCAGAGAGTATCTGGGCTGATTTCGTTCGTCGTTCCTTGTAATCGCCAACTCCGCATCGAATGCTGCGACGGCGGCGGATTTTCTTCGAGACATTCGTGAAAATTAGATGCAACAGAGAACAGAGAGTGTTTTGAAATTCATGTTCTAACCACAGATGAACACAGATAAATTCAGTAGATCACGAAAACCCTGCGTAGCTTGCGCTCTCTAGC
>DAOUBY010000288.1:0-6619 GCA_034432325.1 Anaerolineales bacterium
ACAGGACTTACGCAAAACCCTGCGTAGAGCGCGTTCTCTTACGCGCAGACTGGATAATCAACGTTAGAGAACGTTGATTACGCGTAAGTCCTGAAATAGTCAAATAGCCTCATACTTTTTGGAGCCCTCATGCTAAAAGAAATCACTCAATTACCAATTACCAATTACCAAACTCTCACCACCCGCCCCCGCCGGCTCCGCGCCACGCCCGCCCTGCGCGCCATGATCCGCGAGACGGAACTCAACGCGCGCGATTTCATTTACCCGCTCTTCGTGCGGCATGGAACCGGGCGCAGCGAGATTCGCTCGATGCCGGGCGTGTATCAACTGTCAGTGGAGGAGGCGGTTCGGGAGGCGGAAGCCGCCATGAGGTCGGGGGTGAACGCTGTGATCCTGTTCGGAATCCCGGCGCACAAAGACCCGGTCGGGTTGGAGAATTTCGCCGATGATGGAATCGTCCAGCAGGCGATACGCGCCATCAAAAAGGAAATCCCTGAGATGCTGGTCGTTACAGATGTGTGCCTGTGCGAATACACCGACCACGGTCACTGTGGAATTTTGAACACCGGCGGGCATTTTCACACGGCGCTTCCCGAAGGCTATGTGCTGAACGACCCAACGCTGGATGTGCTGGCGAAGGTGGCGGTTTCGCATGCCGAATGCGGCGCGGATGTGGTTGCGCCGAGCGGCATGATGGACGGCATGGTGGCGGCGATCCGCGCGGGATTGGACGAGGCGGGGTACGCGAACACGCCCATTTTGTCGTATGCCGTGAAGTACGCCTCGTCGTTTTACGGTCCATTCCGCGAGGCGGCGGAGGGCGCGCCAAAGTTTGGCGATAGAAAGTCGCATCAGATGGACCCTGCCAATGTGCGCGAGGCGCTGCGCGAAGCCGCGCTGGATGTGGACGAAGGCGCAGACATGCTCATGGTGAAGCCGGCGCTGGCGTACCTCGATGTGATTCGCGTGGTGAAAGATGCCTTCCCCGAACTGCCAATGGCGGCGTACAACGTCAGCGGCGAATATGCGATGATCAAAGCCGCCGCGCAAAACGGATGGATTGACGAAGCGAAGGTCACGCTCGAAACGCTGACAGCGATGAAGCGCGCGGGCGCGGATGTCATCATCACCTACCACGCGCTGGATGCGGCGAGATGGTTGAAGTAAATGGTGATTGGTAATTACCATTTACCAATTACTCAAAGGAAACCCCATGACTTTGGCAACTTTATCCTCCCGCGCTGCCGCCGAGCGGCGCTATCAAAACGAACGCATGACGCATGTGGATTTCGACCTGGCGCCTTTTACCATCGCCTGGGAGGTGACCCGCGCCTGCGCCTACGCCTGCGTTCACTGCCGCGCCGACGCCCAGCATCACCGCGACCCGCGCGAACTCTCCAGCGGCGAAGCCAAAGCGCTCATCGAGCGGCTGGCGATGTTTGGCAATAACCCCATTTTGATTTTCACAGGCGGCGACCCGCTCATGCGCCCCGATCTGTTCGAGTTGATTGCGTATGCCAGCGAGCGCGGGCTGCGTTGTTCGCTCACACCCACAGCCACAGCGCTTCCCACAAAAGAACGGCTGGAGAAGGCGCGCGAGGCGGGCGTCAAACGCGTGGCGCTTTCGCTCGACGCGCCGCGCCCCGAAATCCACGATGAGTTTCGCAAGGTCAAAGGCTCGTGGCAGCGGACAATGGACACGCTCCATCGCGCGCACGAGGCGGGGATGAGCGTGCAGGTCAACACCACGGTTGCCAAACACAACGTGGACATTCTGCACGAGATGGTGCCGTTCATTCAGGAAGTCGGCGCGGTGCAGTGGTCGGTCTTCTTCCTTGTCCCCACAGGGCGCGCCATGCGCGAGCAGATGATTTCCGCCGAACAGCACGAAAAGGTCTTCAATTGGCTCTACGACCTCTCGCAGACTGCGCCCTTCGACATCAAAGCCACCGCCGCGCCGATGTACCGCCGCGTGGCAATCGAACGCAAACGCGCCGAGCAGGGAGACGGCGCGCCCGTCACCTTCCAAAGCGCGGGCTTCCAATACGCCGACGGGCTTCACCGTCCCACCAAAGGCGTGAACGACGGCAACGGTTTCCTCTTCATCTCGCACATCGGCGAAATTCAGCCCAGCGGCTTCCTGCCTGTCACGGCGGGCAATGTCCGCACCGACGACGTGGTGGATGTCTATCGCAACTCACCCATCTTCAAAGACCTGCGTAACCCGTCCAAACTCAAGGGCGTGTGCGGCGCATGCAAATACAACGACGTGTGCGGAGGTCAGCGCGGACGCGCGTATGGAATCACAGGCGATTATCTCGAAAGCGATCCTGCGTGTGTGTTGGTAAGTGGCAAGTAGTAAATGGTAAATAGAGATTATCCGATGACACTCATGCAACCCACCACAGAATTACCAATTACCAATTACCAATCTCCCTTCCTCCGAGCCTGCTGCCGTTTGCCAAACGAATCCACCCCCGTCTGGTTCATGCGGCAGGCAGGGCGTTACATGGCAGAGTATCGCGCCATCCGCGAAAAGTATTCCCTGCTCGAAATCTGCCGCCATCCCGAACTCGCCGCCGAGGTGACGCTTCAACCCGTCCGCGCCCTCGGCGTGGATGCGGCAATCCTCTTTGCCGACATTCTGCTCCCCGCCATTCCGCTCGGTGTGGGGCTGGAGTTTGCCAAAGGCGAAGGACCCGTTTTGCACAACCCCATCCGCACGATGGAAGATGTGAAGACTCTGCGCCCTGTGACTCCCGAAACCGATTTGGGATACGTGATGGACGCCATTCGCCTCTTGCGCGGACCTTTGAACGGCGTGCCCCTCATCGGCTTTTGCGGCGCCCCGTTCACTGTCGCTTCCTACCTCATCGAAGGCGGCTCGTCGCGCGAATTCCTCAAAACCAAAACCATGATGTACGCCGCGCCCGAAGTCTGGCATGCGCTGATGGAAAAACTCTCCGCCGTGTTGAGCGATTACCTCGTGGCGCAAATTCGCGCCGGGGCGCAGGCGGTGCAGGTCTTCGACTCGTGGGTGGGCGCGCTCAACCCGTCCGATTACGAAGCGTTCGTTTTGCCGTATTCGCAAAGGATTCTGACGGCGGCAAAAAAGGAAGGCGTGCCTGTCATCCACTTCGGCACGAACACCGCGACTCTCCTCCCGCTGATGAAACGCGCAGGCGGCGACGTGCTCGGACTCGACTGGCGCATCCCCCTCGATGACGGCTGGCGCATCCTCGGCGGCGACGTTGCCGTGCAGGGCAACCTCGACCCCGCCGTGCTCTTCGCCCCGCGCGGCGAAATCAAAAAGCGCGTGCAGGATATCCTGAAGCGCGCCAATGGCAGACCCGGTCACATCTTCAATCTCGGTCACGGCATCCTCCAGCACACGCCTGTGGACAATGTGAAGGCGGTGGTGGATATGGTGCATGAGTTTAGCGCGTAGCGCAAGTCTCTGACTTGCGCCACAAAGGATGACTATGGAAATCAATATTCTCGGTCTCACCGCCGCACTCACCGCATTCCTTGCCATCTGGCTCGGACATGTCGCCGTCCGCAAAGTGGAAGCCGAAGCGCGCGACATTCGCGTCCCCATCATCATCGCCATCCTGCTCGGACTGCTCACTGAATACTGCTCACTGATCACTGACAACGTGTCACTCAAAACCGCCCTCGGCATCCTCGGCGTGACTCTCCTATGGGATGCGTTCGAACTCCACCGCCAGGAAAACCGCGTCAAACACGGACACGCCCCCGCCAACCCGAACAACCCCCGCCACGCACGCTTCCTTGCTGCCCCCCATCTGCACGCCACCACCCTCGACCTGCTGAAACGTGAACCTGCCGGCAATCCAATCACCAATCACTAACATTACAGCGCAAGGTAAGCGGACGTTAGAGAACGTCCGCCTGCGCTCGTGGCGTAAGAGACGCTCTCTAGCGTCGGGCTTTGCGCTGTAATACTAATCACCAATTACCAATTCTTCCACCATGAACCCCTTCGGCATCCTCATCGGCGTCGTCACCCTCTTCATCATCGGGCTGGGTTTCCCGCTCGTCATCCGCGGCGAACGGCACTTCGGCTACTGGTCCTGGCCCTACATGATGGGCATTGGCGTACTGCTCATTCTCGCATCCCTGTTCATCCGCAATGACTGGCTGTGCGTCATCATCGCCGTCCTCGGCGCGACCTTCGTCTGGGGCAGCACCGAACTCAAAGAGCAAGCCATCCGTGCAGAGTTGGGCTGGTTTCCCTTCAATCCAAACAAAATCAAACTGCCCTTTGCAGAAACAATCAAAAAATGGAAGGCGCCGCATCTATGAAACTGACCATCATCGGCGGCGGCATCGCAGGACTTTCAGCCGCATACTACGCCTCAATTACCAATTACTACTCGCAAATTACCCTCATCGAAGCCGACTCTCGCTGGGGCGGCAAAATCGCCACCGAGCGCATCCCCTTCGACGGCGGTCACTTCATCATCGAAGGCGGACCCGATACCTTCCTCGCCTCCAAACCCTGGGGCGCGGCGTTGTGCAGCGAACTCGGTCTGGGCGGGCGTTTGCACGGCGCCAACCCGCACAAGAAAAACACCTACGTCCTCCACAAAGGGCGCCTGCTTCCCCTGCCCGATGGACTCGCCATGATGATTCCCTCGGACGTTCCCTCCATTCTGCGCTCGCGCCTGCTTTCGTGGACGGGCAAAGCGCGCATGGGGCTCGATTTCATCCTCCCGCCGCACCGCCTCAACGGAGACGAAAGCCTGGGCGCATTCATCAGCCGCCGGCTGGGGCGCGAAGCGTATGAGAATCTCATCGAGCCGCTCATGTCGGGCATCTACGCGGGCGACGGCGACCTGCTCAGCCTCGCCTCCACCTTCCCCTACCTGCGCGACCTCGAACTCAAGCATGGCAGTCTGGCGCGCGGCGCGCTCGAAATGCGTAAAAAATCCAACGGCAAAGTGCAGGGTTCGCGTTCCGCTTTCCTCACGCCCGCCACAGGTCTCGCCGAAATTGTCGAAGCGCTTGTCGAAAGTCTTAAGTCGAAAGTCAACCTTCGTCTCAACACACGAGTAATTTCTGTAACCCGCGACTTGGAACGTGGAACCTGGAACCTGCAGCTCGACACTGACTCACTGATTACTGATTCACTGATTTTAGCCACCCCCGCCTTCGTCTCCGCCCGGCTCGCCGCCTCCTTCGACCCCGAACTTGCCTCTGCCCTCCAAAGCATCCCCTACGCCTCGACCGCCACCGTCTCCCTCGCCTACCGCCAAAGCGACCTCCCCCGCGAACTGGACGGTTACGGCTACGTCATCCCGCGCCGCGAGGGGCGCAAAGCCCTTGCCTGCACGTGGACCTCCACCAAGTTCCCGCACCGCGCGCCAGAGGGATATGCGCTCCTTCGTGTGTTCATCGGCCGCGCCGGGCAGGATATTCCCTGGGATGAACATGAACTGCTCGAAGCAGCGAAGGAAGAACTGCGCCTCACCCTCGGCGTCACCGCCGCCCCCCTGCTCTCCCGCGTCTTCATCTGGGAAAACGCCATGCCGCAATACAACCTCGGTCATCCCCAACTCCTCGCGCGCATTGACCGCGCGCTGGCGAAACACCCCACCCTCGCGCTGGCAGGCAGCGGCTACCGCGGCATCGGCATCCCCGATTGCATTCGATCGGGCGAACTGGCGGTTGAAAAACTGGCGCGGGAGTCATCCCGCGCCAGCCAAAGCATTTGATTTGATCTTGCTAAACCGTATCGGCACGGCGTCTTTGATAATGTTTTTATACAACCCCGCCTTGATGTCGGCGTAATACTGCCAGCATTCCGCAGGGATAATGCGGACATCGAGTAAGACGTTGTCACTGCTCAGCCACAGCGCTTTGCGTCCTGTTTCGTTGGACTGAAGTCCTGCCTCAGTCCATGAGAGTCGGATCAATCCGATTGGGGCGCCAGTCCGAAGGACTTCCGCGAACTGAGCAGGCGGCTTTAGCCTCGCTTCCGCGTTACGAACGGCTGAACAATGTCATCCCGTCCTTTTCTACATTTTTACACAAGGAAAATCGTTCCAGGGTCATTTGTTTCCAGCGTTCAACACCGATTACTTGCACGTTGAAAAGCACGTTGTAATCCAACTCGATCCGCGCCGCGAGCGACCAAATGGAATTTCGCAGATCCCAGGATTCATTTTTTACCAGCACCAGCAGATCGGTATCTGAATCGGCATCGAAATCGCCCCGCGCCTTCGAGCCGAACAAGATCACTTGTTGCACCTCATCTGGAAAACGTTCAATCAGTCCTTCCAGAAGCAAGCGAATCGCAGTTTGTTCATCGTCAACTAGGTTGACAGGAAGTTGTGCCGCCGTAACCATGTTTCTACCTCTTCCACAAATTCCCTGGCGCGCTCCAGGTTCTTACGCAAGGTATCTGGCTCGAACCGAGTCTGCCTTTCATAATCGCCAGTTTGCCTCGTTTCAAAGGCGATCTTGTAAAAATCGCTCACTTCCACTGAAAATTCGCCCGTTTTGACGTAGCGCGGAATTCATTCCGCAACCTAAAGCGACATGAATGTCGCGCTACAAAATCTTCGCGGTTGTGATAGTTTTTCAAGAGCAATTC
>DAOUBY010000289.1:0-4322 GCA_034432325.1 Anaerolineales bacterium
AAAAGGATGCCTTGCTTTGCCTGACAGGTTTGACGAATGGCAAAGGATTGTTCTCAAAATTATGGACTGCATTTTGGAATGTCCGCTTCACTGTAAATCCCAAATGGGTGGGCGGATGCAGACCTGTTGTAGTACGAGATTACCTCGATGCAGATTGGGAGATCGAATACTATCACGTTGCGGTGACGCGGGGAATCAGTTCGGAAGTGGTGGTGGCGGGGAAATCCTGAATACTCGAAAAGGCAACACGCTATAATTAGACATGCCGTTTTCCCAGCCTGTGATTTGTCCCGTCTTTATTGGTCGCGCCTCCCAGACGGCTGTGTTCAATGCCCTGATGGCGAAGGTGAGCGCAACGCCGCAATTTCGCGTCGCGCTCATCGCGGGCGAAGCGGGGATCGGCAAGACGCGCTTTGTCAGTGAAGTGACCCAAGCCGCGGAACAGCAGGGCGTGACCGTTTTGCAGGGGCGTTGCTTCGAGCAGGATCAGTCCCAACCCTACGCGCCATTCGCTGACCTGCTCAACGCCTTTTGCGCGGAACGGACACGGGAGCAAATCGAAGCCTTGCTCAAGCCCTCCGCTCCCGCCCTGCTCCGAATCTTCCCCGAACTTTCACTGTATCTACCCGACACCGCGCCGCTTCCCATGCTCGAACCTGAGGGGGAAAAGCGGCGCATTTTTCAAACGTTGGCGGGATTCTTGATTCGGATTGGGAACGGCTCGCCGCTTCTCATCGTGATCGAAGACCTGCACTGGTGCGACGACCTCAGCCTGGAATTTTTATCCCATCTCACGCGTCATAACCTGCCCCGTCCCGTTTTGCTGACGGGCACGTACCGCGCCGACGAACATCACGAATCCCTGCAACGCCTGCTGGCGGAGTGGAATCGGATGCGCCTCGTTACCGACATCCACCTGCCGCGCCTCTCGCTGGGCGAAGCGGATCACATGCTGCGCGCCATCCTCAGCCCGAACCAGCCCGCGCGCTATGACCTGCTGGAGGCGTTGTACCGCCTGACAGAGGGCAATCCATTCTTTTTGGAGGAGGCGCTCAAGGGGTTGATCGAAGCGGGCGATCTCTTCCAGCGCGACGGCAAATGGGAAAACGTCTCCTTCGATCAATTACGCGTCCCGCACACGGTACAACTTGCGGTGCAAAACCGCCTGAGCCGCCTGAGCCCCGAAGCGGAAAGCCTCGTGAATCTGGCGGCGGTGGTCGGTCGCCGTTTCAATATTGACATGCTACAATCGCTGACGGATCAAACCCCTGCAGAACTGACCGAGCGCCTCCGCGAATTGATCCGCGCCCAACTCATCGTGGAAGAAACAGCGGATACGTTCCTCTTCCGTCACGCGCTCACCCGCGAAGCGATCTATCAAAACATTTTGGGGCTGGAACGCAAGTCGCTTCACCGCGCCATTGCGGTTGCGCTGGAGAGTCAGAACAGCGACGCGGCGTCCGATCTGTCCTATCACTTCCACGAAGCGGGCGAATGGGAAAAAGCCTTCGAGTATGCGCGGCTGGCGGGCGAACGCGCCCAATCGCTGGATGCCACCCGCGCCGCGCTCCTGCATTTCACCCGCGCGCTGGACGCCGCCCATCAAATGAAGATGACGCCTCCGCTCGCCCTGTGGCGCGCCCGTGGGTTGTGCCGCCAAACGCTGGGCAACTTCGACGCCGCGCGCGCCGATTATGAAAACATCCTGCAAGCCGCGCGCGAGTCGCAAGACCTTGAAAACGAGTGGAGAAGCCTGCTCGACCTGGGCTTCGTCTGGATTCGCCGCGATTACACCCGCGCGGGCGAATACTTCCAACAGGCGCTCACAGCCGCCCGCAGGTTGAATAACCCTGCTTTGCTCGCGCAAACACTGAACCGCATCGGCAACTGGCGTTACATGTCTGGAGATCCGCTGGGGGGCGCGGAACTGCACCGCGAAGCGCTGGTCATCATCGAGACGCAGAACGACCCGCGCGAAATGGCATCTACGCTCGACTTGCTCGGCATCAGCAGTTTCGGCGCTGGCGACCTGCTGGACGGCAGGGGACACTACGCTCGCGCCATCGAGTTGTATCGCGCGCTGGGAGACCGCCAGGGCTTGATCGCCAGCCTGTGTGCCTATCCCATTAGCGGCGGCTCCTACATGACCATGACCGCCGCCCCCGCGCCCGCCGAACTTGCAGACCTCATTCACAAGGGCGATGAAGCTGTGGACATCGCGCGGCAAATGGGCTGGCGTCCCAACGAAGCGTATGCACTGTCGTTTCAGGCGATTGCGCTCGGTCCGCATGGCGAGTTTGAGCGCGCTCGGCAGGCGGCGCAAGCCAGCCTTGCAATTGCGGAAGAGATCGAGCATGATTTCATCGCCATTACAAATTACTTCGTGCTGGGCGCGCTGTCTGTCGACCTGCTCGACCCCGAAGCCGCGCGTGAACACCTCCGCAAAGCCTACGAACTGGCGGGCAGGGCTGGCGCGGGCTTTGTCTCCAGCAACATCGCGGGCTATCTCGTCCGCGCTTATCTTGCGCTGAACGAACTTGACGCCGCCGAAACCCTTTTGCAGAAAACGCTTGCAGACGACGCGCCGACGAATTCCGAATCCCTGCGCTGGTTGTGGACGGCGAAAGCGGAATTCCTGTTGACGAAAGGACGGGCAGGGGATGCGCTCGCGCTGACCGAACGCATCCTCGCCGCCACGCCTCACACCGACGGGGAGGCTGTTTCGCCGACCCTGTGGCTGATCCATGCTCGAGCCTTGTGCGCGCTCGAACGATACTCAGAAGCCGAAACGTTGTTGCGCGAAGCCCTGAACGCGGCGATGGCATCCCAGTTATGGACGCTGGTCTGGCGCATCCATCTTGAATTGGGCATTGCCCTGCGTGTCATGCGCCGCCTGACCGAGTCACAGGATCAACTGTCAGCGGCGCGAAAAGTTATCGAGGGGCTGGCAGGCAAAATGTTGGAGGATGCGATGCGGAAGAAATTCCTGGAAAGCGCGCTGAGTCTGATCCCGAATCCATCCGCAAAAGAAAAGGTCAAAAATGAATTCAGCGGCTTGACCGAGCGCGAACGCGAAATCGCAATATTAGTTGCGCAAGGGCAGACCAACAATCAAATTGCCGAATCTTTGGTACTCAGCCGTAGGACGGTGGAGGCGCATGTGGCGAATATCATGTCCAAACTGGGGATTCGGACGCGCGCCCAAATTGCAGTGTGGGCGGTGGGGAAGGGGTTGACCAAAACTTAAGTATGTCGACTCCGAAATCTAGGTAATCCCCACGATGCGGGGTATCTCCTTCATGTGTATGATGTGAATACTTCAAACAAAAAAGGAGATTTGATATGTCAACAGTAATCGCAATATTCGATGTGCCTGGCATGACCGCCGCCCAGTATGATCAGGTGATGAAAGACCTGAACGCGGCTGGCGAGGGAAGCCCGCAGGGACGCCGTTCGCACGTTGCGGCGCCGAAAGACGGCGGCTGGCTGGTAGTGGACGTGTGGGACTCGCCCGATGCGCTCAACCAGTTCGCGCCCACGCTTATGCCGATCCTGGCAAAGAACGGCGTGACCCCGCCCCAGCCGCAAGTGTTCCCCGCTCATAACCTGGTAAACGGATAAGAAAGGGCGCAGACCCCAGAGGTGTTGGAAACCTTTGGGGGCTCTCCGCAAGGTGAAATCATGTCCACTCAATCCCTCAAAGAATTTGCAAAGAGATATTTCGATCATCTCGACCGCCGCGACCTCTACGGGCTTGCCTCCCTGTTCGCGCCCGACGTGAAGTTCCACGGTTTCGGTCCTGAGCCTGTGAACTGGGATGGCGTCAAAGCGGCGATGACAGGCTTCTTTACTGCCTTTCCCGACTCCCGTATGCCCCTGGACGATGTCATCGCTGAGGGCGACCGCGTCGCCATGCGTCACAGTTTCCGCGGCACGCATCAGGCGCCCTTTCAGGGCATCCCTGCCACGGGCAAATCCGTGGTGGTGACCGCCATCGTGACCGTGAAGGTCAAGGACGGCAAAGTCATCGAAGGCTGGCTCAATGCCGATATGGTTGGCATGTTACAGCAATTAGGCGTTGTCCCCCAGCCGTCGTAAGCAAAGAACGTCCCGAAGGTTTTCTGGAAGACCTTGTTAAGTGGCGTAAACCTTCGGGACGGTTGATCATATCGAAAGGACATTCCCATGACTACTCAACTCGAAACCAACAAAAACATCGTGCGCCGCTACCGCGAAGCGCATAATACCAATCAACTTAACCTGCTGGACGACATCGTGGCGGAAGATTTGATTTCTCACAGTATGGTACCTGGCGTGCCGAA
>DAOUBY010000290.1:0-3282 GCA_034432325.1 Anaerolineales bacterium
TACAAGCCCCCTTCCTGATCCTCGTAAATGAACAGACCCTTTTCGTCCAGCAAAGGAAGCGAACGCGTGACTTCGGAGCGGTTAAGTCCTAACAGTCTGGCGATGAACCCCGCTTTTTTACCCGGGTGTTCCTCGATTTTACGATAGATTTTCTCCGCCCTTTCATGGTTCATAGGTCGTGACATTTTATGCCTCCGTAAAGTGAATTTGCGCTCACTTTACGGCAGGCGTGTTGCAGGTAATGCAACAGCGGCTCGAACTCTTTGCCCCAGCACAGAAAAAGCCCTGACGCATGCGCGCAGGGCATTTTGCTTCTGGAATCTCTTCTTTGTTTACGCGTTGGGCTTGGGCGGGTCAACGGGGAGTTGCAGGTAGAAGGTACTGCCGGTGAAGTTCACCTCGTCGTGGCCGGCGCTCTCCGCCCAGGTTCTGCCGCCGTGCGCTCGCGCCACGCCTTTGACGATGGCAAGTCCCAGCCCCGGTCCGCCGCCCTTGTAACTGGTCTTGCCGGAGGAATGCAGGTCCACGCTCCCCACCTGATAGAACTTCTCGAAGATCAATTCGAGATGTTCGGCGTCTATGCCAATGCCGCGGTCTCTCACCGCCACTTCGACGCCGGGCGTCCCGTCATTCATCCGCACCGGGCGCGTGGTGACGAGAATCATGCTTCCATCGGGCGAATACTTGATGGCGTTGACAATCAATTGGTAGAGCGCTTTTTGAATCAGGCCGGGGTCGCCGTTGATGACGGGTACTCCCTCGGCGTGTTGGGCATAGATGCGGATTTTCCGTTCGGCGGCGGCTTTTTCGAAGTTGTGAATCAGGTCGTCTATGATGCGTTTGAGAGGTACGGGAACGACGGCAATTTTCAAGGTCTCGGCGCCGATGCGGCTCACGTCCAGCATCAGGTTGACCACCTCGTGGATGCGCTCGGTGCCTTTGAGGATGCCTTGAATGACCTCCTCCAGCGCAGGGTTTGCGCCGATTCCTGGCAGGGTGCGCAGGACGTTGACGTAGCCATTCAGCACTGTCAGCGGGGTGCGCAGTTCGTGTGCGGCAACCTGAATGAATTCCATTTTGTTGCGGTCCAACTGGCGCAGAACCTTGTTGGATTTTTGCAGTTCCTCAATCATCGTCTGGTCGTTGGCGCGGATGCGATCCAGCGTGATGCGGATGATGTCCATTGCCATGTGCGGACTGCGGCTGAGGATGGTCTCGAAATCCTGTTTTTCCATCTCCAGCACGGTGCATTCCGTGAGGGTGCGCACGGTAGCCGCACGCGGCGCGTTCTGAATGAGCGCCATTTCGCCCACCATGTCTCCCCGCCGCGCCACGCGCAGGAGGCGGTCTTCCTCGCCTTCGATCATTTTCTTGATGATTTCGGCGTTTCCATCGGCGATGATGTAAAACACCTCCTCGTAGGCGCCTTCGCGGCACAGCACATGACCCGGCGGGTAGGTGCGGAGTTCAGTGAGAGCCGCCATGTCCTGCAGTTCGCGGTCGTCCAGCCCTTTGAATGCCAGCCGCAGGAGGGAAATTTTGTCGTAGGGAGGGGTGGCGTTCATGCTGAAAAAAGTATACCTGCGCCGTATCTGGCAAATACAACAACTCGATTGCAAATGTGCTTGCAGTTTTGTAATAGCCTTTATCTGCGATATGGTTCAGTTCTGTTTTGCATCGGATGTTCACGAATTTCTCGAAGAAAATCCGACGCATTCGTATTCTTCGATGATGCGTTGGCTGTTCCAAAGAATAAAAAGACCCGATCCAGTCGTCGGGTCTTTTCAGGGTTCGCGATGGCGATTGCTTACTCGATGATGTTGATGGGCATTTCGTTCTTTGCGCTGAGCGCCGCCACGCTGACCTGCGCCGCAATCTTCTGTGCGATTTCGGTCAGGGCTTTGGCGGCGGCGGAGTTGGGATGGCTTGCCACAATGGGCTTGCCGCTGTCGCCGCCGATGCGCACGTTCTGGTCAATTGGCACTTTGCCGAGGAAGGTTGCGCGGGTTGCCAGCGCCAGTTGCTCGCCGCCGCCCGAACCGAAGATGTCCATGCGGGTGCCATCGGGCAGGTCGAGGTACGACATGTTCTCGATAATGCCCAGAATCGGCACTTCCAGCGTGCGGAACATGTTGAGTCCGCGCCCGGCATCTTCGAGCGAGACCAGCTGCGGCAGGGTCACGATGACCGCGCCGCTGAGGGGCAGCGCCTGCGCCAGCGAGAGAGCCGCGTCGCCGGTGCCGGGCGGCAAATCCACGATCAGGTAGTCGAGTTCGCCCCACTCCACGTCGCCCAGAAACTGACGAATTGCGGAGTTGAGCATCGGTCCGCGCCAAATGAGCGGTTGACCGGGCTTCACCAGCAAGCCCATCGAAATCATTTTGATGCCATACGCCTGTGCGGGGATGAGTTTTTGTCCCTGCGGCGGGGGGAGTTTTTCGACGCCGAGCATGGTGGGGATGTTGGGTCCGTAAATATCCGCATCCATCAAACCGACGCGTGCGCCAGCCTGCGCGAGCGCCACCGCCAGGTTGACCGAGACGGTGGACTTGCCGACCCCGCCCTTGCCCGAACCGACAGCAATGGCATTGCGGATAGGCATGTTGACCAGCCCGCGCATGCGCCCGTCATTCGGCACATCCGAATCCATCTTGATGGCGACTTCTTTCACACCTTCCAGCGCCATCACTGCCTGCCGCGCTTCCTTTTCGATTTGTCCGCGCAGGGGGCAGGCGGGTGTGGTGAGCATAACGGTAAACGAGACCTTGTCTCCTTGAATGTCCAGTTCGCGGATCATGTTCAAGGTGACCAGGTCCTGATGCAGTTCGGGTTCCTGCACCTTGCTGAGCGCCGCCAAAATTGCTTCTTTTGTAATTTGAGTTTTCATTCCGCTTTACCTGCCTGTCATTACAGCGCAAAGTCCGACGCTAGAGAGCGTAGGCAGGCGTTCTCTAACGTCTGCCTACCTTGCGCTGTAATACTAAGAAATGTTTGAAAAGTCATTAAAAGACCGTTTCAATGCGTAGGATGGCTTTCTTGCGCATCCATTTTTGGCGTTAGAGAACGCCGTTTACGCGTACAAAAGAACGCCGCTTACACTTAGAAAGAACACCGCTTACGCGTAAAAGAACCGTTTTCAGGCGCTCTCTAAGAGAGTGTTTTGAAATTCATGTTCCAACCACAGAGGAACACAGATAAATTCAGTACTTCACGAAAGCGCGTATTTGGCGGTCTCTACCGCCGAATTTGCGCTAGAGAGCGCAAGTTACGCAGAGTCTTCGT
>DAOUBY010000291.1:0-9366 GCA_034432325.1 Anaerolineales bacterium
GGGCGCAACATGCTGGCGTGCAAGGCGCTGGTGCGCGACGTGGGCGACCGCATCACCGTCGAACCTTTGCTCGGCTTGAAGGTGGTCAAAGACCTGATTGTGGACATGGAGCCGTTCTTCGACAACTACAAGAAGATTCTCCCCTACTTCATCAACGACTCCCCGCTTCCTGCCGACGGGAAGGAGCGCCTCCAGTCCCCCGAAGAGCGCGCCCGCTTCGACGAGACCACCAAGTGCATCCTGTGCGCGGCTTGCACCACTTCCTGCCCTTCCTTCTGGGCAAGCGACCAGTATTACGGTCCCGCCGCGCTGGTGACCGCCCACCGCTTCATCTTCGACAGCCGCGACGAAGGCGCCGCCCAACGCATGCACATCATCGCCGAGACCGACGGTCTGGCGCGCTGTCACACCGCCTATAACTGCACCCTCGCCTGCCCGCGCGAAATCCACATCACCAAGGCAATCGGCGAGTTGAAGTTGGCAACTATTACGGGGAAAATATAGAAAAGAGGGCTCACCTGTAAAGAATGTGCAGCGCCGTCGGCGCGCAGCAGACGTTAGAGAACGTCTGCTGCGTGAATGACACATGAGCCGAAATCGGAATGGCAATTGACAAGCCGCGCCTTCACAGGCGCGGCTTGTTTTTTTCTAGCACCCTTCCCCCACAATCGTAATCTTATCTTCCTTGTTTGGGATGATGCACAAAAATTCGAATGGTTCCGCGCCGGTGTTTTCGTATGAATGCACCGCGCCCTCAGGGATGAAGACCACATCTCCCGCGCGGACGTGATACGTCTCCTCGCCGATGGTGATGACGGCTTCGCCGCGCAGAACGTATTGCTCGTGTTCCACCGTGTTGGTGTGACGCGGCATCCCGCCGCCCGGCTGCATGGAAAATTTTCTCAGCGCAAAGTTCGGTCCCTCCTGAGAAGAGATGAGAACCTGAATGGTGGTGTCTTTGCCGGCGGGAACCGGCTTGGCTTCCACTTCCTGTGAATGTTTGACGGGCATGATTACCTCCGGGACAGACTTTTTTTCTTTCATTACTCACAAAATGCGCAGGGCGCATTTACGCGCCCGTTGGCGTTAGAGAACACCAACTATGCGCGGTTACAGCAGTTAAAGAACGCCTCCTGCGCCAGAGCGTAAAAGACGCTCTCTAGCGTCGAACTTTGCGCTGTAATGTTGGAGAGTCTGCACGTTAGAGAACGCGCTCTACGCAGGGTTTTGCGTAAGTCCTGAGGGAGAGTGTTTTATAAATCGGGATTTACCGCAGATGAACACGGATGAACACTGATTCTGAAGAAAAATGGGATGAAATTCCCTTGTAAATCCAATTTATCTGTGTTCATCTGTGGTTAGAACATGAATTTCAGAACACTCTCCTGAGGAAGAAAGACGAAAGAAGCAATGCTCATGGCTTGGGTGTGTTCGTGGGCCAGGGCGTGATGGTGGCGGTGGGCGAAGGAAGAATCACCTCCGGCGCGGCGGTGAAGGTGAAGGTGGGCGGCGGCGGGACGGTTTCGGTGGCGGCGGCGGTGGGAAGGGCTGGAGTGGCGGTCACGGCCGTGGCGCGGCGCAGCAGGTTGAAGGTCAGAAGTGAAGCGGCGACGAGAAAGAAGAGCAGAGCGGCAAACGCGCCCGCCAACCACGGAATCCATTTCCAGTTCCGCTTGCGGGGGGCGTTGCGCGGTTTGAAATCGGACGGCGCGCCGATCAGGATGACGGTAATGTTGTCGAAGCCGCCGCGTTCGTTGGCAAGGTTGACCAGCGCGCGGCTGGCTTCCTTGAGACTGGGGCGCGTGCGCACGATTTCGAGAATTTCATCGTTCCAGACGAGGTCCGTCAGACCGTCGGTACACATCAGGATGACATCGTTGGGCTGAATTTCGACGCCCTGATTGTTCTCGGCGTGATGCGCTCCCTCGCCGTCGAACAGGTTCAGGCGGAAGTCCGGTTCAGGCGGCACAGGCGAGCCCAGATAGCGGCGGATGACGTGCACGTTGGGATGGTCGCGCGCATGCTCGGGCTTGAGGATGCCCTTTTCGATGGCTTCCTGCACCCACGAGTGATCCACAGTCAATTGCTGAATGCGCCCGCCGCGCAGCAGATAAATGCGCGAATCACCCACATAGGCGGTGTAGAGTTTGTTGTCAATGATCCAGACGATGGCGCAGGTGGCGCCCATGCCCTGAAGATTTTCGTTGGCGGCGGAATGTGCAGCGATGGCGCTGCTGGCTTCATTGACCGCCTGTTCGATCATGTGCCGTGAAAATTTGCCGTCGCCCCGCGCAACGCTCTGCATGATGTGGTTGACCGCCAGTTCCGCCGCCACCTCACCGCCTTTGTGCCCGCCGATGCCGTCTGCCAGCACCGCGAACAGCACGGGCGTGTGATCCTTTTCGCTCACGCGAAACGAAGCCACCGCATAACGGTCTTCGTTGTTCTTTCCCGTCATGCCCTGATGGCTGTGTGCTTCGACGTTCAGGTGTGCGCGCGATGTGCGAATCATAAAAGCGGATTATGTTTGCTGGATGACCTTCGGTTCAGACTCCGCCGGAGCCTGATTCAGATCAAAGCGGTAGTACATCATCCCGAAGTGAATCCTGTCTCCGTGCTTCAGGCGGATGCCTGCGCGCGTGACCGGCTCGTAGTTGACCCAGGTGCCTGCCACCGAGCCGTGATCCATGAGCAGGAAATCCCCATCCACCGTGCGGCGGATGCGCGCATGCAGCGGGGAAATGGACGGGTCATCCAGCACATGCATGGATTGTACCGGATCCGCGCCGAAGGTGGTCTCTTTTTCGAGCAGGGGAATCGGCGATGCGCTGGCAGGCTCGCCGCCGTTCTTCAGGCGGATGAGGTAGGCTGGCGCAGACGGCACGCGGCTCTGACCCAGGTTCATCCACCCGAAGCGGGGCTTTGCCCGCCTCTCCGCAGCCGGCGGCTCCGTCAGGGCTGGCACCGGCTGGGTGAGCGGGTCTTCTTTTGCCCGGCGCGCTTTTTTGCGGCGGCTTTCGGGAAGATTTCTCACGCGGCTGCCAATCAGCGCTGCCAGCAGGGCAAACCCCGCCAGGATGATCGAGCCGAGCGTCAGTTCGGAGCGGTAGCGCGCCAGAAATGCCTCCATGCCGCTGGGCGCGTGGATCACCGTGAACGTGACCGGGATGGCGATGCTCGATTTGGTCAACCCCAGCACATCCTCCGCCTCGACGACGATCTGGTGTTGTCCGCTTTGGGTGAAGGCGCTGTAATCCCACACGAACTTGTCGAACGGTTTGCGGGTGTTTTCGGCGGCAACCTGACCATCCACATACAGCGTGGTGCGGACGAGGTCGCGCGGGTGCCCGTCGGGGAATTCGACGATGATTTCGATGACCTGCCGGGCGGGTTCGAGGATTTCCGTGTTGTAGGGGTCGTCGGCGGGCGGCTGACGGGTGATCTGCAGCGGCGGCGTGACGAAGATGGGGTTGGGCGGCTGAACGTCCACGCTGAAGGCTGACTCGGCGGCGCTGATGAGCGTGTCGCCAGCCTGAAAGTCGAAGCGCAGGGTGTGCTCGCCGGGCGTGTTCAGCGCGGAGGTGTATTTGATTTCGTAAATGGATCGCAGCGGCGCAAAATATTCATCCAGGCTGGGGAAGGTCTCATTGCGCGAAAAGGCAAAGAACTGTCCGCCGCTTTGCTGGGCGAGCAGTTTGAAGGCGTTGGCGCTGGGCGAAAGGAATTGATTTTCTGCATCCACAAACCAGACGAAAACGCGCACTTTTGCGTCCACCGCGCGCTGAATGAACGGGGCGATGGTGTTGTCAATGTTGGGGTCGTCCATGCGCGGGGTGATGAACAGCACGGCGTGCTTCATGCCGGGTTCCGGCGCCGGCGCGCTGACTGTATCGAGCGCGATGGCAAGGGTTTGCAGGTTGGGCTTCGAATTGCGGAAATCGGGTTTGAAGGCGTTCAGGCTTGCCAGCCAGTCGTCCACGCTGGCATGGCTGATAAGCGAGCCGGAAAGCGAGACCAGGCTGAAATCGTCGCGCGAATCTGCCGGCTGCGCCTGCGCCCACAGCCGCAGCGCCTCCACTACGCGCTCGAAGCGGGCTACCCCGTTCCCGTCGCGGATTCCCAGCGCAGGGGCGGGGTTGACGGCGACCACCACCTGCACCGGCACGTCTGCCTCGCGGAGAGAGACGGCAGGACGCGCCTGCCCGTCCTCGTAGACCGTGACATTTGCCGCTTTGAGCCCGGAGACGAAGTTCCCGTCTGCGCCGTACACATCCACCAGCGCCGAAATCTGCGGGAAGTTCGAGGCGTCAATGCGCGCAATCTCGGCGGAGGCAGCGGCTTGGGCGTGGGCAAAGGTGCGGGTCCCAGCCAGCAGGCTGAGGGTAAGGAAGAAGCGGAGGAGTCTACGCATTCGCCTCGCTGACGATGGCGGCGTCTGCTTTGGGACGGGTCAGCCGCAGATAGGTGAGGGTGTACGCCGCTTTGAGGAAGGTCATGCCGACGCCCTGCACCAGCGCCATGACCGGGATCATCAGCAGGCTGATGCCGCCGGCGAAGAGCATGACAATGCGCATGCTGGGCTCGGCGCCGTCCATGAAGAAGGGCGTGAAAAAGAAGGGGAGCAGGAACGGCATGGCTGCCAAGCCGCTCAACAGGCTGACGGCAAAATAGACGATGAACGAAATCAGCAGGATGCTCCAAAAGTTGGCTTTCACCAGTTCCCAGCCGCGCTGAATGGCGGCGATGACATCGAGGTCATCGGCAACCGCCGCCGCCAGCGATTCCTCGACGAAGCCATAGACCGCCAGCATGAGCGGGTAGAGGAGGATGATCAGCGGCTGAGCGCAGATGAAGCCCATCCCCATGGTCACGACGCCAAACAGCACGAGGCAGCCGAAGAAAACGAAGACCCCAATGGAAACGACGAGGCTCGTCAGGAGCATCACCCCCAGCACCTTCAGCCAGTATTTTTGCGAACCTTTGAACAGTTCTGCCGCCCGCAGTTTCTCTGCGCCGTCCTCCGCGCGCAGCACGCCAAACGTGACCGATGCGGAGGAGATCACATACAGGGCAAAACTCAGCAGAGAGAGGAAGATAACCCCAGCCAGGAAAACGAGGAAGAAGAGCGGCTCATTTACAAAAGACGGCTCACCGTAGGCGTTCCAGTCCGAAAGGATGAGCGGCAGGAAAACCAGCGGGACGATGAGAACACCCAACAGGGTCGGCAGGGCGCTGAACAGCCACAGCGTCTTGTGCTTCCAGGTGATCTGCCCTGCGCGGGTCAACACTTCGCCAAAGTCAAAGTTCATGGTTTCTCCTCAATCACCAATTACCAATTACCAATCACACCCCGCCTCACTCCCATTCGATGGTGGCGGGCGGTTTGCTGGTAATATCATACACCACGCGGTTAATCCCGTCCACTTCGTTCACAATGCGGTTCGACACGCGCGCCAGCAACTCGTGCGGCAGGCGCGCCCAATCGGCGGTCATAAAATCCTCGGTCGTCACCGCGCGAATCGCCGCCGCCTCCTGATACGTCCGCTGATCGCCCATCACGCCCACCGAGCGCACGGGCAGCAACACCGCGAACGCCTGCGAAGTCTCGGCGTCTTTCCCCAAAAAGCCCGCTTTGGACAATTCCTCCAGCAGGATGGCATCCGCCGCCCGCAGACGTTCCACACGCTCGCGCGTCACCTCCCCGAGACAGCGCACGGTCAGCCCCGGACCCGGAAACGGCTGCCGCCAAACCAGCCTTTCCGGCAGCCCCAGCGCTTCGCCCACCGCCCGCACCTCATCCTTGAACAGATACCTGAGCGGCTCCACCAGTTCGAACTGCATGTCTTCCGGCAAACCGCCCACGTTGTGATGCGTTTTGATTTTCTCGGCTTTATTTCTATCCGGCGCAGATGACTCGACCACGTCCGGGTAAATCGTTCCCTGCACGAGGAACCTCGGCTGTCCGAGTTGCCGCGCCTGCGCCTCGAAAATGCGGATGAACTTCTCGCCGACGACCCTGCGCTTTTGTTCGGGGTCTGTCACCCCTGCCAGCGCCGCAAAGAATTCGTCCGAGGCGTCCACCGTGACGAGTTCGGCGTGCAGGGTATCTCGAAACGCTGCCGCCACCTGATCGCCTTCGTCTTTGCGCATCAATCCCGTATCCACGAAGACCGCTGTCAGTTGATCTCCAACCGCTTTATGCACCAGCGCCGCCGCCACCGAAGAATCCACCCCGCCCGAAACCGCCGCCAGCACGCGCTCGCCGCCCACCTGCTGCCGAATCCGTTCCACCGCCTCGTCAATGATGGAAGCGGGAGTCCAGGTCGGTTTTGCGCCGCAGATTTCGGTCACGAACCGTTGGAGCAGTTTCTCTCCGTTTGGGGTGTGATGCACCTCCGGGTGAAACTGCACGCCGAAGTATTTGCGCTTCATGTCGCCCATTGCCGCCAGCGGACTGTTCCCCGAGCGCGCCAGGGCGATGAACCCCGGCGGCAGTTTGGTGATGCGGTCGCCATGCGACATCCACACTTTGCAGATGCCCTCCAGAATGGTGTCGGGCAGGTTGAGTTCGATCTCGGCGGGACCGTATTCCCGTCTGGCGGAGGCGTCCACCTGACCGCCGAGGGCATGCGTGAGCGCCTGCATCCCGTAGCAGATTCCGAGAATGGGCAGACCGGTCTTGAAGATGAAATCCTGAATGCAGGGAGCGCCTTCTTCGTACACCGATTTGGGTCCGCCGGAAAGGATGAAGCCCTTGGGCTGAATGGCAAGAATGCGCTCCATGGGCGCGTCCCAGGGGAACAACTCACAATAGACATGCGCCTCGCGCACGCGGCGGGCAATGAGTTGCGCATACTGCGAGCCGAAATCGAGAATGGCGATGGAATCCATGAAAAAACCTCGCTGGAATGGACTGTAACTGCAATAAGGCTCAGCTTTCTTGCGTCGAATGTTCACGAATTTTTCAAATTCACCGTAGTCGTGTCATTCGATGCAGAGCTTGTTATTACAAACTTACCTTACGCAGTAGCGCGAGATTCTCGCCCTGAGCCTGCCGAAGGGTATCTCGCATTTTCAGGCGACATGAATGTCGCGCTACGGCGAAACTGCGTAACATCAGTTACAAATACTCACCAGGTTGAAGATTACGAGACTGCCTGTTTTGCCAGGGCAATCGCGCCCAGCATGCCGGCGCGGTTTGCCAGCCCGGGGTGAACGATGAAATCGTCAATCTTCTCAGTCACTGCCGGCGACTGGACGTAACCGTTCAAAATCTCCTGCACCTCCCGGCGGATACGGGGGAGCAGGTCTTCGCGCCCGCCCACGCCGCCGCCGATGACGATGCGTTGAGGGGAAAAAGTGAGGATGTAATTTGCCAGCGCCAGCGCGATGTAGTGCGCCTCCAGCGCCCAGGCGGGATGATCGGGCGGGAGGGTTTCGGCGCGCCGCCCCCAGCGTTTTTCCATGGCAGGACCAGACGCCAGCCCCTCGAAGCAGTCTTTGTGAAAGGGACAGGCGCCCTCGAAGGGGTCGCGGGTGTGGTCGTGCGGGAGCAGGATGTGTCCCATTTCGGGGTGAAGCAGACCATGCAGGAGCGCGCCGTTTGCCATCATCCCGCCGCCGATGCCGGTGCCAACCGTCAGGTAGAGGAAGGTGTCCAGTCCCTGCGCCGCGCCCCAGGTCCATTCGCCGAGCGCCGCGCCGTTGACATCGGTGTCGAAGCCGATGGGAATCTCAAAGGCTGAACGGAGCGTTCCGACGATGTCGGCGTCCGTCCAGCCGGGCTTGGGGGTGGGGAGGATGCGTCCGTAGGCGGGCGAGGCAGGATTCGGGTCGAGCGGACCGAACGAGGCAATGCCCAGGGCAGAGAGTCTGCCGAAGTCCCGTTCCGCCTGTTTGAAGAAGTCAATAGCCTGTTGCAGCGTTTTGGCAGGGGTGGTAGTGGGAAAACGTGTTTCGCGGCGGATGTCGTCTGGCGAGGTTCCCACCGCGCAGACGAATTTGGTCCCGCCGCCTTCGATGCCGCCGAAGAGATGTGTCATGGACCCCATTTTAATCGCTGTGCGAAGGGAATGAGAACCACGTTAGGGCGGAAGTCGGTGTACACAATCTCCACCCGTCCGCCGGCGTAGATGTCGGCGATGGGAGCAAAGGCGACGAGGACGAAACTGGCGTCGGGCGCCCAGAGCGCTTCGTTCATCAGTTCGAATGTGTCGGGGCGCAGGACGGTTCGCCCGCTCACGCCGTCGGGCGCGGAACGCACCAACTGCATCGGCGCACGCTGGACGAAATCCTGTTCGGGCTTGAAGTTGACGAAGAAGTAATACAAGCCTCCATCGGGGGCGAGGTAGGCGTTGGATGGGATGTTGTAGGTGCCGTCGCCCGCTTCGCCGGGCAGGAGGGTGGTCACGTTGCCGGTGGAAGCGTCCACGCGCCACATGCCCGCCGTGAACATGCCCATGTAGGGATATGCCGAGTAGAGGGCTGCGCTGTCGGCGCTCCAGTTCGGTTCGCCGCAGCAAATGACCGCCCCCTCTGCGCCGTTCAGCCGCACCAGCGCGTTGCCGTCCGGATAGTAAATGGCAGACGAGGCGCCTTCGTAGTAGCCGAGCGTGATGAGCAGTTTCTGCCCGTCGGGCGAATATTTTTCGGGCCAATACAGTTCGCGCGGAACGAGCAGACCGCCGCCCACGTCGTCCCACTGGTTTTCGATGACCAGGTTGGAGACGCCCGTCTCCAGCGAATAGAAATTCAAGCCGCCCCTGCCATAGGCGATGCTCCGCCCGTCGGGGGAGAAGACGGGGGAATTGATGCTCGTCAGGAAGGGGTTGTTTTCGTCCACTGCGCCGCCGTCCACCAGCGCGCGTCTGCCCGAACCGTCAGCCTGAATCAAAATCATCTGGTTGCCCGCCACATAGACGACGCTTCCATCCAGCGGCGAGACATCGAACGAACCGACTGAATCGGATTCAAAGGTGAGTTGGCGCGCGGTGACTCCATCCCGTTCCATGCGAAAGACCTGGGAGAGGTTGGCGCTGTCGTTGCCGAGGTAATACAGGCTGTGCGGGAGCAGGGCGGCTGGTTCGGGGGTGACGGCGGTTGGCGGAGCGTCCGTCACCGCCTCGAGGGTGGAAGCGACGATGGTCGCCACCTGATCGGGGGTGGAGGGCGTCTCGCCGCCCGCCAGCGGAGAGTTGCACGCCAGCGCGGCGAGCGTCAGCGCGAGAAAGACACTAAAAAATCGCAAATTTTGATTCATTTCAACCTCAGAGTTTATAACTGATGTTACGCAGTTTTCCCGTAGCGCGACATTTATGTCGCCTGAAAATACGAGATACCCTTCGGCAGGCTCAGGGCGAGAATCTC
>DAOUBY010000292.1:0-22874 GCA_034432325.1 Anaerolineales bacterium
GAAAAGGTCAAGAGCGCCATCGTGGCGGACGACGCCACCGGCACCGTCACCATGACCCTCGCTCAGCCGTGGGGTCCCTTCATCCCGACCATTGCGGCGGGCTGGGGCTCCGTCCTCGATCAGGACTGGGCGGTTGCCAACGGCGCCTGGGATGGCTCGTGCGATACCTGGCAGAACTACTACGCCGAACCCTCCGAGACCGACCCGCTGACCACCATTATGAACGGCACGGGTCCCTTCAAACTCGAATCCTGGACCCAGGGCGAAGAACTCGTCCTCGTCCGCAACGACAACTACTGGCGCGAACCCGCCAAACTCGAACGCGTCGTCTTCAAGTACATTGACGAGTGGGGCACCCGCTTCGCCATGCTGCAGACCGGCGATGCCGACATGGTTGCCGTTCCCGCTGAAAACCGCTCCCAGGTGGACGCTCTGGTTGGCTCGATGCGCGTCTTCGATCTCGCCGCCGGTTCCTACGGACCGGAAGTGGAAGTCTGCGGTTACGATCCCTCCAAGCAGGCAGAAGAGAAATTCATCCCCTGCGCAGCCGGCGAAACCAGCACCAATCCCATCCGCCTCTACATCGGACGCCCCGCCATCTCCAGCCAGGACCTCTTCATGACCTTCCAGATCGCGGAAGGCTCGAACTACGTCGGCTCCGGCAAACTGGACGGCAACGGCATCCCGCTGGACTTCTTCTCGGATGTCCACATCCGCAAGGCGTTTGCCTACTGCTTCGACTGGGACACCTACATCAGCGACGTGTTCGATGGTGAAGCGGTTCAGCAGCCCGTGCTCGCCCGCCAGGGCATGCCCGGCTACCAGGCTGACGCCCCGGTTTACACCTTCGACCTCGCCAAATGCGAAGAAGAATTCAAAGCCGCCGACCTGGATAAGGACGGCATCCCCGCTGGCGACGACCCCGAAGGCGACGTTTGGACGACCGGCTTCCGCCTGCAGGCGCTCTACAACCAGGGCAACACCTCCCGCCAGGTGGTCTCTCAGATCCTCTCCAGCAATGTCGCTGAAGTGAACGACAAATTCGTCATCGAGACCGTCGGCTTGCCCTGGCCCACCTTCCTGCGCACCATTCGCGCCAAGCAGTCGCCCTACTTCGTCAGCGGCTGGCTGGAAGACATCCACGACCCGCACAACTGGTACCAGCCCTACATGGTTGGCACCTATGCGAGCCGCCAGAACATGCCTGCCGAACTGAAGGCGCAATTCCAGGACATCCTCAACCGCGGCGTCGCGGCGACGGATCCTGCCGAGCGCCAGAAGATCTACGAAGAGGCGAACAAACTCTTCTACGAACAGGTCCCGACCATCCTGCTTGCCACCGCCACCAGCCACGGCTTCGACCAGCGCTGGGTGAAGGGACGCATCCTCAACCCCATCTTCTCCGGCGACTATTACTACACCATCTACAAGGAGTAGTCCGTCGTTCGGAAAGAAGGAACGAAAACTTCTGGGGACCCGGCAACGGGTCCCCAGAACCCCCTCAGCCTTGTCATGCGGCGCGCGCCGGAGTGAAACTCCAGCCTGCTCCAGATGGCAAGTCTGACTCTCAGACGCGAGGTATTTCATGATCAATTACATCATCCGTCGTTTACTGCTCGTGCCGGTTCTGCTCTTTGGCGTCACCATTCTCATCTTTGGGATGCTGCAACTGCTGGACGCGGACGAACGCGTATCGCTGTACATCCGCGGCGACCCCAAATCGGATGCCCAGGTGAACGCCTTCATCAAAAAATACTGCCTCGACTGCCCCTTCTACGTCCAATACAAAAACTGGCTCGTCGGCACCATCGACTCGGTCACCGGCGAACGCGAAGGCGGCATCCTCTACGGCAATTTCGGCTGGTCCAAGACCGGTTCCCAGCCGGTGGCGCAATTGATCGCCCGCCGCTTCCCAAACACCCTCGACCTGACGCTGTGGGCTATCGGTCCCGTCATCTTTGTTGGTATCTGGCTGGGCGTGCAGGCGGCGGTGCATCACAACGGCATCATTGACCAGATCGCCCGCATCTTCAGTATCATCGGAACGTCCTTCCCCACTTTTGTCTTCGGTTTGCTGGTGTTGATGATTTTCTACGCCAACCTGCAATGGTTCCCTCCGGGGCGCCTTTCCGACGAATACACCCGCATCGTCAACTCCGACCAGTTCATCCACTACACCACCCTGCTGACCATTGACTCCCTGCTCAACGGGCGCTTCGACATCTTCCTCGACGCCCTGCGCCACATGGTGCTGCCCATCCTGACCCTTTCCTACATCAGTTGGGCAACCTTCCTGCGCGTGACGCGCGGCTCCATGCTCGAAACCCTGCGCCAGGAATACGTCGTCACTGCGCGCGCCAAGGGCTTGCCCGAACGGGATGTCATCCACAAACACGCCAAACCCAACGCCATGCTCCCGGTGGTGACCCTGGCGGGCTTCACGGTGGTGGGCTTGATGGGCGGCGTCATCATCACCGAGACCGTTTTCAACTATCCCGGCATCGGTTCCGCCGCCGCAGAAGCCTCCGTGCAGTTGGACGTGGTCACCGTGCTGGGCTTTGCCCTCTTCAACGGGCTCATCCTCATTGTCGCCAACCTCGTCGTGGACATCCTCTACGCTGTGGTGGACCCGCGCGTCCGGCTCTCTTAATGGAGATACAGCATGACAACCATTACCCCCTCCGGTAATAACGAACTGCTTGGCGAAGCCGTCGCCATGCGCAAAATCGGACGCCTGGAACGTTTTCTCGGTCCCGATAACTACCGCATCATCCAGGGACTTTTCAAAACGCCAGCCGCCGTCATGGGCACGCTGCTGATTGTGTTCTTTGTGTTGATCGCTTTGCTGGCGCCCGTCCTTGCGCCCCCGCTGGGAGACCCCTACACCATCCCGCGCGACGGCTTCAAAGCCGAACCCAAACCCATGGGCGCAGAATGGCGGAGCAAACAGCCTCCCCTGCCTTTCTGGTGGAAGGCTGTCACTGGCAAGGAAGAATGGGTGCACATCTTCGGCACCGCCCAGGGACAATATGACATCTACTACGGCGTCATCTGGGGAACGCGCACAGCCTTCCGCGCCGGTCTCATCGTGGTCATCTCCACGGTGCTTATCGGCGTGATCGTCGGCTCTGTCGCCGCCTATTACGGCGGCATCGTGGACAACATCCTCATGCGCATCGTGGATGTCCTCTACGTTCTGCCCGGGCTCATGGCGACCCTCATCCTCGCGGCGGTGCTTACCCCGCTCTACGGACGTACCACCCTGCCGGTCATGATCTCGCTCATTGCCTTTGGCTGGCTTGGGTACGCACGCATCATCCGCGCCGACATCCTCTCCGTCAAACAGCGTGACTTCATCCTCGCCGCCCGCGTCATCGGCGTGCCCGACAGCCGCATCCTCTTCCGCCACATCATCCCCAACGCCATCTTCCCCACCCTGGTGCTTGCCTCCCTCGGCATCGGCGACGTGGTGCTTTCCTTCGCCGCGCTCTCCTTCCTCGGCATCGGCGTGGAAGTGGGCTATGCCGACTGGGGACAGGTGCTGGCGTTCGCCCGCAACTGGATCACCAGCCTCAACACCTATTGGTATCTCATCGTCTGGCCGGGCATTACGCTCGTACTCTTCGTCCTCGGCTGGAATCTGATCGGCGACGCCCTGCGCGACGTGCTCGACCCGCGCCTGCGCGGCAAAGTCTAGTACCTTCGTGACAACCCGATCCCTGATCCGGTTGCTTGTCGTTTCTCTTGGAATAGCCCTGCTCACTGCAGGGCTATTTTTCGATGGCGGCGGGGCTTCTCCCAGCCCCCAAACCATGTCCACGCCCGACCGCCTCGCCGAGCCCACCCTCCCCCCAGACCCCTCTCAGGCAGATTACGGCGCACAGGTCTACTGGCTCTCCTGCCTGCCCTGCCACGGCGACCGCGGACAGGGGCTGACCGACGAATTCCGCGCCGCCTACCCGCCCGAGGAACAATATTGCTGGGAGCGCGGCTGCCATGGCGAAAACCCCTACGAGAGCGGTTTCACTCTGCCCAAATCCATTCCTGCGGTGATTTCTCCGCAGGCGCTTGCCAAGTTCAGCGACGCCGCCCAACTTCAAGCGTACATCCGCGCGGCGATGCCCTTTTGGAAGCCCGGCAGTTTGAGCGATGACGAAGCCTGGCGCGTGACGGCTTTCCTCCTGCGCCAAAACGGTTTGTGGGACGGGACGGGGGAACTCGACGCTTCCAACGCCGCCGGGGTGCGCATCCTGCGTCAGACGCCGACCCTGCCTCCGACGCCGCAGCAGGTTCAGGTCGAGGAAAGAAGCGGAACGGCTTTCCCGGCGGCGCCGCTTGCTGCGCTGGGTATCCTTTTGCTGATCGTTGTCCTGCTGGTCGTCCTCAAAAAAAGACAAAACAAGGCTACAATTTGAGCGATGTCAAAAAAGGCTGTGCGGCTTTGGTGCGGGACGGTTTGCCTGTTCACGCTTGCGGGCATGTTCCTTGCCGCCTGCGGAGGGAACGCTGCCCCGCCTGCCGCTACCCTGCCTGCCTCTGAGGCGCAGCCCGGCGCGGCGCAGGCGCACCGCTCGCCCGACCCCGCCACTTTTGTGCAGGCGACCTTTGGCGAACCCGAAACGCTCGACCCCGCTCTCGGTTACGATACCGCCAGCAATGAGATGATTTTGAATATTTACGAGCCGCTGGTCTTTTACGACGGCATCCACACCGACCGCTTTGTGCCGCTTCTGGCGGAGTCGTGGAAGGTTTCGGAGGACGGCAGGGTGTACACGTTCAAGATCCGCTCCGGTGTGAAGTTTCACGAAGGGCAGGAGTTGACGGCGGAGGACGTGGCGTATTCCTTCCAGCGCGGTCTGCTTTTGGGCGGCAGGAGCGGTCCGCAGTGGCTTCTGGCGGAGCCGTTCTTCGGCATCGGCGTGGATGACATCACCTGCCTGGTGGATGACTGCGCCTCGGCAGACGACCGCGAAGCGTTATCGGCGCGGGACCCCTCGGTTTTGCGCGCCGCCTGCGAGAGGGTCAAATCTGCCATCGCGGCAGACGACTCCGCTGGCGTCGTAACGATGACGCTGGCTCAGCCCTGGGGACCTTTTTTGCCCACCATCGCCCAAACCTGGGGCGGCATTTTGGATAAGGATTGGGCGGCTGCCCATGGCGCCTGGGACGGTTCCTGCGAGACCTGGCAGAATTACTACGCCGAACCTGCCGAAAGCAGCCCGCTCTCGCGCATTGCCAACGGTACGGGTCCTTTCAAACTGGGGGAGTGGAAGGTGGGCGACGAATTGATCCTCGTCCGCAACGAGAATTACTGGCGCGAGCCTGCCCGCCTGGCGCGCGTGGTGACCAAATACATCAGCGAATGGGGAACCCGTTTTGCCATGATGCGGGCAGGCGACGCCGACATGGTGGCGGTGCCGGATGGCAACCGCTCCCAAATGGATGCGCTGGTCGGCGAAATCTGCGAATTCGATTTGGAGACCAACCGCTACAAACCCTGTGAAGTGGTGAACGACGCCCTGCCCTATCGCCTGTACATCGGCAAACCCGCCCTCAACCGCACCGACATGTTCTTCAACTTTCAAGTGGCGGAAGGCTCCAACTACATCGGCTCCGCTCAACTGGACGGCAACGGCATTCCGCCGGACTTCTTCGCCAACGTCCACATCCGCCGCGCCTTTGCCTACTGCTTCGACTGGGACGTGTACATCAGCGATGTCTTCAACGGCGAGGCGGTGCAGGCTCCCGTCATCCCGCTGGCGGGCATGCCCGGCTATCAGGCAGACGCGCCCGTCTATTCCTACGATCCCGTCAAATGCGAGGAGGAATTCAAACTCGCCGACCTCGACAACGACGGCATCCCTGCCGGCAGCGACCCCGAAGGCGACGTGTGGACCACCGGCTTCCGCCTGCAGGCGCTCTACAATCAAGGCAACACCAGCCGCCAGACCGTCGCCGACATCCTGGCAATCAACGTCGCCTCCATCAACAACCTGTTCATCATCGAAACCGTCGGCTTGCCCTGGCCCACCTTCCTGCGCACCACCCGCAGCCGCCAGGCGCCCTACTTCGTCAGCGGCTGGGCAGAAGACATCCACGACCCCCACAACTGGTACGTTCCCTACACCATCGGCGCGTTCGCCCTGCGCCAAAGCCTTCCCGAAGACCTGCAAAACCAGTTTCGACTTCTCGTCAACCGCGGCGCGGCAGAAACCGACCCCGCCGCCCGTCAGGCAATTTACGAACAACTCAACCGCCTCTTCCACGAGCAGGCGCCCACCATCCTGCTCGCCACCGCCACCAGCCACACCTTCGAACAGCGCTGGGTCAGGGGCACGCTCCCCAACCCCATCTTCCCCGGCGAGTACTTTTACCCCATCTACAAAGACTGACAAAGGACACCGCAGATGACCCCTCGAACTTTTCCCCTCCTCCTCTTATTGACGCTCCTCCTCTCTGCCTGCGCTCCGCAAACCACTCAGACCCCCATCCTGCCTCCCCCTCCCGCCGAGACCACCACGCCTCCTCCCACGCCTGAGCCTGCTCCCCGCTCCCTGACCGTCTGTCTTGGCGAAGAACCGACCACCCTCTACCCCTACGGCGACCTCAACGCCGCCGCACGCAGCGTCCTCTCCGCCATCTACGACGGACCGATGGACCTCGCCAACTACCAGTATGAAGCGGTCATCCTCGAAAAAATCCCCAACCTCGCTGACGGCGACGCCCAGGTCGCCCCGCTCACCGTCCGCGCCGGCGACCGGGTTGTCAATTCCAGCGGAGAAGTCGTCACCCTCAAAACAGGCGAGCGCATCCGCCCGAGCGGCTGTCGCAGCGACTCCTGCGCCGTCACCTACGACGGCGTCAGCGAAATCCAGATGGATCAAATGATCGTCACCTTTGTCATGCTCGAAGGACTCACCTGGTCCGACGGCGAACCGCTCACCGCCCAAGACTCCATCTACTCCTTCGCCCTCGCCTCCAGCCCCGCCACCCCCGTCAACAAATTCCTCATCGAACGCACCCAAACCTACGAAGCCGCCGACGACATCACCCTCCAATGGTGGGGACTGCCCGGCTACCTCGACCCCGCCTACTACACCAACTTCTGGATGCCCCTGCCCGAACACAAATGGAAGGAATTCACCCCCGCCGAACTCCTGCAAGTGGACGTTTCCACCCGCGCCCCCCTCGGCTGGGGACCTTACCTCATCACCAGTTGGAAACCCGGCGAAAGCATCCGCCTCGTCAAAAACCTCAACTACTTCCGCGCCGACAGCGGACTCCCCAAATTCGACCAACTGACCTTCCTCTTCAAACCCGACCCCAACGCCGCACTCACCGCCCTCGTCGAAGGCGACTGCGACATCCTCGACCCCTCCATCCCCCTCGACGGGCAGGTTGCCCTCCTCCGACAAATGCAAACCGACGGACAGGCGCAGCTGCTCACCGCCCAAAGCGACACCATGGAATGGCTCGCCTTCGGCATCAAACACGCCTCCTACGACGACGGCTTCAACTCCACCGGCCTCAACCCCGACCGCCCCGACCTCTTCGGCGACGTGCGCATGCGCAAAGCAATCGCCTACTGCCTCGACCGCCAGCGTGTGGTGGATACCGTCCTCTTCGGGCTGTCCCGCGTTCCCGATAGTTACCTCTCCTTCGACCATCCCCTCCACAACGGCAGCCTCCAAACCTACGCCTACGATCCCGCCTCCGGGCGCGAAATCCTCCAGCAAATCGGCTGGGTGGATCACGACAACAACCCCGCCACGCCGCGTCAGGCGCTGGGCGTCACCCGCGTTCCCAACGGCACGCCCCTCATCCTCGACTACCACACCACCTCCGCCACCCAGCGCCGCCAGGTGGTCGAAATCCTCACCCAATCCCTCGCCGAATGCGGCATTGGCGTGAACCCCATCTACCACACCGCCGCCAGCCTCTACGCCCAGGGTCCCGACGGTCCCCTCTTCGGACGCCGCTTCGACCTCGCCCAATACGCCATCGGCGCCAACACCCTCGAGCCGCAATGCGGATGGTTCACCACCGCTCAAATCCCCAGCGCCGCCAACAACTGGGTCGGCGCCAACATCAGCGGCTACTCCAACGCCGACTTCGACAAAGCCTGCGCCGAAGCCTCCCAATCCCTGCCCAACGAAGCGGGCTACACCTCCCACCAAAAAGCGCAGACCTTCTTCGCCTTCGACCTGCCCGCCATCCCCCTCTACATGCGCCTCAAAGCCGCCGCCGCCCGCCCCGACCTCTGCGGCTTCCAACTCGACCCCTCCTCCCTCTACGCCCTCGCAGACATCGAAACCTTCGACTACGGAACCGCCTGCAAATGACCTCCGTATCAGAGAGTATTTTATAAATCGGGCTTCACCGCAGATGAACACGGATGAACACTGATTTTGATGAAAAACGCGTAAATCCAATTTATCTGTGTTCATCAGTGGTTAGAAAATGAATTTTATAAAACACTTTCTCAAGCCGCTCCTCAGCCTTCACCCACGCTGGCAATTCGCCTCGCGCGCTTCAAACTTTGCTATAATCCCACCAATTCTCAACCAGGGAGCCTCCCCCGATGAATGACAGCAAACCACTGTTGGAAGTCAAAGGACTGAAAACCTATTTCCACACCGAAGACGGCATCGTCCGCGCCGTGGACGGCGTGGACTTCGAAGTCTATCCCGGCGAAGTGCTGGGCTTGGTCGGCGAATCAGGCTGCGGCAAGAGCGTCACGTCGCTCTCCATCATGCGCCTGATCGCCAAACCCGGGCGCATCGAAGCGGGTCAAATCCTGTTCGATGGCGAAAACCTGCTCGAATTCTCCGAAGAAGAAATGATCAAAGTGCGCGGCAACCGCATCTCCATGATCTTCCAACAGCCGCAAACCGCCCTCAACCCCGTCTTCAAAATTGGCGACCAACTGGCGGAAGTCCTGAACATTCACCGCGACCTCGGAAAAGAAGAAGGCTGGAAACGCGCCATCGAACTCCTGCGCATGGTTGGCGTGCCAGACCCCGAACGCCGCGTCGAAGCATACCCCCATGAACTCTCCGGCGGCATGGCGCAGCGCGTCATGATTGCCATGGCGCTGGCGTGTATCCCCGAACTGCTCATTGCCGACGAACCCACCACCGCGCTCGATGTGACCATTCAGGCGCAAATCCTCGACCTGATCCGCGACATGCGCAAGGAAATGAACACCGCCGTCATCCTCATCACCCACGACCTCGGCGTGGTTGCCGAAATGGCGGAGCGTGTGGCGGTGATGTACGCCGGCGAAATCGTCGAACAAACCGATGTGTATCGGCTGTTCGACGAACCCCTGCACCCCTACACCCAGGGGCTGATTGGCTCCATCCCCGTCCTCGGCGAAGTCAAGGAACGGCTGGAGGTCATCCCCGGCTCGGTCCCCAACCTGATCAACCTGCCGCCCGGCTGCCGCTTTGCCCCGCGCTGTCAGGCGCGCCTCAAATACAACCTCGCCATCTGCACAGAGCGCAAGCCCGAACTCGAAGAAGTCAAAACAGGGCACAAGGTGCGCTGCTGGTTATATCAAAATGCCGAGGGGCACACCCCTCCGCTTGCAACCGCCTAATCACCCCTTTTGGAGCATGCCGTCATGCCGAATCACAACAATCACAAAGGGGAAACCCTTGTCGAAGTAAAAAACCTGGTCAAATATTTCCCCGTGCGCAAAGGACTGCTTCAGCGCGTGGTCAACCATGTCAAAGCGGTGGACGACGTTTCCTTCTTCGTGCGCAAAGGCGAGACGCTTGGGCTGGTGGGCGAATCGGGCTGCGGCAAGACCACCGTCGGGCGCACCATGCTTCGCCTCGTCGAACCGACCGCCGGCTCGGTGCTGGTCAATGGGCGCGATGTCTTTCGCATGAAGGGCGAGGAACTCAAAGCGGCGCGCCGCGACATGCAAATCATCTTCCAGGACCCCTACGCCTCGCTCGACCCGCGCGTGCCCATCGGCGAATCGGTGATGGAAGGCTTGCACATTCACCAGATCGGCACCCCCCGCGAACGCGTTGCCATCATGCTCGAAACGCTCAAAAAAGTCGGCTTGGAGGAGTATCACGCCCGCCGCTACCCTCACGAATTCTCCGGCGGACAGCGTCAACGCATTGGCATTGCCCGCGCCCTGGCGCTGCGCCCCAGTTTCATCATCTGCGATGAGCCGGTCTCCGCGCTCGATGTTTCCATCCAGTCGCAGGTTTTGAACATCCTCAAAGACCTCCAGCAGGAGTTCGGTCTCACCTACCTGTTCATTGCCCACAACCTCTCGGTGGTGGAACATATTTCGGACCGCGTCGCGGTGATGTACCTCGGCAAGATGGTCGAGTTGACCACCCGCGATGAATTGTTCCGCAACCCGCTTCACCCCTACACCCAGGCATTGATGTCTGCCATCCCCATCCCCAATCCGCGCCTGAAGCGCCAGCGCGTCATCCTCAAAGGCGACGTGCCCAGCCCGCTCAACCCGCCGAAGGGATGCCGCTTCCATCCGCGCTGCCCGCTGGCGATGGAAAAATGCTCCCAGGAAGAACCCGTCTTCAGGGAGGTTTCCCCCGATCACTGGGTGGCGTGCTGGCTGGTGGAATAGACGCTATGACCGTACCGTGTGTTTTAATCGTTGACGACCAGCGCGACATCGTCCGCCTGCTCCACTCCACCCTGCAAACGCTGGGACATCAAATGGAGATTGTGGATGCGCCCTCCGGCGAAGAAGCGCTGCTCGTGGCGGCGCGCCGCAAAGTGGACCTGCTGGTTGCCGACTATCTCCTGCCCGGCATCTCCGGCGTGGAGTTGATGCGCAAGGTCAAGGCGCGCAACCCGGAGATGCGCGTGATCTTCATCACCGGCATGACCGACCGCAAATCGCGCGATGAAATGCTGAGCGCCGGCGCGCTTGCCATTTTCGATAAACCCATCCCCCTTGCCGATTTCCTCGATGCAGTGGAACGCGGCTTGGGGCTGGTGCGCACCATCTTCCCGATGGAAACCGCCAAAGAGACCGAAGCGCACCGCCAGTCCCTCGCCGAACTGCTGGGCGGCTTCCGCCAGAAAATCAAGGCAGACGCCGTTTTCCTCATCAACGACCGCGGACGAGTCCTGGCGCGCGCGGGCGACCTCTACGACAGCAGTATGGAAGTCTCCCTGCTGGCGGCGCTGATGGGCATCTATTCCGCCGCGTTCAAAGTCTCGCGCATCATCCGTCAGGAACATCTGGATAACTTCCACGTCTTCCGCGGCGGCGACCATGACCTCATCCTCATCCCGGTGGACGGTTCGCACGCGCTCCTGCTGGCGGGCAGGGGGCTTGCCAGTTCCGACCGCATCCTGCAAACGGTGGACGGCATGCTCTTCGTGCGCGGCGATGTGGAGAACATCCTGCGGTCGCTGGGGGTGGCACCGGTGGAAGCGGGCGCAGAGTCAGCCGTCCCTGAGGAAGAAGCGGCGGAGCCTGTCCCGCCCTTTGTGCTGACGCCTCAACCCGCGCCCGAGCCGGAGGTGGATGTCGAAGCCTTGCTCGCTGCGGCAAGCAAAAAGAAGATCGCTCAGGATGCCGATGCCTTTTGGGAAGAGGCGGTCGAAAAAGCCGGCAACATTCCCATCAGCCCCGATGTGATCACGTTTGCCGACGCGCAAAAACTGGGATTGAAGCCCGGCGAAGCGCCCATCAAAACCACAGGACCGTTGAGCGCCAGCGGCGCACTGAAGAAAAAGAAATAGTTCCCGCTTCTTGTGATAAAATATCGTCCGCATTGGGGCATGGTGCAATGGCAGCACACCGGCCTTTGGAGCCGTGGATCTTGGTTCGAATCCAGGTGCCCCAGCAAATTCCCGCTCTTGCGGGGCTTATTTTCGAAACAGGCTTCGCAGTGGGGGAGCCTGTTTTTTGTTACCCCTCCGTCAGTGCCTGACACCTCCCTCATCCCGTCTCAGCAGGATGGGGAGGCAGGGTGAGGGTGTAGGAGATGTTATGAAAATCACCGCAGTGTTACTCGCAGCGGGTCAGGGAACCCGCATGAAGTCGGACTTGCCCAAGGTGTTGCACCCGTTGTGCGGCAAGCCCATGCTCTGGCATGTGCTGGAGGCGCTGAAGGAAGCAGCCACCGAGCCGCCCGTCGTTGTGGTGGGGCATGGCGCGGAGGCGGTGAAGAAATACCTCGGCGATTCCGCCCGCACGGTCTTGCAGGAACCGCAACTCGGCACGGGGCACGCCGCCATGCAGGCGGAATCCCTGCTGCGCGGCGGCACAGACCTGGTCATTTTGACCTATGCCGACATGCCCCTCCTGCGCGGCGAGACTTTCCGCCGCCTCGTGGAGACCCAGCGCCTCAACTCCGGACCGATGAGCCTGCTCACCGTCACCGCCGACGACCCGCGCGGCTTCGGGCGCATCGTCCGCAAAGCCGACGGCACGGTGCAGGCGATTGTCGAGGAATACGTCGCCACACCCGAACAGCAGAAAATCAGGGAGTTGAACGTCGGCGCGTACTGCTTCAACGCCGATTGGCTGTGGCAGGCGCTCAAGCGCATCGAGAAAAACCCGAAAAAAGGCGAGTATTACCTCACAGACCTGGTGGAGATTGCGGGAAAAGACAACCTGCCCGTGCAGGCGGTGCTGCACGACGACTTCACCGAAACCATCGGAATCAATACCCGCGTTCACCTCAGCGAAGCCGAAGCCGCCCTGCGGGCGCGCATCAACCGCGACCACATGCTGAACGGCGTCAGCATGACCGACCCCGCCTCCACCTACATTGACGCCGGCGTGAAGATCGGGCGCGATACCACCCTCCTGCCCAACACGTTCATTCATGGAGATACCGTCATCGGCGAGCGGAACGTCATCGGACCGAACACCATCATCCGCGATACGACCATCGGGAACGGCTGCAAAATTCTCGCCTCGGTGCTCGAAGGGGCGGTGCTGGAAGATGACGTGGACATGGGTCCGTTTGCGCGGCTGCGGAAGGGCGCGCACCTGAAGAGTCACGTCCACATGGGCAACTTCGGCGAGGTCAAAGATTCGACCCTGCACGAAGGCGTCAAAATGGGGCACTTCTCCTACATCGGCAACGCCATCATTGGCGCAAACACCAACATCGGCGCCGGCACCATCACCTGCAACTACGACGGCGAGAAGAAACATCCCACCGTCATCGGCGAAGATGTGTTCATCGGCTCCGATACCATGCTGGTCGCCCCGCTCACCCTGGGCGATGGCGCGCGCACCGGCGCCGGCGCCGTGGTCACGAAGAACGTGCCGGCAGATACGCTCGTGGTCGGCATGCCAGCCCGCGCCATCCGCAAATTGGAGCGAAGGAAACAATAAGGTTCAATACTCTTTTGCATCGAATTTTCACGAATTGCTCGAAGAAAATTCGACGCATTCGTGCCATTCGATGCGGAGTTGGCTGTAAAAAAACGACCAATGTCATTATGAGTGGCGCATCAGCGCCGCGAAGCAATCTCCTGTTGTGGGCAGATTGCTTCGCCGTACATTGCCTCCTCACAGCAACAGGTGAACTCTATGCCCCTCACAAAACAGGAAAAACAATCCCTCGTGGACCTTGCCAACGCCGCCCGACAGCGCGCCTATGTGCCGTATTCCCACTACCCGGTTGGTTCTTCCCTGCGCACCAAATCGGGGCGCGTCTTTACCGGCGTCAACGTGGAAAACGCCGCCTACCCCCAAACCATGTGCGCCGAACGCATCGCCATCTTCAAAGCCGTCTCCGAAGGCGAGACCGATTTCGAAGTCATCACCGTCGTCACCGAAAACGGCGGCTCGCCCTGCGGCGGATGCCGTCAGGTGATGGCGGAGTTCGGGCTGGATACGATTGTCCTTCTGGCGGATGGAAAAGGGAACATCCTCCACGAGACCACCGTCCGCGATCTTCTGCCGGGCGCGTTCACATCGGAGAAACTGGTTTCCGTGTAAACCTCCGGCCGTCATGCCCGAACCCAAATTCCGCTCCTTCCGCGTGGATGCCGTTGTGCTTCGTCACAGCGACTACGGCGAAGCCGACCGCCTGCTCACGCTCTTCACGCGTCAACTGGGCAAAACCCGCGCCATCGCCAAAGGCGCGCGCAAGATCGCCTCGCGCAAGGCAGGACACATCGAACCGTTCACCCACGTCAAACTGCAACTCGCCCAGGGACGCGATCTGTTCATCGTCACCCAGGCAGACACGGTGGACGCCTACCTGCCCCTGCGCGACGACCTGCTCCTCACCGGGCACGCCGCCTACGTCCTCGAACTGCTCGACCGCTTCTCCTACGAAGACCAGACCGAAGCCCCCAGCCTCTTCCGCCTGCTCACCGATACCCTCGCCCGCCTCGCCTCCCGCCACGACCCCTGGCTGGTCGTCCGCTACTACGAGATGCGCCTGCTCGACCATGCTGGCTTCCGCCCGCAGTTATTCGAGTGCGCCAATTGCGGGCGCGCCGTTCAGCCCGAAGACCAGTTCTTCTCGTTCAGCGCGGGCGGCGTCATTTGTCCGCGCTGCGGGCAGGGGTTGAAACACCTGCACCCCATCTCGGTGGAGGCGCTCAAGTACCTGCGTCACTTTCAGCGTTCGAGTTATGCCGAAGCCGCCCGTGCGCGTCCCAGCCCCGAGGTCCAGAAAGAGGCGGAAAGTCTCATGCAGGGCTATTTCACCTATCTGCTCGAACGCGAGTTGAACACGCCCGGCTTCCTGAAAAAGATCGTAGGGCGAGATTAATCCCGCCCTACGCGGGCATCCGTTTCCCCCAATTCAAAACAAAAACCCATGCCGTGAGCAGCACGAACGGTTTCAAAACCCGCCATAACAGGATTTGGAACCAGCGCCACTTCAGCGGGTAGATGACGTTGGCGATGACCCAGCGCACGAAGAGCGTTTGACCGAGCGCGCTTCGCGCCACCCGGCGCTTGAATCCACGAAACGAAAATTCGCCGCGCTGAAACGCCTCGCTGATTTCGCGCGCCGCGAGCGCGCCGTATCCCAGTGCGATGCTGATGCCTTCGCCAAAAATTGGGTCTGCGCCGGCGGCGTCGCCCACCAGCAGGACCCGCGGCGCAGACAGGCGGTTCTGCGGGCTGAACCAGCGGATGGGATGCCCTTTGAGTTCGTAGTCGTTCAGGTCGAAGCCGAAGCGCGCCATCTCTTTGGCGAGCGGCTCTTTCAGCGGCGGGCGTTTGCCGTTTGCGAGCAGGTTGGTGTCGTAGATGCCCCAGCAGCGCATCGGCTCGCCTTTGACCTGCGTGGGGAAGTCCCAAATGTAGCCGGCGATGTTCTCAGGCACGGGGGAAAATTCGAAGTAAGCAGCCCCCCACCGCCCTGCGGGCGCCTCCCCCATCCTGCCCCGGCGGGATGGGGGAGGCTGGGAGGGGGTGATGACCTCCAACACCCTCGCTGTGTTGAGCGGGTCGCTGGGGAAGATGCAGCGGCGGGTCACGCCGTTCGAGCCATCGGCGCCAACGACGACTTGCGCATGGAAAGTTCCCCCGTCGGTTTCGACGAGGACTTCGTCTGCCTGCGGAATGACGTTTTTCACCGTCACCCCCTGGCGGATTTCCACGCCTCGGCGCTGCGCTTTCTGCGCCAGCCAGTGATCGAATTCGTCGCGGCGGATGACGCGCAGGGCGTGCCGTTTGGGGTTGCGGACGCTCAACCCTCTGGCTTCGAAGTCGAAGCGGATTTCGCCGGCGAGGGCGTGCGGCACTTCGTTCACGTCCAGCCCGAGGCGTTCGAGCAAAAGTTCGGCGTCGAGGGTGAGCCCGCCGGCGCAAAGTTTCAGGCGCGGATACTGCTCTTTTTCGAGGAGCAGGATTCGGTGAGTCAGATGCGGAGCGATCCGTTGTAGATGCAGGGCGGTGGAAAGTCCGCTGGGACCGCCGCCGATGATGAGCACGTCGTATGTCAGCGCGTTGGGGTGCATGTGGGGCTAGGCATAGGCGCCGCTCCAGGTTTCGAAGCGGCGGTCGTCGTGTTCGTCCTCTTTGTAGAAGGTGATGTAGGTGAGCGCTTTGTAGGGGACGAACTTTTTCTCTTTGGGGTTTTTGCGGGCAAGGTCGAAGTAGGTGTGCCAGGTGCCGGAGTTGAAGTAGATCTGGTTGCCGCCGCGTTCGTCGAAATCGAGCGGGATGGTTTCCTGGTGATGGGTGTGACCGTAGAGGATGTAGCGCGCCGCGTCATCCTGAAAGGCGGGTTCCTGCAGGGCGAATTTGGTGAAGGAGCCGTCGCCGCCGAACAGCCGCCGGTTTTGCAGTTTGTAGATCAGGTTGTCGAGGGTTTCGAGGGAGATGAGTTTGGAGATTTTGATCGCCGCCTGCATCTTGTCCACCATGTCGAGTTTGAAGGGGATGTCTTTGCTGCGGACGAATTGCAGGTTGATGAATTTATCGGAGAGGTCGTCCCAGATTTTTTTGAGCTGGCGTTCGTCCCAGCCGTTGATCATGTGTTCGTCGGAGAGGCGTTTGATTTGCCCCGAAATCCACAGCGGGGTTGCCAGCGCCGGGCGGACGTTGGTGATGTGGCGCAGGTTGTCCACAATTTGAGCGTTCAGGTCGGCGGTGCGTTTGAGTTCTTCGGGGTAGCGGTTGCAGACTTCCATCGTAAAGGCGTCGCCGAGGGTGGCGTGGTCTCGCCCGAGGAGGGGGTTGAAGTTGAAGGGGTCGAAACAATCGCCGTGGCGGCAAAAGACCTGATATTCGCGGAAGAGCCGTTCGATTTCGGGCGCTTCATCCTGCTTCCACGGCTGGCTGGGGTCAATTTTCCGCAGGTCGTAGGGGAAGGGGCTGGGCGGGTTGCTCAAGCCCAGCGCGTCAATCAATTCCTGGCGGATGCGGTCGAAGGCTTCGCCCGGCAGGTGATAGTACCAGTCGTGATTGCCGACCATGTAATGAAAGCGCACCTTGAGGGGGATTTTGCTCTGGCTGGCGGCGTCGCGCTCGCCGTTTGCCGTGGCAGGGTCGAATTCGATGAATTCGCCGTTTGCCAGTTTGCGCATCACTTCCAGCGAGGCGCGGTTGTGTTCGAGGATTGCGCGGGTCACTTCGAGCAACTTGGAGGCAAACAAGGGATCGGAGGGGTCGCTCCACGGGCGGATGTAGCCCGGCTCTCCCTCCTCGGTGATGCGGACGAGCCGCTCTCCGCCCACTTCCACATACTGTTCCTGTCCCTGGGGCGGGAACAGCCATTTTGTCGAATGAAGCGGGTCAATGATGTCGCCCATCAGGATGACATCCAATTCCTCGATGGGGCGGTATTTTCCGCGCCGCACCGATGCAAAGTGGGCGTCTTGCCGCAAACGTTTGGCAAACAAATAAAACGCGCTGGCAGGGATGGATGCGGCGGTGGTGCCGTCGCCCAAATGCAAATCGCTGATGATGACGAGCATATCTCTCTCCTTTGGATGGGTGGATGCCGCCGCGTTTATTATACGTCCGAACGGCATGCGCTTCGGCTGCCGGGACTGGAAGTTGACTCTGCCATTAAACCTTTTCCCCCTCCCAGGCACGGGAGGGGGAATCAAGGAGGGGGAGTATGGATCTGCTAGTGTCTCGCTCATCTTACGCAGTAGCGCGAGATTTATCTCGTATTTTCAGGCGACATGAATCCCCGTTCGGGGACGATGTGTTGTGCTGCGAAGAAACGGCGTAACGTCAGTGGCTCAGTCTGCGGCAACGGTGACCGGGGCGGGCTTCGGCTGTCCGCGCCAGAAGAACGCCCAATACATGACCACCGAAATGGTGTAGAGGATGATCGTCCCAATGAACGGCGGACCAAACCCATAGCGCACTTGCAGCCACCCGCTGACGGTGGGGCTGAACGCCCAGCCGAAGTTCCACGCCATACTCGTCAGGCTGGCGACGGTGGCGCGGGCAGACGGGTCTACGTGTTCCATGATGAAGGTCTGATACACGGGCGAACTCATGTTCATCAGCGCCAGGCGGATGTAATAGGTCGCTGCGCCCACCCAGAAGACCGGTGAAAAGCCCAGCAGGATGAGGAAGGGGATGGAAAGCGCCTGCGAAATGACAACCAGTTGAATCTTACCCGTCCGTTCGGCGAGCGGAGGGGCGCTCAGCAAACCGATGCCCATCGCCAGCGAACCCCAGGCAAACAGCGTCCCAATGACCGGGTCTGGCTGGTGATGCACCACGCGAAAGAAGACGTTCATGAACGGCATGACCAGCCCCGCACCGAGGGAAGTCAACAGCATGGGCAGGATGAGTTTCGTCAGCAGGACGGGTTGTTTGGCGGCATACTGAAAGGGGGCGAACACGGCGCGTTGACTGCGCCCCAGTTTCGGGGTCCGCAAAAAAAGAAGCGGCAAGACCGCCAGTCCCGCGCCGATGCCGATGACCAGCACCGAATTCCCGTATGCCACGCTGCTGGTGGGCGAGGCGCCCTGCGCCTGTCCCATCCAGGTGGGCAGGTAGCCGCCGATCCAGTTGCCGACGGATGCCATCGTCATCTGCAAGCCCTGACCGAAACTGAAGAGGTAGGTGCGCTCTTTTTCGCCGCTGTTTTCCATCAAAAACGGCGACATGGTCACCCCTGCCAGGCTTTGGGCAATGCCGGAGAGAATATTCATCGAGTAGAAGGCTGTCTCTGTATGCCAGACCGCCATGACCAGAATGGACACGCTCAACAGCGCGCCGGAAAGCAGGAGCGAGCCTTTGCGCCCGAGCAGGTCTGCCAGGTAGCCCATGGGCAGAGCGGCGAGAAGAGCAACAAAACTGCTGGCAGTAATGAGACTGCCCAGCAGCGCCTCGTCGAAACCGAGGCTCAACACGTAGAAGTTGAAAATCAGACGAAAGCCGCCCATCACCGCGCCGGTCAAAATGACGTTGAGCAGATACAGCCGCGCGTTTGGCGTGAAGGCGCGGACGTGGGAGGCATATTCGCCAATCAGCCGAAATGGGCGAAAAAAGAATGTGTTCATTCGTTGGTTGAAGTATCTTCCAAAAAGGATTTCAGGCTTCCAAAGAGGGCATCGAGCGCCTGTTTGCGGACGGTGTAGCGGTTCTCCTCATGCAGGAGGGAGAGTTCCACCAGGCTGGCAAGGCGCAGTTCCCTCAGGTGGTGCGTCACAGTGGGCGGGCGAAGTTGCAAACGGCGGGCAATTTCGGAAGGCGTGAGGTTTTCCTTCGTCAGATAGCGCAGAATCTTCAGGCGGGTGGGGTCGGCAAGCGCTTTGAGCGAGCGAACCAGCGCATCGGGCACCACCTCGCCGGGGATGACCGACATATCCGCCGGGCGCGCGCCAAACACCAGCAGGATGGTGTCAGCGTCAAATTTTTCGAAGAAGACCAGCGGCGTGATCCAAAAGGCGGGCGCAATGATGAAGCGCCGGGCATTGAACTCATCCCCTACTTGCAAGCCCTGCGTAATCTCGGTGAAGAATTCCTCGAAACTCGCAGCGACCGAGAGCGCCTGAGCGCGTTCCAGCGCCGCCTGCAGAACGGGCGCGACCCGCTTCTCCTCCTCCTCGAAAAACGCCTGATAGTAGGACTGAAATGCCTGCAGATACGCCTCCCCCAATTCCGCCGGGCGGCTCCACCAATCCAGCGCATATTCCACCGCCTCGCGCTTGATGGTTTTGTTCTTTTTACTCAGGATTTTCTGGAAGAAATCCGCATCTTCACTGGACCATGAGCCTGATTCGGCAATCCGGCTCAGGCTTTCCTTGAACCTTATGTGGTCTTCCGCCTCGGCAGAGCCGTCGCTTTCATAAGGCTCGTTGACGCGGTACAGGAGCGGCATCCGCTCGGCAGGCGGGATCTGCTTGAGCGCCCAGAGCGCGCTGATGGCATCCTTCGGCGCCGGCAGCGAATGAAGCCACTTCAGCGGCACGCCCAGGATGGGGTACAAATCCTCCAGCAGTTTGCGCTCCGCCTGCGGAATACGTGCGCGGACGCCCGCGGCAAACGCCGGGCGAATGCCGAAATATTCCGGCTCGATCAGCACATGCAAACTGATGAACAACTCGTAGGCTGTGCCGCAGTCCCATTCGATGGCGGGGGAGAGGGGTTGCTTGTCGGTCTGGGTATCCATGAATTGCCTCTTCCGTTGCCGGGCTTACCTGGAAAGCAGTTTTTTCCCAATGGAGATGAGCGTTTCGCCCGTGCTTTCGTGGATGGTCTCGTTGAAAGGCGGAACATGCTTGAACAGCATCCCAAAGGTCACCAGCAACTGCCCGGTCTGGCGGGTGAAGGATGTTCGCCCGTTTGGGCTTGTGACTTCAGCGGTTTTGCGGGTCATTTCTTCCATTACCTGAATGTTCGACATGGCTGCTCTCTCCTCGAATAAAACTGACGCTTAGGCAGTCGCCTGTGTTAGACCAATGTCTAATTAGATAATAATCTAATTCAGATACGATGTCAAGGGGCAAATTGCGCAGCCTGCCGCCTGGCTGGCGTATAATCGCCGCAAAGGAGGCTGCTATGGCTCGAAAAATCTTGGCGTGGACGTTGATTGTGCTCAGTTCCATGTTCCTTGTGTTGAGCGCCGCCGGCATCCTTGCAGTATGGGTCTATAACGAACCTCTGACCCGCCGCGCAACCGCTCAACTCCAAACCGTTGACGGCGAACTGGCGCAGGCTGAAGCCACGCTGGCAGCCACACGGGTGGAACTCGAACGCGCCCTGCGCATTGTGGAGGCGGCGCAGACTGCGCTGGAGAAACTTGCCGCCCAATCCACCAACGCCGGCAATCTGCTCGACAGCATCCAAACCTCCCTTGATGACAAGCTGCTCCCCGAACTCAAGTCAACCCGTGAGCGGCTGGGCGCCGCCCGCGCCGCGCTGGAGGGGCTGCAAGCCCTGCTCCAAAGCATTGGTTCCATCCCCTTTCTCGATTTGCGTTTTCCCGACCAGGTTCTGACCGATCTCATCGCCTCTGCCGAGACGCTCGACTCCGAAATTTCCAGCGCCGAAGACCTGGCGCAGCGCGCCTCCACTTTCGTCAGCGACACGTCCTACCTGCTGGGCGGCGACCTGACGGAGACGCAAGCCAGCCTGCAGAATTTTCTTTCGGCGGTGGATGAATATCAGGGGAAGGTGGGGGAGTGGCGGAAAGAGATTTCAGATTTGATGGTGGCGCTTCCCGCCTGGATTGACCGCGCTTCGATTTTCCTGACCCTGTTCCTGTTGTGGTTCGGTCTTTCCCAGTTCAGCCTGTTCCTGCATGGACGCCTGATCCTGCGCGGAGAGAATCCGCTGGAGGCATGGCGGGCGTAAAAATTTTCGGGGAGAGTCTGCCGGTTGAGGCGATGCAGGCTGAGGGGCGGAAGGAGGCGTTTTGTCAGGCGGTTTGGCGGCGGCGTTGTTTGTGTTCGTACATCGCCTTGTCTGCCTGCGCCAGCAGTTCTTCCATGGTGATGGTGGATTCGGGCGGCACGCGGATAACCCCCAGGCTGAAGGTGATGACCGCTTGCCCTGCCTGGCGGTTGTGGGCGTCCACGTTTTCTTGCAGGCGCTGGCGCATGGCTTCCACGTCGCTTTCGGCGGCGTCTGCCATGAGGACGACGAATTCATCGCCGCCCAGCCGCCCGATGACATCGGATTCGCGGAAGGTGTCGGTGAGGATGCGGGCGAAGCGCAGGATGAGGGCGTCGCCGGCAGCGTGCCCGAGGGTGTCGTTGAGGCGTTTGAGGCTGTCGAGGTCTATGTAGAGCAGGCAGAGGGAGTAGCCGACGCGGCGGGCGAATTTCATCAGCCCGGTGGCGAGGACCATGAAGCCGCGGCGGTTGTTGAGTCCGGTCAGTCCGTCGGTGAGGGAGAGGCTGCGCAGGCGTTCGTTGGCGTTTTCCAGTTCGGTGACTTTTTCGTAGAGTTTGTTGGCAAGCACCTGGAGGTGTTCGCGTTGAAGTTGCCCGGTTTGCGGCAGGCGGGTGGGCGCGGCGGGGCGTTTGAGGGCGTCGTTGACGACGCGCAGGATTTCGTGAGGTTCGCTGGGTTTGCGGAGGATGTGTTGGATGCCGCTCGCCCGCGCCAGTCTGTGGATTTCGGTGTCGTCGTAGTTGGCGGTGTGGAAGACGACCGGTACTTTGGCAAGCAGGGGTTCAGCCCGCAGGCGGCGCGTCAGGCTGAAGCCGTCCATGTTGGGCATGAAGATGTCGGTGATGATCAGGTCGGGGAGTTGGTCGCGGGCGATTTCGAGCGCTTCGGCGCCGTTGGCTGCTTCGAGGATGCGGTGACCAAAATTCCCCAGGAGGGCAACATAGGTGTTACGGTCCACTGCGTTGGTGTCTACGACGAGTATCGTTGCCATGCCTCTGTATCCTTGTGTAAAGTTCCTTCCCGTTGGCTCATGTGTAATCCATGTGCAGACGTTAGAGAACGTCCGTCACGCGAACATTGTTTTGCACATCCTTCACAGATGAGCCTTCCCGTTTTCCGCAAAGAGCGTGTAGGTATGCGGATAGTGAAAATCATAGCATAATTCTGCCGCTGATTTGGGCAGGAACTCTCCCCCTTTCAATTTTATCAGGAGAGCGTTTTGAAATTCATGTTTTAACCACAGATGAACACAGATGAACACAGATGAACATAGATAAATTGGATTCAAGGGTAATTTCATGGCGTTTTTCTTCAGCATCAGTGTTTATCAGCCAGGACTTACGCAAAACCTTGCATAGAGCGCGTTCTCTAACGCGCAGACTGGGTAATCAACGTTAGAGAACGTTGATTACGCGTAAGTCTTGTCAGCGTTTATCTGCGGTAAATCTCGATTTATAAAACACTCTGACCGGGAATTTGTTTATATAGATTTTGGGCTATTCGCCGAAGGTGAATTGATTGAGCAGTTCCCAGCGTTCTTCGGCAGTCTGCACGGTCCATTCGAAGCGGTTGACGGTGA
>DAOUBY010000293.1:0-2329 GCA_034432325.1 Anaerolineales bacterium
AACGCGCAGACTGGATAATCAACGTTAGAGAACGTTGATTACGCATAAGTCCTGATTTGATCTGTTGCATAAGTCAGCCGGCGTTAGAGAACGCCTCCTGCGCCAGAGCGTGTTGTGCGCTCTCCGGCGCACTTTCGCAAGAGGTCTATTTTGGAAAGTTTGCCCTCAACCTTCGCGGGGCGGTTGGAATTTTTAACTCCGAGCGCGGAGTTTCTGTGCTATTATTCGAGGGACATGGACCGCCGCAGACTTATCCTGTATCTGCTCTTGAACGTCTTCGTCTCAGCCTGTGTGACGGGCGGCATCCTGTTCTGGTACGACCGCAACTACCGCTCGACGAGCCTTTCCTCCGTTCAGCCCGCCCTGCCTTCCGCCAGCCAAAGCGGCGCGCCCGCCGCCTCCTTTGACCCCAACGTGGACATTCCCGTGGAGATCGTCAGCATCATCGGCGCGGGGACGCTGGACGCCGAATGGGTGGTCGTCCGCAATACGGGCAATGAACCGATCAACCTCGCCTCCTGGCAATTGCGAGATGCCGACCGGAACGTGTTCGTCTTCCCGAACCTCACGCTCAACCCGAACGGGGCGGTGCAAGTCCACACCATTTCGGGGACGAACACCGTCATTGACCTGTACTGGGGTCTCAATACCCCCGTCTGGCAATCGGGCGAGGAGGCGCAATTGCTCGACCCGGGCGGCACTGTAAGAGCAGTGTATCGTGTGCCATAGCAGCCCGACTTGCGCGTAAGCGGCGTTCTCTAAACGCCAACTGACTACGAATCACTGTTCATTGACTTACCAAAATGACCCAAGCCCTCTACCGCAAGTACCGACCTCAATCCTGGGACGCCGTGATGGGGCAGGACCACGTCGTCACCACGCTCAAAAACGCCATCGCGGCAGACCGCGTCGCGCATGCGTACCTGTTTGCAGGTTCGCGTGGAACGGGCAAAACCACCCTGGCGCGCCTGCTGGCAAAGGCGGTCAATTGCACCCATCCCGACCCGGCGCAGCGCCCATGCAACGAGTGCGAAAACTGCAAAGCCGTCAACGAGAACCGCTTCCTCGACCTGATCGAGATTGACGCCGCCTCCAACACTTCTGTGGACGATGTCCGCGACTTGCGCGACAAAATCAACTTCTCGCCGTCGCAGGGCAGGTACAAAATCTACATCATTGACGAAGTGCACATGCTTTCGACGGCGGCGTTCAACGCCCTGCTCAAAACCCTCGAAGAGCCGCCGCCGCATGCCATCTTCGTCCTGGCTACCACCGAGATTCACAAAATTCCCGCCACCGTTCTCTCGCGCTGTCAGCGTCACGAGTTCCGCCGCGTGCCGGTGGACGAAATCGTCGCCAACCTCAAGATGATCGTCAAAGCCGAGAATCTTCAGGCGGACGACGATGCGCTGATTCAAATTGCGCGCCAGTCTGCGGGCGGCATGCGCGACGCCATTTCCCTGCTCGACCAACTCGCCTCCACAGGCGACCGCATCACGCTTGCCCTCGCGCAAACCGTGCTTGGCACCGCCACCAGTCAGACCGTGCTGGATGTCATCTCTTCCATCAACGACCACGATCCCGCTCACGGGCTGGAGTCGATTCACAAGGCGCTCGATGCAGGCGCCGACCCGCGTTCGCTGGCGCGGCAGATCGTCGAGTATCTGCGCGGGCTGATGCTCATTCAAATGGGCAATGCCGAGCAGGTCGAAGCCACTGCAGATGTCAAAAAGCAGATGCAGGCGCATGCCAAATCTTTTAGCACCAGCGATGTCCTGCGCATGATGAAAGCCTTCAACAATGCCGCTGTGGATTTGCGCGGCGGCTGGCAGCCATCATTGAGCTTGGAACTTGCCCTGGCAGAAGTGCTCGACGATACCCCCTCCCAATCCCCCCAAAATCGGGATGTTGGGGGGACGCAAGGGGGGGCGCGTCAGCCCAAGCCTCAGCCTGTATCAACTTCCAGAACCGAGTCCCAGCCTCAGGCGGAGTCTGACGCGCCGCGTCTCGTGGAAAAATCCGTCCTCAGCGCGGGCGATGTCATCAAGGCATGGAAGCCGATGTCTGCCGCGCTGCCGAAATCGCAGGCGAATCTTTCGGCGTTGATGAACTCGGTGCGGATGATTGACGTGCAGGGGAGTACGCTCATCCTGGGCTTGGCAAGCGATGTGCTGGTCTCGAAACTCGACAAGCCCGACCAGATCGAAGCGATTCAGAAGTTGATCAAAGACCACTTTGGCGTGGACGTGTCCGTCCGTTGTGTGGTGACGAATGCCAAAGGCAAGATTCCGCCGAACGTGGCGCAGGACGGCATGGTGGCAACCGCCAT
>DAOUBY010000294.1:0-13949 GCA_034432325.1 Anaerolineales bacterium
GTCACGGTGCGGGGCGAGGAGCCGCGCATGCTCAGCGCTCCCAACGGCGCAGCGTCGCTGGTCTTCCGCCGCTTCGACGCCGCCAGCGAGATCGCCAGCGTGGGTCAGATCGCACTGAGCAGTGGCATCATCATTGAGGGCGGGCGCACGGTCTACGGCGACCCGGTGGCGCTCACCGCCAGCGCCGGCGCACAGCAGTGGATGCCAGCGGCGACGCTCAACCCGGTCACCAATGCACTGCATGTGAGCAGTGTCCGGCGGACGCTGACGACGGGCGCAGCAAGCGCCTCATCTTCGGAAGAGGAGGAGACCGCCAGCGCGACAAGCCTGACCTTCTTGACCGCTGCCAACGACCCGGTCACGGCGCTTGTCATCGAAGATCGCGGCGACCCTGCGCTGGATCAAGCGCTAGAACTTGACCGCATTCATGCGCCGGTAGGTGCGACCGTGCAGGTCACGGCGCACGGGCGCAACCTGGGGCGGCGGGCAGCGGATGTCACCGTGCGCTTCTTGCGCGGCGCACCGGGCAGCGGCGTCCAGGTCGGCCAGGTCGTGGTTGGCGCGGTGGCGGCGGGCGCGGCGTTTTCAGCCACACTGCCGCTGACGGTGCAGATGGGCGATCAACCGGTTTACGCCGCTGCCGTTAGCACAGACAATGCCAACAGCGCCAACGACATTGCGACCGGCAACCTGGCTGCCATGCCGCCGCCCACGATCAGCACAGTCGATGGCGAGAATGCGCTGGCGAACAGTCTGCTGGTGATGGTGGAGCAACCGGCGGCAGAAGACCTGGCCGGCTTCCGTCTGCTGCGCAGCCTGGGACCCGATGGCCCCTTTGTCCTGGTTGCGGAGATCACCGAACCGCTCTATCTCGACCTGGGGTTGACTGCTGGCGCGAACTACTGCTACCGGGCGCAGGTCTACGACACGCGCGGCAACCTGTCCCCGCTGTCGCAGAGCGTGTGCGGCGCTGTGAATGTCTATCGTCTGTTCTTGCCGAGTGTAAGGCGGTGAGTACAGAGCCTGCGCCAAAACGGATAATGAACTGACACGACATCGTGAAAATCTTCCGGGAAGCCTCAAAGAGCGTCCCGGAAGATTGCATAGATTGCATGTCTGCTCCAAACCAGGATGCGAGTAGGGTGTACTTCAAGTTTGGGGCGCCTATCGTAGGTCATCGCCTCCGGCGTGACATGGCAACCCGTCACGCCGGAGGCGATGACTTACGCAGCGAAATCTTGCCCCCAATGTGAAGTAGTCCCATGCGGGCAATCGCAGTATTCATTCAGGTGAAGCCGTGATACAATCGGCGCAAGCATGACACTGGAACACACCACAACGCGGAGCAGAAGCGCTTGGCTGACATCACCGACTTCGTCAATTTCGATCTGCTGCTGACGGCGGCGCCGGGCGGCTATCGGGCACGCGTGGTCGATTCGCCGGCGGGCGAGGCGACGAGCACACCCCCGCCGTGATCGCCATGCAATTTGCGATCAGCGATGTCGCGGCGACGGTGTTTGCGCACGAATTCTACACCGCCACCGCCGACGGCTACGCGCTCGAAGCTGCGCTGACGGAAGCGCGCAAAGCCATGTTCACGCAGCAGCTAGGTGTGGAGTGGGCGACGCCCGTGCTCTCCACGCGCACCGATGCGACGCACCTGTTCGACCGCCCGACGTCGAACCCGGCAGCGGCCGCGCCCACGCGCGCCGTCAACCAGCAAAGCCAGAATGCGGCTCCAACCTTGCCGGCGCGCCAACGGGCTGCAATGCGGGGTATGGCTTTGGTTGCAGGCGGCATCGTGACTCTGCTGGTATATCTGTACGTTCCAGCGCCTGGTGGACGTTGCCCTTCCGCGTGAACGGGCCTTGAGTTCGTCCTGTTTCAATAAACGGCAAGTGCGTTGTCCAGGATTTTGTCCCGAGGGGCGGGTTGCAGATGGTTGTGCAAGGCACAAGAGACACCGTCGTTTTTCGGCGCCTCCAGCCAGGCAAATCACTGCGACGAATCAAGGCGAATCGTGCGTGCGTGTGGTTGTGCGCAGTCTAGCGTCATCTCGTAGCGAGGGCCAGTCTTGTCGTAGCATCTCGTCTCGATGACGGTGGCGGTTTTGTAGGTCATATTTGCCTCTGCTTCCCTGGAAATGTTACCCAACAGGCGTTTCCACCTGGCCACCTTCACTGCTGAGCTTGCCCATGAGCAAGACTTTTTTGCCGCGCATCCGGTACGAAGCGCCGCGCCGATAGAAGACCTCACCGCGATGCAGCAGCCGATCCAAAATCGCCATCATCCAAGCGGAGTCGCCGCCGACCAGGTCGCCCCACTCGCGAGACTCTTGTTGGAGGTGATGACGGTCGCCCGCCGTTCATAGCGGGTCGCCGAACACGTCAGCCATGACCTCCGCCATCTCCTCGATGATTTGCTCATCCAGACGGTCGGCAAGGGCGGGGAGTTGCTCGCTGAACAGGCGCAGGCCGCTGTAGGTGGTGGAGAAGGAGAACCACAGTTGGCGGAAGCGGTCGTCAAGAGCTGAAGATGGGCTATTTTTACTCATTGCGTCGGGTAGATTTGCCCTGGCTGTCGCAAGTCCAGAATTCTAATTGCTCCACAGATGCACCTTGTAATATTCTTGCAAAGTCGCCTTGCAAGTCGCCTTGCTTTGAATCTAAAACATATAGTTTCGATTTGGCCCGCGACAGTGCAACATAAGCGAGGCGCTTGTGCAGGTCAGGCGCAGATTGACTTTTCCGAATACTATCCAAGTCAATCACAATCGCGGTATCAAACTCCAGCCCTTTACTGCTGTGAAAGGTGGTCAGCAAAATTGTGGACTTCTGTTTGCCAAACGAGCGCACCGTCTTGCTTTGTAATCGTTGCTTTTGGGTGTTAGATGTCGCTTCTACCAATTTTTCAAATTCTTCGACGTCATCCGGGCGAAGTTTCCGATATTTCTCCAGTCTGGAAGGGGACAGTACCGTTACCTGAATTTGCCCTAACCAATCTTTGAGCAGCATTTCTCCGTTCCGAAGTATCCAGAGCACATAAAACAGTTCCCGTTCTATTTCAAACCGTTTCGCGTTATCGCTTTCTCCCTGTAACTGACAAAAATCATTCCAAAACGGCAGTAAGTCGTAGAAATAGACTTCCTCCCCAGAACACCATTGTGCCACTTTTTCGAGCCATTCGATTAACTCGGTATTTGAGCCATAATCAGGATCTTTGTCAGTTCTCAAATCCATATCAAGGCGCTCTAATTCTGGCAACAAATCCTCAATACTTTTTACTTTTTGTGATTTTCTTCTTTGTGACATCAGTACTGCTATATGCTCATCATTCCCCCGCTCCATTAAGATTTGGGAGACCGATTGGGGGTATGGACAGTCTTTGATTTGAATGTAATGAATTTCGGCAAGGTGCTTTTGATTAGATTGATATGGGGTCGGGTTATCCAATACCAGATTGCCGAAATCAATCAAATTCTGCGAAGAACGATAATTTTTCCACAAGGTAATCGGATGATTTTGACAAAGTCGTTCTACTGCCTCAGATAATTCGTGGATAGTTTCCGGCTTGCTGCCCTGCAAGTCTTCGTAAATACATTGATTGGGGTCGCCAATCGCAAAGACGGATATAAGTTGTTTTTCTACAAGGTGCATGACCATCTGGTGAAACAACGGGCTGAGGTCCTGGTATTCATCCACGAACCACCAGGGGTAGCGCGCCGTAAGCGTTCTAGCTAGAGCAGGTTTCGTTTTCAGAATGTGCAAGGCAAGCGTTTCGATTTGAACGAAATCCATGCCATGGACTTGCTGCTCAAGGTAAGCATGATAATCGCCCGCTAATTGCGACCAGTCTAAACCCTGTAAAGCATTTTTCACTTCCGTGAGAGTGTTGCGGGCAAAATCGTTCGTCTCTGGTTGAAAATACCTGCGCCGGAACTTGTCCAAATCGCTCTCTATGTTTCTTATCTCCCACTCTTTTTGGGGAAGTGATTTCCCCTGTTTTTGCAATGCGTGGGATAAGGCTTTTCTGCTTTCGCTTTCAGAAGCAATCCGAAATGGTTCTGGAATGCTCCCCGGCGGCAGCAAGTTAACCGCTGGCAGGATGATTTCGGCGATACAAAAGGCGTGAATGGTGCCAACATACATGCGCTCAGAGTCATACACGCCCAACTCGCGCAACTCTTTGACCAACTTTTCGGCCAACTGCCGCGAATACGTAATACAGGCAATTTTCTGCGGATAGCGCACCTTCTCTTCCAGAAGCGCCTTCGCCACTTTCATCGTCAGCAAATACGTCTTGCCTGACCCGGGTCCGGCAATGACAACCTGGCTGCCTTCCGAATAGAAAGCGGCGCGCTGGTCGTCGTCTTGCTCTATTTTGCCAAGTCGTTCCAGATATGTAGACATAGGTTAGGAGGGAATCTCGTCTTCAGGGTTTTGGGGCGTTTCTACCGATTCCGGCGGTAATTGCAGGTCGGTGGAAGGTTGGGGCATTTTCGCCAAAAGGGATTTGATGGCTTTCTCGATGTAAGGCGGCACGCGGTCAGCATCTACTTTTTCTGCCAGGCGTTGGGCAAAACGCCCTTTGCCCATGCCGGTTGTCTGAATACGATCAATAATCGCTTCAAAATTTTCTTGGGCAATCTTTTTTTTCAAGTTATCTACTTGGGTATCGCTGGCACCGAGTTCTTGGTAAACCTCGCACAATTCATCGCCATACCCTGCCTGTATCAATTCCACCTCAAGCGTGCGCTGATTAACGAAAATGCCAACTTCTTCCAAACCGGCTCGAACATCATCCATCTGTTGATTGTTGAAATGCGTTTCAATTGATGCATGATTCGGCGCATTTAGTCTTTGGGCTAATTCCAGCCCACGTTTGAGTCCAGGGTTTTGAGTGTCGGGGTCTCCATCGGTCAAAACCGCAAATGGAATATCTAACGCTGATAGAAACTCAACATAAGGTCGGAAATCCGTGCCATAGACATTGCACACGCTGATTCCCGCCCCGTCCAGGGTGTGAGATATTTTTCCAGCCTCTTTCATTTTCCTTGCAAACGCAGGGATTAAGAACATCTCGGCGTCGCCCTCAACCAGTAACACGCCGCGCGCAAAGACCATTTCTCCGCGTGTGGCATCCAGATAGCGGCTGATATCCTGGCGCATCTTTTCATCTTTTTGAGCGAAATTCGCCGTTGAGCAAGCCGCTGTGCCATTAGAAGTTCGTTTCAACACGACAAAATGACGCGGGTCGGCGATACTGACGATGGTCGGAGAATGGGTTGAGACGAGCAAAAGATGCTCTTGCTTGAATACGTTTTCAAAAACCAGCCGTTGGAAATGTGGGTGCAGGTGAGATTCAGGCTCTTCGATAGCGAGCAAGACGTATTCGGGCTTTTGGTCACCTTTGACAGGCATAGTGCGCAGACGTTTGGCATAAATCAGCCAGGTTATCAGGTATAGAATATTTGAGATGCCCAGACTGCTGCGCTCAAGCGGTAAATCCGACTCTGCAAAAATGTTGAGCAGTCGCAATAAATCTTCGGGATTCGAACCGGCAATGTTGATGGTTGGTTGAATAGATTGTCCTTCGACCAGAGTCCCCAGAAAATCGCGAATGTCTTTTTGTAAATCTTGAATGTCTGGGATTTGCTCCAGTTTTTTGGATGCGTTTTGAACGCTCTGGGCGACAGATTTGAAGTCCGCGTTATTGGTCAGGGAAATCATTTCGACCAAACGGCGCAGCGGCGAGGTACGCCAACTTTGCATATCGCGTTCCATGTCGCGCACTGCCGGTATCACGACCAAGCGCACATATTGGCGAAGCCGTTTTGCTCCATCTGTGTTGTTCTCGTTACCATGACCACAGTATCGAATGAGTTCGTAGTCATCTTCTGTGGTTGCATTTTGGGGATTCTTATCCTTCTTGGGGCGGTAAACGGCAGATATTTGATACGTATCTCCCTCTTTCTCATGACAATCGTGGATGGCTGCCAACAAGTCCTTGTCTTTTTCTGGATCAATACCCGAAAACCAGGCGTGAATTTCGATTGTTCGTCCCCCAAATGGCTTTTTGCCGCTGCCCCGTGAGAAATCACTTTCTCCCAACAATGGGCGGTAGTTCGAGTCGAGCAGGATTCGCAAGGCTTCAATGAAGTTGCTCTTGCCGGCACCGTTTTCGCCTAACAGCACGATTTTCTCACCCAATTCAACGGTAACATCTTCCAGATTGCGGAAGTTTTTGATGCAAACTTTTGATAAGTACATTTTTGACCTCGTATGTTCTATACTTCTCCCCGAAACGCCGCCGCCAGGATGGACTGCTCCAACTGCGTGACGCGGCGCTCGTCCTCTTCCACCTGCTGCCGCGCCGCGCTGACCTCTTCCTGCACGGCCTCCAGGTAGGCGACGATGCGCCGCTGTTCCGCCAGGGAGCGCGCCGGGTCGTCGGGGTAGGGGACGGGGATTTCTTGATTGACGAGAAAATCTTCAGGAACGCGCTGTTGTCCTACTGCGCCGCGAAAACTCATTTTGGCTCTCTCACGAAATGTTTTCTGGCGGATGAAGTAGAAAATCCATTCAGGCAGTATATTTGAATGCGGATGAAAGACGTGGAATTCGGTTGTACCAAAACCAATGCCGTCAATCAGGTTTCTGGCAATGGCTGCTTTTCCATTCTCCATAGATGGCGTAATCTTTGCCATCAAGACATCATTTTCTTCAAAGTACGTATAGCCGCGCCTTACTTCACCATAAGGGCGGGTTTGCACGTCCGCAATCGTGCCAGTTTGCTCATCTACGGCTTGCATAGGAGCAAAAGATGTGGGCGTTTCATCATCGCGTTCAATTCGCGGGCGCTTGGGATTGATTGAACAGACATCGGGGATGGTTTTCCACTCCCACCCATCTGGCAACGCCTGCTCGTGATGCGGGAACACCTCCGCCAGCGCGGACTCCATCAACGCGGACCAATCGCGGCGCATGGATTGGAGCAGGTCGCGCAGGGCGCGCACCTCGCTCAGCAGGGCTTCCAGCCGGGCGACGATGCGCCGCTGTTCCGCCAGCGAGCGCGCCGGGTCGTCAGGGTAGGGGATGGGGATATGCACTGATAACAAGTTCGTCTGATTTAAGATTTTGATAATTCCGCCCGGAGATGAACGATGTAAACTATCTTGAATAAACCGAAACCACCAAAAAACAAACTCCGTTAGACATATAGTTTCATCAATTTCTATGCCTGTGATCTGTTGGTTAGACGAAGCAGGTAATGATAAAATTCCTACTCGCCCAATATTACCGATACAAGTAATTAGTAATGTATTAACCGAGAATATCCTGGCTTTTTTATCGTTAATCGCTTCTTGGGTAATGGTTCTAGATGACTTTGTTAGATACTTTTCAGTTCCAATATCCTCTGGTCTAAACCATTGAATGTCTCCGCCATAATATTTTTCAACTTTACTCGGCGGAGTTGTGCCAGTCTTTACCGATATAGTAATATCTCTTAAATTTACAATACCCCAATTATCCGCCAGATTTTGTATTTCACTCATTCTTCCTCCCCATTCAACAACTCGCGCAGGCGCAGCAGGCGCTCGCGCAGGTCGTCCTGGTCAGCCAAAATCCGTTCCACCAGGTCGGCGGGCGGGGGCAGGGTCTCGCGCTCGGCGGCGACGGGGTTGCGGGCGCTCAGGTCGTAACCGCGCGCCCGCAGGTCAGCCAGCGTCTCGACCCAGGCATGATGATTGACGATTAGCGATTGACGATTGGCGATTTGCGCTTGGGGGTTGGCGCGCAGGTCGGCCGCCAGGGGGAAGGGACGCTCGCCCACGCCGTCTATCCAGCGCTGCCACGCCGCCCACAGGTCGCGCGCCTCGGCAAAGTGCTCGTCCAAAATCGGGCTGCCCTTGCTGAATTTCTTCAAGCCCTCCGGCAGGGGCAGTTCGTAGTACCAGGTCTCCTCGCGCGCCAGCGGGTTGCGGGTGATGGAAGCCTCGGCGCGGCGGAAGAATATCAGCGCGGTCTTGACGTCGGAATAGGGCGCAAAAGCCCCCGGCGGCAGGCTGACCACGGCAAAGAGGTGAAAGTCGTCCAGCAGGGTCTTCTTGACCTCGGCAAAAGCCCCGCCGCGAAAGAGCGTTCCTTCCGGCACGACCACCGCGGCGCGGGCGTTCGGCGTCTGCTTGAGTTTCTTCAGGATGTGCTGCAAAAAGAGCAGTTCGGTGGCGTTGCTCTTCACCGGGAAGTTTTCCTGAATGTGGCGGCCCTCCTTGCCGCCAAAGGGGGGATTGGTCAGGATGACGTCATAGCGGACGGCAGGCGCGCTTTTGACCGCCTCTTCCAGCGTGTTGGCGCGGGCGATGTTGGGCGTGGTCACGCCGTGCAGCACCAGGTTCATCGTCCCCAACAGCGCCGCCAGCCCTTTTTTCTCCTGCCCGTAAAAGGTGCCGCTCTGCAATGTCTCGTTGTCTTCCAGCGTTTTGACCTGCGGCAGCATGTACAGGTAAGCCTGCGCCAAAAAGCCAGCCGAGCCAGCCGCCGGGTCATAGACCGTCTCGCCGATCTGCGGGTCCATCACTTCCACCATGAAGCGGATGATGGGGCGCGGGGTGTGGAACTCGCCGGCGATCTGGTTTTCCTGTCCCAAGCGCGCCAGCAGGTCTTCGTAGAAACGGGTGATGGTGAAAAAATCCTCGTCGCGGTCGAAGTGGATTTCGTTGATGATCTGGATGACCTGTTTGAGGTTGTAATCCGAGGCGCAGACCGGCACATTGCGCACCACCGTCTGGTCGCCGACCGTCTCATCCGAAAAGAGTTTGGCGATGGTTTGCGCCAGCGGCGAGCCGGAGAGTCCCGCCAGGCCGGGCAAGAGCCGCCCGCGCACAAAAGCGACCAACTCACCTTTCTGCGCATCCCACTTTTCCAGCGTCGCCGGGCCGGCCCAGGCATCCCAGGCCAGGTCGCCTTGCAGGACGGGGGCGTAGGCTTCCCCCGCAAAGGCGGCTTCCTCGGCGCGTTTCTTTTCTTCTTCGTCCAGGAACTTGAGGAACATCAGCCAGGCCAGATGTTCGGTGTAAGCCATCACCCCGCCGACATTGTTGTCACGCCGCAAAATATCGCAGGCGCGCCACATCTCGTTGCTCAGATTTTCGTTGAGGCGCGTCGTGGAAAGATTCATGTCTGATAGAGTCTCCGTTGTATGTCTCGAATGGTCTGGCGCAAAGGTTCTACCCCGCCAAAGCGTTGCGTCACGCCGCGCAGCTCGCCCATCGCGTTGAAAGGCGGCAGGCGAAAGACGCGTGGACTGGTGATTTCGTCGACGCCGCTCAGTTGGTACTTGTCCAGCAGCGCCTCGACCACGGCGCGCCGGTTGGCGGGCAGCGTCGCCAGCCATTCCGCCTCGCGTTCCACAAAACGCTGCACGCGCTCGGCGCGGGTGAGGATCGGTTGGCGTTGGAAAGCAAGATATGCCAGCACGTCAAAGGGGTCGGCGTCGGGGATGGCGAGCACCTCAGCCAGCACGTCGGGATGGACGCAGGCTCGCTCCAACGCCTGGCGCACCTGCTGACGTTCGGCTTCGTCCTGCCAGGCGCGCTGCAACTGCTCCCAGCCGGGCAGGAGCGCCAACGCCTTTTCGCGTGCGTAGTCCACATACTGCTCCAGCGTCAGCGGCTCATCCAGCCCGGCGACCATAAAAACCGCTTCCTCGGCGATGGTGACCTGGAGGTTTCTGACCGTGATGGTGCGGTCGCCGTGCGGGTCGGCCGGGGCGAGTTCCAGATCGAGCGTCACTGTCTGGCCGGCGAGTGTGGTGACGGTGCGCTGCACCCGGTTCAGCTGCGAACCGAAAGCAGCCACACTCACGTTGCCGGCGGGCAGACTCTCGAAGCGGTAGCAACCGTTTTCATCGGTCAGGATGGGGCCGCGCTGATCGTTGGGGGCAGCCATGACCGCCACGCTGGCGCCCTGGATGACATCGCCGGTCCCGGCAAGGCGCACTGTGCCTTCCAGCGCGGCGGTCTGCTGTTCCGGGGGCGGCGTCTCGGCGGGCGGCGCGGGCGGGCGGTCCCACTGCGGGTCAAGCAGACGGGTGGCGTCGGTATAGTCGATGATGCGAAACCACAGTTTGTTGGTAGCCGGGTCAATGCGGCTGCCGCGCCCGATGATCTGCTTGAAGAGGATGGGCGAGGAGAGGGTCTTCATGAAGACGATGTTGCGGCAGGCTGGCACATCCACGCCGGTCGAGAGCAGTTCGGCGGTCGTCGCCACCACCGGCAGCTTGCGGTCGCTGTCCTGGAAATTTGCCAGCCAGCGGCGCCCCTGCTCGCCCTCTTCGCTGATGATCGGCACGGCATAGGCTTCGCCGAGGCCGAGGTCGGCAAACTCGTTGTTGAGCAGGCGGGCCACTTCGCGGGCGTGCTCCATATCCACACAAAAGACCATCGTCTTGTGCATGGGACCGAACTGCCGCAGCAATCTGGCCAGGTGGCGCACGAGCGCGGCGGTGCGGTCGGGTAAGCGGATTTCGCGTTCGAACTGCGGTGTGTAGTAGTCATCGCGCAGCGCGGCCTCCTGGGGGGCGACCACCTCGGCCCCCTGCTCCATCACCTGTGCGATGTGCAGGCCGTCCCGATCCAGATTTGTGCGCACGCGGTGCACCTTGTAGGTTGCCAGGAAGCCGTCCTCAATGCCCTGTCCCAGGCTGTACGAGTAAGCGGGGCGGCGGATGACGCCCTTACTCGCGTCGGCGGGATCGAGCGGGATGGCGGGTTCCTCAGCGCAAAAGTAGGCATAGGTATCCACATTCTCATCCTGCTTAGGCGTGGCGGTCATGCCCAAATGGATGGCTGCGGAGAAATAGTCGAGAATCTCTTTCCACGTCCCAAAGCCGGAGCGGTGCGCCTCGTCAATGATGACGATGTCAAAAAAGTCGGGCGGGAACTTCTCGAAGAGACGCACGCCTTTCGCGTCGGTTCCCCACAAGGTCTGGTAGATGCCAAAATAGAGATCGTGGTGAAGGCTCAACGGTTGCTTGCCGTCCAGGTTGAAGCGTGGGTCACCGCGGCTGCTCACAAACGGGCTGAAGGTGTTATGCGACTGGTCGCGTAAGACCACGCGATCTGCCAGAAAGAGCACACGCCCCGGCCGCCCTTTTTGTGCGTACAGCCACTCCGATTTGATCAACTTCCAGACGATCTGCATAGCGGTGAACGTCTTGCCGGTGCCGGTGGCCATGGTCAACAGGATGCGCTTCTGGCCACGCATGACCCGTACAATCGTTTCACGGATGGCGGTCTCCTGAAAATAACGCGGGGTGCTGCCGCGCGTCAGTTCCGGCGGCGCGTAGGGATGCAACAGCGGGTTGCGTCGGCGGGCAGCCGCCAGCGCGGCGTCATAGACCGGGCGTAGTTCGCCGATCCTGAGAGTTGCCTGGTTCGGATTGGTGATCCCCGTGTTTAACTCCCAGCGTTGCCACAGTTCTTGGGGGCTGGGAAATTCGGCGATCTCGCGGGTGGTGTTGCTAAAACCATCCCACTCGATGATCGCATGTCCGTTGGTGGCGTAGGCGAACATCAGATTGTTTTCACGGGCATACTGTATCGCCTGCTCCAAGCCAGCGGTTGCGGGCAGGCTTTCGGCTTTTGCCTCCACGACGGCGATGGGGAAGGCGTCGGTGTACCGGAGCAGATAATCCATAATGCGCGGCGTTTCGCGTTGGGCGCGTCCGCCGCGCAACACCACCCGCCCCGGCGTGTACTGCCAGTCCGGGCGGTAATAGTGCTCGCGCGTCACCTGGCTGCGCGTCCAACCGGCACGGTTGAGCCGGGGGTCAATCAGTTGGGCGCGAGTATCGGCTTCGTTCAGGGACATGGTCATAGCGTCTGTTGATAGGATTGTTCAACCAGCACTATCACGGCGTCTAGTTCCCCGGCGGATTTCAAAGTCACTTCTACATCACCCGTCCCCCAATGCCCCACCTGACGTACATCACGCGCCAGATGGAAAGGGTCTTGCAGGGCTTCGGGAGCAATGTCCAGCCAGAGTTTCAGTTGCCGCGCCTGCACAATCACTTCGCAGAAGTTTTTACCATGTTTGTATACCACATAATTCTTGACCACCTTTTCGACGATCTCATCATCCAGCCCCAAAATCCGTTCACGCAATTGCCCGAACAGAGCAACTATCTCCGCCGGTTTGCCTTGCAGATGGTTCTCCAGACGATACTCCACCGGCGGCGTCTCTTCCTCGGAGGAGCCGGCAGTTTCCAGATGACGAGGTGTGGTCGCAACGGCAGCGTAAATTTGCTCCAGGTAGAACAAATCCTGCCCGTACAGGCGATACACCCACAATTCAATGTTCGCGCCGATGCGGTTGACGGCGTACTTGTCGTACTCGCTGAAATTCTCGGCAATCAAAATCAGGCGCGGGTTTGCCCAATCTATCTCGATGTTGGCCCCCAGCACTTCCTGCGCCTTGAGTGTGAAATCTCCTTTGTGGTCCACCAGCCAATCCATGTAAAACAACCCCTGGTTGATGACGTTCTCTTTGCCCCCCTTCTTGTACTCAATGATGGTCGGCGTGCCGTTGACATCCAGCCCCAACGTGTCAATACGTCCGCGCTGGCGGTCGCCGGTGGTGAACTCAGAGACCAGGAAACGCACGCCCAGCAACGCCAGGCAATTCTTCTCCACCAGGCGTTGCAACTGTCGTTCCTGGCTGAAGGTGGATGACGGGAGTTGCTCAACACTTCCCCCGGATTGGATGCGATAAAGTGGCATATCTCCTCCGTAAGTAGGATAGTCAGCGCCCCAATACCCCGCGCGGCGTTGGCGTTCTTCCAGGTGCTGGCGGTGTGCACGATTTCGGCACAAAAATCGCAGGTCTTTCGGAACTTGTCGCGGCAGGCGGGGGAAGGCGGTGCGAGCGTTCTTCAAGGGTGAGCTGCGGGTCGCACGACTCGCTCGCCCAATCGTGTTCGATGGCGCCGCAGGTGCGCGGGCGGATGGAGATGCGCCCCAGCGAGCGCAGCAAGACGAGGATGTCGTCCACTGCGCCGGTCAGCGGGCGCAGGGCGTAGAGGTTGGGGTCTTCGTGCGGCAGAAGCACCCAGTAACGATTGCGCACTTGTACGATGGAACCGGGGTTCATGATGAACTCATTTCTATCTTCGTGGCGGTGGAGACAAGAAACGCCGACGATGATAGCATAGCCCGCTATGGTTTGAAAAGCCGTAAGGCGGCGCGGGGCATTGCAGCGCACGCGGTGGGCGTCGGCGCCGTCATAATGCGCAGCCAATCAGCTGATCACAGATCGGGCAACAATCCCAGGTCGCGCAACATTCCGGCGACGTCCCAGATGGTCAATGTCTCGCAGACTTTGTCGTCTCGCAGCACCAGGTAATTCACGCCGCGCGCCGTCACCGTTCTCCCGCTGGGCGGAATGTTCAGGATCGCCCCCTGATGCGTGGCATGCGCCATCCAAAATACGGCCACCCTGTTGCCTTCGATGATGATGACGTCTGGTTTGATCTCCAGGTCGGGGAAGGCGTGGTAATATGCCTCGAACATACGCTGGACGCCCGCACGTCCGACAGGCGGCTGGGCGATGGCAACGTCTATGACGCGGCAATCTTCGGTGTAAAAGGCGGCGACGCGCGCCGGGTCATGCGAGTTCCAGGCAGCCAACACCTGCTGGACTACAGCTTGGGTTTCAGACATCGTATCATCTCCATTTTGTCGCTGATGGTGCTATCTGCCATTGTAGGTGAGCCTGACGCGTGTATCCATCTCAAAATCAGCTCATTTTCTGCTCAGGTTTCCGTCTTCTCCACCTCAGCCCGCCAGAGAATGTCGGCAATGCGCGTCATGCCTGCTTTGAGGTGGCGACGATAGGAACTGAAGGGGACGTCGATCAACTCTGCGGCCTGCTCTTGCGTCGGCGCAGGCT
>DAOUBY010000295.1:0-10753 GCA_034432325.1 Anaerolineales bacterium
TCTATGGTTTTCTCAAAGTCAGCAAAAGCGGCATCGAATGGACGCGAATGAACCCAATTTTTGTGTAATTCGCGTAATTCGATGCAAAAAACCAGAGCAGGCGGTCATAAAGGCAACTTGAGAAAGCCATAACGGCGCATCCGCCGTCTCTTTGTTCAACATGGCAAATAACGAATACAAATTCTGCCCCCGCTGTGGTCAACTGCTGAACTCCGAAGAGCGATTCGGGAAACTGCGCCCCGTTTGCCCTGCCTGCGGCTGGATCCATTTTGTGGACCCAAAGGTCGCTGCGGCGGCGCTGGTGGTGCGGGATGGGCGCGTTCTGCTCGTGCGGCGCGTCAACGAACCGTTTCGCGGTATGTGGACTCTGCCGGCGGGCTTCGTCAACGGGGGCGAAGACCCTGCCCGGGCGGCGGAACGGGAATGTTTGGAAGAGACAGGCTTGAGCGTCCGCGTGACGCGCGTGTACGACATCGTCTCCGGGCGCGAACATCCGCGCGGCGCAGACTTCGTCATCATCTATCAGGCGGAGGTCAACGGCGGCGACTTGAAAGCCGCCGACGACGCCGACGACGCCGAATGGTTCGACGGCGGGCATCTTCCGCCGCTTGCTTTTCTCGCCACCCAAAAAGTGCTAAAATCTTTTTATGGTTGATGTTCGTCCTTCACCCATTGCCGGCAGGTGGTATGAGGGGAACCCGAAAGCCCTGGCGCAGTCTGTGGATGAGTTTCTGACGGATGCCAAACTTCCCGAACTGGACGGGGAAGTGGTGGGAGTCATTGCGCCTCATGCGGGACACATTTATTCCGGCGCGGTGGCAGGCTATGCCTTTGCCGCGCTTCGCTCGCGGACCGCGGACCTGGTCGCCGTCATTGCGCCGATGCACCACCCCTACTACGAACCCCTTCTGACCACTTCCCACGCCGCCTATTGGACGCCCCTCGGCGAAGCGCCGGTGGACCGCGACGCCCTGAACCACCTCGACTCGGCGTTGAAATCGGAATTGGGGTTTGGGCTTTCAGCCGTCGCCCGCGACCCGGAACATTCGCTGGAAATCGAACTGCCGTTCCTTCAGCGCGCCTTGAAGCCCGGCTGGAGGTTATTGCCGGTCATGGTGCGGGCGCAGGAGCCGCGCGTCTCACAGGGGTTGGGCAGGGCGCTGGCGCAGGTCTTGCGCGGCAGAGACTCGCTCCTCGTTGCCAGCACCGATCTCTCCCACTACTACAACCAGTCTGCCGCACTGAAATTCGACCGCGCCATGCTGGAGGCAATCGAATCCTTCGACCCCGAAGCCGCCTTCGACGTGGAACGTGCCGGCAAGGGCTTTGCCTGCGGGCTGGGTGCGGTGACGGCGGCGCTGTGGGCGGCGCGCGAACTCGGCGCGGAGCGGGTGCGGGTTCTGCGCCACGCCACCTCGGGCGATGTGACCGGCGATTACTCCTCTGTGGTGGGCTACGGCGCGGCGGCAATATTGAAATCGGTGAATTAACATCTGATGTTACGCAGTTTTCCCGTAGCGCGACATTTATGTCGCCTGAAAATACGAGATACCCTTCGGCAGGCTCAGGGCGAGAATCTCGCGCTACTGCGTAAGGTGAGTTAACATTTTGATCGGTGGTTTCTTTTAAACCACGAAGACACCGAGACACAGAGAAAACCGATAAAACTCCGTGACTCAGTGTCTTCGTGGTTTAGTATTTTTGAGTGGAGAATCTATGACAACAAAGAAATACTCGATTCGCTGGGAGGACGACCTGCCCGTTGCCTTTGAAGTGGACGGCGTGACCTACGGCAGCCTCGACGCTGTCCCAGATGAAATGGACCGGCGCAAACTCGAAGCGATGATGGATTCCGCTGAAGATGCCGAATTCGATGCCGAATTTGAGAAAATGAGCCGGGCAGGCACACAGAGCGGCGGGGTAAACATGGAAAAAATCATCCTCTCGCTCTTTAGCGGCGTCGCTGTGTTGATGCTGCTGATTGCCGCGGTCGCTTCCTACAACAACATCCTCAAGATCAGCCGCGAAGCGAGCGCGCCCGGCAGAGTGGTGGACGTGATCGAACGGCGGCAATACGTCAACGAACAGGATCGCATCATCGAGACCTATTACTACCCCGTCGTCGAATTCACCGCCAGCGACGGCAAACGCCGTTCCGTGCAGATGAACGAGGGCAGTTCCTCGCCCCAGTACGAAGCGGGAGACGAAGTGACCGTCCTCTACAACCCTCAGCGCCCGCTCGAAGCGCGCATCAAGTCTTTTGGCAGTTCTGCGGTGATGTGGGTTCTGCCCGGCATCACCGGCATTTTGGGGGTCGCGTTCCTCGGCGCGGTGGTTGCCGTGCGCAAACTGATGCCGGCGGAGTAAACCGCCTGCTCTGCGTTGCGCTTATAATCGGCTCGATGACCGGCTTCGTTCAAATTGTTGTCAACATCCCGGCGGTATCGGGCGTCTTCGATTACGCCATCCCTGAGCCGCTTGCAGGGCGGGTTCGCGTTGGGCAGTTGGTCATCGTCCCGTTCGGCGGGCAGACCGTGCAGGGAGTCGTCGTCCGCTTTGTGGATTCGCCCTCCGTACCGGGAATCAAGGAAATTCTCGAAGTGGTGGACGACGAAGCGGTTCTGACTCCGCCGCAAATTGCCCTCGCTCACGAACTGGCAGACTCCACCCTTCAGCCTCTGGCATCCATCGCCGGCTTGTTCCTTCCCCCTGGCTTGAGCCAGCAGGCAGACACCATTTACGAATTACGAATCTCCAATTACCAATCTCCAGCCGCCAAAGAGCCTAACACCCAAAAGACCCAGCGCCAAACCGTCGAAGACCGCCTGCTCAGCCTGCTGCGCCTGCGCGGTCCCCTGCGCGGACGGCAGATTGACGCCCACTTCGCCAAAGTGGACTGGCGCAAAACGGCGAATTACCTCGTGCGGAAAGGCGTGCTTTCGGCGAGGAGCGTTTTGCCCCCGCCCCGGGTGAGGACAAAGTTCGTTCGCGTTGCCCAGTTATCGGTCACGCCCGAAGCGGCGGAGGCGGCGATGGACACGCTTGGGACGAAGCAAACCCTCGCCCGCCGTCAGTCTGCATTGCGCTTCCTCATCCGCCAGCCCGAAGCCGTCAACGTCTCGTGGGTCTATGCCGAGAGCGGATGCAACCTTTCGGACTTGGAGGCGCTCGAAGAACGCGGGTTGATCCGCCTGTTCGAGAGCGAATTGTTCCGCGACCCGCTGGAGAAAACAAGCGCCCAGGTAAACAAGTTCCCCGCTGAACAAGGAATTGAATTGACCCCTGAGCAGGATTTTGCGCTGAAAAAAATTTCGGGCGCAATCCGCGCTTCGCACTCTGCGGCGTTCCTGCTTCAAGGCGTGACGGGTTCCGGCAAAACCGAAATCTACCTCCGCGCCGCCGAGGAAACGGTGAAACGCGGCAGACAGGCGATCATCCTTGTGCCTGAAATTGCCCTCACCCCGCAGACCGTGCGCCGTTTCCTGCGCCGCTTTCCGGGGCAGGTGGGGCTGGTGCATTCCAAACTCTCCGAAGGCGAGCGTTACGACACCTGGCGGCGGGCGCGGGCTGGCGAGCTCAAGGTCATCATCGGCGCGCGCAGCGCCCTGTTTGCCCCGCTTCCCAACATTGGGCTTATCGTGGCGGACGAGTGCCATGACTCATCGTATCATCAGTCCGAGCCGCCGTTCTATCACGCGGTGACGGCGGCGCAGGCATACGCGCGGCTGTGCGGCGCGGTGTGCGTGCTCGGCTCCGCCACCCCGACGGTGATTCAACGCCATCAGGCGGAGAGCGGTCAACTTCAACGACTCGATTTGCCCAAACGGATTCAGACCTCCGAGGTCTTAAGAGACCCCGGAGGTCTTCCGCCCGTTCACATCGTGGACATGCGCGAGGAACTGAAAGCCGGTCATCGCGGGACCTTCAGCCGGCTCCTGCTCGAAGAACTCGACTCCACGCTGAAGCGCGGCGAGCAAGCCATCCTCTTCCTCAACCGCCGCGGAACCGCCACCTACGTCTTCTGCCGCGATTGCGGACACGTGATGAAATGCCCCAACTGCGATACGCCGCTGACACTGCACGTCGAACGCCTCACGTCAAAGGTCACAAGCCCAACTTCCGACCCGCAGCCTTCGACCTTTGACCTGCTCTGTCACACCTGCGGATACCAGCGCGGCAAGCCGAAGACCTGCCCTGAATGCGGCGGGAAACACATCCGCGAATATGGTTTGGGGAGCGAAAAGGTGGAAGCGGATGTTCGCGCGCTGTTTCCCAAAGCCCGCACCCTGCGCTGGGACTGGGACACCACCCGCGCCAAAGACGCCCACGAGATGATTTTGACTCACTTTGCCAACCATCAGGCAGACGTGCTGATCGGCACACAGATGCTCGCCAAAGGGCTGGACCTGCCCATGGTCACGCTGGTGGGTATTGTGCTGGCAGACGTGGGGCTGAATCTGCCCGACCCGTTTGCGGGGGAGCGGGTCTTCCAGGTGTTGACGCAGGTCGCCGGGCGGGCGGGACGCAGCGGGCGCGGCGGCAGGGTCATCCTGCAAACCTTCGACCCGCAGAACCCGGTCATTCAATCTGCGGCGAAGCATGACGTGGAGGGCTTCTACCGCTACGAGTTGGATCAACGCCGGCGGCTGGGCTATCCGCCGTTCAGCCGTCTGGTGAGATTGGAATATCGAAACGCCGACCCGCAATCGGCGGAGCGGGAAGCGAGAAAGGTGGGGGAGAAGTTGTCGGCGCTCAGCCGTCAGTCGGCGGTGATCGGTCCCGTCCCGTGTTTCTTTGCAAAGCTCGGCGGCTATTACCGCTGGCAGATCGTTCTGCGCGGCGCCAACCCGAAAGAGTTCCTGCGCGGCATCCGCCTCGACGGCTGGCGCGTGGAAGTGGACCCCATCAGCCTGTTGTGAGGTGAATATGAAACGCATGGTTACTCTTGTGACGGTTATCCTGCTGGCGGCGGTCTTCCCGCTGAACGTCCGCGCGGATGTTGCCCCGCCTGCCAACCCGCCCGGCGCCAATCCCGAAGCGGGCGCGGAAGGCACGCAGGTGCGCATGATGGCGGAGACGGTTCTGCTGGATGTGCAGGCGGGCGCATCGGCAAATGATCTCGGGCAGGCAAAGGTGACCGCCGATTTCACGATGCGCAATCTCGGAAGCGAAACGGAACGCATGGCAGTGCGCTTCCCGCTCAGCATCAACGATGGCTTTGGCAGGTTCCCGGAGATACGCAGCCTGCAAGTCAAGGTCAATGAGCGCGCCGTTTCCACGCGGCGGGTGATGCAGGCAGACCCGCTCTATGCCTACGAAGACGTTCCCTGGGCGGAGTTCGATGTCGCCTTTCCGGCGGGGCAGGATGTGTTGATTCGAGTGACGTACAGCGTTGACGGCACTGGCGAATACCCCTTCGTCTCTTATGGCTACATCTTCCACACGGGCGAAGGCTGGAAGGATACGATTGGCAGGGCAGACCTCATCGTCCGCCTGCCGTATGAAGCGAACCCGCAAAACGTCATTTTCGATGAACACACCGGCTGGTCCATGACCACGCCGGGCGGCAGAATGGACGGCAATGAAATTCGCTGGCGCTTCGACGATCTCGAACCCGCCCGCGAGAACGACTTCGAGATTTCACTCGTCCTGCCTTCGGTGTGGCAGAAGGCGCTGAACGAACGCAGGAACGTGGAAAACAACCCCAAAGACGGCGAGGCATGGGGGCGGTTGGGCAAACTCTACAAGGAGATGTTCTTCTTCCGCCGCGGATTCCGTCACGATGCGGGCGGGCAGGAACTCTACCGCCTGAGCGTCGAGGCATACGAGCGGGCGGTCGCGCTGCTGCCCGACGATGGTCTGTGGCACGCGGGCTTTGCCGACCTGCTGGCTGTGCATGCCTATTACGCTTCGCAGGAGGGCGAAGACGCCACAGCCGAAACTTTGCGCTCCATGCAGGAGATTCACCGCGCGCTGGAACTCGCCCCCAACGAACCCCGCGTCAAAGAGATTGCGGAGAGCATCTACTACTTCTTCCCCGGCGCGGTGGACGTGCTGGAAAGCGGCTACGACTTCCTCTGGCTGACTGCTACGCCGCCGCCTCCCCCGCCGACGCTTGCTCCTGCCGCCGAGCCGACGCAAACGCCCGAAGCGGAGTCCACGCCCCCTGTGGCAGAGTCAGCCGTCCCGACGCACGAAGCGGACGCCAGCCCCACCGCGCTCCCGCCGGGGCGGGGGAATCCGTTGTGCGGGTCTGCCCTTCTCGTCCCGCTGACGCTGGTCTGGCTGGCGCGGCGGCGGGGCTCGGTGCGGTAATCCTTTGCTATAATAAATCCACGAACGTCATTGCGAGGAGGGTGTACCCCGACGAGGCAATCTCAAATTCGATGGAGATTGCTTCGCTCCTTTCAGTCGCTCGCAACGACATGAGAAATGAGGAGAATTTTATGGAATCGTTTTCGCGCGGTTGGTCGTTTTTGAAACAAGCCTGGAGCATGGCGTTCAAGGATAAAGACCTGCTCAAGCCTTCGATCTATGCTTTGGCGGCGGGGATGATCGTTTCGGTCATCGGCGTCATCCCGATTGTGATTGCGGCGGTTCTGTTCGGCGGTTCGCAGACGGGGAACATCGTCATGGCTGTGCTGGGGGCGATTCTGGTCTTTGTGCAGTTTGTGGTGACGTATGTCTTTTCGGGGATGACCGCCTACCTGATCTTTGGCTATCTCTCAGAGGGAGACGGGCGCATGGACAAAGCCTGGGGAATCGTCCGCCGCGACTTTTTCGACATCCTCACCCTCGCCGCCGCTTCGACGTTCGTCAACATGCTGAAGAACGCCGCCAACCGCAGACGCAGAGGGGTGGTGGGCGGACTGGTCCGCAGCGCCGCAAACCTGCTCGAAGTGTTGTGGACGGAGGCGTCGTATCTCATTCTGCCTGCGATGGTGATTGACGATTTGAATCTCAAAGAGGCGATGCAAAGGGTGTGGAACATCACAAAGCAGAACCTTTTGCTGATCGGCGTCAGCACGGTGGGCGTGCGCTGGGTGACGGGCTTGATCGGCTTCCTGCTCGGTTTCGGCGGTTTTGTCGTTGCGCTGGCGCTGGGCGGCGGGGCGGTGTATGCGGCAGGCGGATTCAACTTCCTGTCCATTGCGGCGATTGCCGTTGCGGCTTTCATCTTCTTCGCTTTTGTGGTGGTCGCCAGCGTCATCAGTTCCTACACGTCCATTGCGTATCATACCTGCCTCTACATTTGGGCGCGCGATGTGGAAAAAGCGCAGGCGGCTGGGCAGCCCGTGCAAATCCCGGCGCCGGCGCCCCTGGCGGCGGTGTTGTCGTAACTCTTGCTTCTTTACATCGTTCCAAACAAAAGAACAGGACTTACGCAAAACTTTGCGCATTCTCCAACGCGCTGGACAGGTAATTGGCGTTAGAGAACGCCGCTTACGCGTAAGTCCTAAAAAGAAAGATGAAAGCGTTCCATCGGTAAGGATTTCATGCAGCCTCAAAATCAACCCCGTCGTGAAGTGGTCACCTGGGCGGAAGTGGACCGCCTGATTGACCATCTCATTCCGCAGTTCAAGCGCGAGTTCACCGCCATGGTCATCATCACGCGCGGCGGAATCATCCCCGGCGGACTGCTCGCCGAAGCCATGAACATCACCCACATCCTGACGGCGGCGGTGGATTTTCCCGCCCAGTCGGCGAGTGAAAAGGCGAAACTCATGGCTTGGCCCGAGTTCATTCAGTTCCCCGCCGAAGACAAACTGCGCGGCAGACCCACCCTGATTGTGGACGATGTGTGGGGTTCCGGGCGCACCATCACGGCGGTGAAGAACCGCGTCTCTGCGGCGGGCGGATTCCCGGAAACGTGCGTCCTGCACTTCAATCCCTACCGCAGCCTGTTCGGTCACGTGCGCCCCGATTATTACGCCGCCGTCACCGATGCGTTCATCGTCTATCCCTGGGAAATTGACCGCGGCGCAGACCACGTTCTGCTGGGCGATTTATAGGCTTTCGATGAAACTGATCGAAGTGCCCAAAAGCGAAAAACTCCGCACGCTGCGGCTCAACCCCTATTTCGACGAACTCCCCGAAACGGTGCTGAAAGACCTGGCGGCGGTTACACAGTTGCGCGAATATGAACGCGGCGATATTCTCTTTTGGGAGGGCGACGAATGCGCCGGCTTGCACATCATCGAAAGCGGCAGCGTCAAACTCTACCGCGTCTCCCCGCAGGGACGCCAATACATCATCGCTGTTCTCACCGAGGGCGCAACCTGCAACGAGGTCCCCGCTTTCGACGGCGGCGCGAACCCGGTCAACGTGGAGGCGCTCGAACCGACCCGCGTCTGGGTGGTGAATGCGCACACCCTGCGCGAACTCGTCAAAGCCAACCCCGAATTTGCTTTGAAGGTCTTGAGTAAATTCGGGCAGAACCTGCGCGCCCTGGTGGGCAAGGTCAGCGAGATGGCGTTCTATCAGGTCACGCACCGGCTGGCGCGCCTCATCGCCGAAATGGAAACAAGCCCGCACCCGCCCTGGACACAGGAACAACTGGCGGCGCGGCTGGGCACCGTGCGCGAGGTGGTCTCCCGTTCGCTCAAGGAGTTGGAAAAAAGCGGAGCGATACGCATGGAAGACCGCCGCATCCAGATCGCCGATAATGACATCTTGCGGCAGTGGACACAGCCCGACAATTAACGGCAACGTCCCGAAGGTTGAAACCTGCGGGACGTTTTTTCGCTTCTTACTTAACGGACGGTTGATTCTGTTCAAGGAAGCGGTTCGAACCCTGAAACCGAGAGGTACAACTCGTCGTCGGCGGCAAGTTCGATGAAGTCAATGGCAGCCTCGACGGGGAAACCGTAGGTGGGATCAAAGCGCATCGTGAGGCGGTCGGCTTTTTGGACGGAGTCAGACCCAAGTTCGGAGAAGAGGCGGTCAATGGTTGCGTGCTTCATGACCAGTTCGCTCATGGGGTCGTCCATCGGGAAAGCCTCGCCGTTGACGTCGGTCATCGAGACGATTTCGCCGTCCTTCACTTCGATGGTCAATGGCATCTGGCTTCTGAACAGGCAAAAGCAGCTGACGCTCAACTCAAAGCGATAATGGCTGATGCCGGCGTCCTGCCATTTTGCCTGGCTGCGGCTGAGTTCGCTCCCGCCAATGGCAGAGCAGGCGGCAAGGATCAGTGCGAGTAACAATAAAGTCATCTTTTTCATTTTTGTCTCCTTCCCTGCGTTGACGATGAGGCACGGCAATTGGTTCCCCAAAACAACACTCCCGGTTGGCATTCTCTAACGCGAAAGGGCGCGTTCTCTTACGCGCCCTACGCGTATTACGGGATTAACGTGAGTTCGGTATAAGGGTTGAATTCGGATGCCGCAGAGACGCAGAGTTCGCGGAGATTTTGCCATGGATTTTCTCTGTGTTCTCCGCGTCTCGGCGGTTATCCCGAATCGAGGTGGATTATTTTCTTGAAATTCGTAGCGCGGAATTCATTCCGCAACCTAAAAGCGACATGAATGTCGCCCTACAAAATCTTCGCGGTTGACGTAGTTTTCACAGAGCAACACTATAACGGGGAGTGCGCCATGTTTTGCGTTGTATTTTGGCGTTACGGTTGGGGTGTGCTTCCCTCCATGTGCATGTGCTCGTCTTCGGGCATTGCATCTTCGATGTGTACTTCGACGGCGATGTCCTCGTGATTCTTGAAGTGAAGCACGACGCCGATGTGTTCGCCAAGCACCAGGTCTTGTTTGACGCCGATCAGCATGATGTGAAGACCGCCCGGCTCGAAAATGACTTCCTGGTCGGCGGCAAGCGGCACTGAAGCGACCATGTGCATTTGCATGACGTCGTTTTCCATTGTGCTTTCATGGATTTCGACCATGTCTGCCACGTTCGACGACGCGCCGATCAATTCATCGGCTGCAGCGGAATGGTTGTGCAGAGTCAAATAGACGGCGGCGTTTTCTCCCTTTGCGGTGGGACGCACCCATGGGCTGTGAACTTCGATGTCTCCGGTGGAACTGCTGCAGGCGCTCAATGTGAGCAGTAACGCAATAACCAACACAAAATATCTTTTCATTCTATTTTCTCCTTTGGGTGATTTGGCTCCAATAGCGGATGCCGGTAGATTGCTGCAAGCCCAATCGCCGCGCCCAATAAAAGAATGCCGGGCGCAAGGACCGGGTTCTCGCCTTCGAGGGTGGCTTTGAGTAAAGTCCAGGCTGTTGCGTTGGGCTGTACTTCGAGCCGAAAGTGATAGTTGCCTGCCATGTGTTCGTAAACCCCAATGAAACTGCAAAGTCCAATCACAATCATGGACCAGCGCGCGCCTGCCAGCCGCGCTTTGCCGGGACGAAAGTACGCGCCGGCGCAGGCAAGCAGACCAAGCACGCATAACACAAACGGCAGGAATTGGATGGTCTTATTCCAATGACCAAGAAAAATCAGTTCGGTCATTGTCATGCCGAATACGCCTGCTGAAATGATCAGGAGGATTTGCCTGAGCCGCACGAGTGTGGTTTCGGGGGTCAAAAGGTTTTCATTCCTTCCACTGTTGTCATTAGACTTTATTTGCAATCAGGCTCAGCATTCTCTTGCATCGAATTTTCACCAGGACTTACGCAAAACTTTGCGTAGGGCGCGTTCTCCAACGCGCAGACTGGATAATCAACGTTAGAGAACGTTGATTACGCATAAGTCCTGATTTGATCTGTTGCATAAGTCAGCCGGCGTTAGAGAA
>DAOUBY010000296.1:0-11244 GCA_034432325.1 Anaerolineales bacterium
TGCGCTCTCTAGCGCAAATTCGGCGGTAGAGACCGCCAAATACGCGCTTTCGTGAAGTACTGAATTTATCTGTGTTCATCTGTGGTTGGAACATGAATTTCAAAACACTCTCTCAGGGCTTATCCGGTCTGCGCGTTAGAGAACGCGCTCTATGCAAGGTTTTGGTAAGTCCTGTCTGTGCTACTCCGCGGCAAAGATGAAAATGTCCCAACCCACAGTCCAAACTCGGCGGGTTCGCGCCTCCGTTTGAGCCGCGCCAGCCACGGACGGATCGTCCAGCGCAAGCCGTAAAACGGACGGACATGTCTCCAGTGGATTTTGAATTGTTCGCCGAGCGACCTCATCCGCGCATAGGTCAGGTAATTTTCGCTTTGCAGGGAGTCGGAGGCGAAGCCGTAACGCGCCCGGAACTGCTCCCGGCGTTCTGCAGCCATCCGCTCGCCCGATTGGGGGTCGTGATAGACGGGCGAATCCATGATCACCACCCGTCCGGATGAATCCAGCGCGCGCAGCGATTCTGCCAGAGTTTCGGCGTAACTTTCGGAGTAGTGAAAGGAGGCATTGAAAACGACGAGGGAAACCGCCGAATCTGGAAACGGCAGGCGCGTGAATTCGGCTTGAATGGGGGTGAACTTGTTTTCGTAATTTTTCCACGCGCCCAAGCCATCCGCGGCGTTGACGAGCAAATCCACCGCCAAGACCTGATGTCCGCGCGCCGCCAGGCGGTTGGAGAGCCAGCCGTTGCCCGCGCCCATGTCCACGATGCGGGAGGGCGGCAGGGAGGAAATGAGTTTTTCCAGCATGCGGAAACTTGCGGCGCGAATTTTCCAGTCGGCGGAGAAACGTCCGCTGCGGTCTTCGAACGGGAGGGCGCGGTAGTATGCTGCGTCAGCGGAGCCGCGGCCCTCGAAACGGCGGACAGCCTCGTAGTCCGCGATGAAGCGGGCGTAGCGGGCTTCGCGTTCGGGCAGGAGAAAGCGCCAGATGCCGTCCACGCAGCGAAAGGACAATCCATCCTGCAAACAACGCCATTCGCTGGGGGCGGTATGTTCGAGCGCAGCCCGGCATCGAGGGCAGATAAAGGGCATCATCGCGCCCCTCCCAAAACCTCCACACACGCGGCATAGACGATTTCCAGCGAACGCATGACGGGTTCGAGCCGCTGCGGAGGGCGCCATTGATCTTCAGCGAGACTGTCCATCGCAATGACCACCGAGGCGGTTGCCAGTCCCCGCACCTGCCCCACTGTGAACAATCCCGCCGATTCCATTTCGATGATTTTGACTCCTTCCGCCCGATAGCGCCGCACTTCCTCCAGCGTTTCGCGGTAGGGCGCGTCGGTCGTCCACGTGGCGCCCATCGAGCAGGGAACGCCGCGCGCCCGGATCGCCTCTGCAAGTTCAGCCGCAAACTGCTCATCGCCTTCGATGTATTTCGCCTGGGGCAGATAATGATGCGAAGTGCCCTCGTCACGAATGGCGCGCGTGCATACCACCACATCACCCGCTTTGATGCCGGGTTGAAGAATGCCGCCGGCGGTCATCAGCGCCATGCGGCGCGCGCCCAAAACCGCCATTTCCTCGGCGAGTTCAACCACAATCGGGGAACCGCCGCCAAAACTGGTCAGCACCACCGCGCCGTTCTTTTTGACCTCATACACATCCGCGTTCATACTGCCCGCGCGCCGAACAGGGATGCGCCAGCGCATGCGGCGCGGCAAGCCGCGTTCGAGGCAAAACAAGACCCCGTCGAGTTTGCGAAACTTCGGCATGCGTCCCAAAACTCTGCGATAGGCAACGATGTCTTCAGCCTTGAGCAAAGATTCAAATGTGTGCTTTTCGGGAAAATTTGGAAAACTCATTCTGCCTCCATCGCACGAACAAGAGCGCCGCCTGCACCGATTCGGCAGCCAGCGCCGCCCCAGCCGCGCCCGCCAGCCCTGCGCGCGGAATCCACCACAGGCTCAGCAAAACCAGCGCCGTGAGACTCGTCAGTGAGGCATGCAGCACGGATGTCTCGCGTTGCGAGGCGGCGAATTTCAGGGTGAGAAATGTGCTAATCGTATAGGGGACGAGCGCCCACGCCAGGATTTGCAGCGCCGCGGCAGACGCTTCATATCCGACCCCGAAGAGGATGCGCGTCACCGGCATTGCCAGCGCCGAAAGGAGCGCCGCGCCGAGACCCGCGCCCGCGATCAACAACATCCACCAGCCGCGAAACGATCCCTCGCGGCTTTGCGCCATGGCGGGGTACAGCGCGGTAAAAGCCGCTCCATGCGCTGTCTTCGCCGCCTCGAGGGTACGCTGCGCCGCGGCAAACCACCCCGTCAGGGACGGTCCGCCCAATGCGGCGAGAATCAACACGCCGAGTCGTTGATAAAGCATGGCGAGAACGGTCAGCAAGGCGAAGGGCGAACTACTCTTCAGTAAATGGGAAACCGCCTGCGGGTCGAAGCGCCACGCCCGCCAGAAATCCGAAATCCAAATGGAACAAACGACCGCTCCGATCACGGCAACGGCAGTTTGAACCGCCAGGAGAAGGATTGCCAGGCGCACAAGGTTCGCGTTCATGAAAAACCAGGTTGCGGCAAGTTGAAGGAACGCGGCGCTCAAATTCAAGGCGGCGTATGCGCCCATCGCCTGTCTGCCGCGCAGGGCGCTCGTGAACACGGTGAAGAAAGCCAGCGGGATCATGACCAGACTATACACCCGCAATGCAAGGATACCGCTCGCGCTGTGGATGGGCAGGAGCGGCGCGGCAAGCCAGAGCAGCGCAATCAGCGCAAGCGACAAGCCGAGTTGGATGAATAATGCCGCAGGCAGCAGCGAGAGGTCGCCCTGCGCGGCAATCCCGCGAATCAACGACATATCCGTGCCGAATGTCGTCAGCATGTTGCCGATGAAGATGACCGTTGCAATGACGGCGTACTCGCCGAATCCGGCGCTTCCCAGCCGCCGCGCGAGGACGATGGTGAAGAGCGCCGCCATGCCCTGCGCGCCGATGCGCGCCAGCAGCGCCCACAGGCTGTTCCTGGCGAGATTCATGCGTTGTCCTTTGCGCCCGATGGCTGATAACGAAGCGACAGGATGTAGAAATCGCCCCATTCCCGCCAGGGGCGCCGCGCCGACAATCGGTCGTCGAGCCATGCCAGGGTCTGGTAAAGACGCGGGAAGCGTTTGGCAAAGTTTTTGCTTTCGGCGGTCGGCGTGAATACGGAAAGTCCCTCCAGCGCAACGAGGGAATAGTCGTCGCCAAACCAGCGGAGGACGCGGCGCGGCGGAAAATAATGCACATCGAAATATAACCCTTCGAGGTGAGAGCGGACTCCGCGGCGCGAGAGGCGGCGGAATGCCAGGCGGAAATTCCCGCGAAAGACCTCCGCCATTTCCCACAGGCAAACCGGCGGCATGAGAACCCACACCACGAGTCCGCCAGGCTTCAGAACGCGCGGCAGCTCGGCAATCGCCGGCGTCAGATCGGGGATACAGTTCAAGCCGCCCAGGTTCGAAAAGACCGCATCGAAGGGCGCGCCCTGCACGGCGCTCAAGGCGGTGAAGGAAGCCTGTTGAAACGTGACTTTTCCTTCCAGCCCGAACCGTGCGACCTTTTCACGCAAACGCTCCAACATGCCGGGCGCGATGTCAATGGCATGGATGAAGTATCCGCGCCGGGCGAGGGCGGCTGCGTCTGTGCCGGTGCCGGCGTTCAACTCGAGAATCCGCGCAGCGTGCGGCAAAAATCTTTCGATGTGCGCGTACACTTTGTTCCGCAAGCGCGTCAGGTGCGGATGGTCTTCGGCGAAGGCATCATATTTTGCGGCGGTGCGTGAGAACGCCTCGGCAATGACCGAAAACCGCTCATCCATGAGGCTTGAAACTCCGTAACTGCATCTCTGCGCGCGCCAGGCGGAGCAGATCGTAAGGCGAGCGAATCATCCCCTTCACATTGCGGCTGCGCCAGGCGCGCCGAAACCGAAACTCGTGATGGACGCACCGATGCAGGATGCGATAGAACTCCTGCGGAAACGGTCCGCGGTAGAGCATCGCCAGATCGTCCGAATCCACCCAGTTTTGCTTTTCGCCCAATTCCAGTTTGACGCGTTCGTAAAATTTCGTTCCGGGCAGCGGGTACGAAACCGAAATGCCGATGTCGTCGGGCGCGCACTCGCGTACCATCTTCAGCGTCTTTTGCACATCCTCCCACGTCTCGCCGGGGTAGCCGAATTGCAGAAAGAAACCCACTTCGATTCCGTTCGCCCGCAGCAAACGCGCGGCGTTGTAAATATCCTCGACCCTGTCGCCCTTTTCCATCGCATCGAGAATCTTCTGCGAACCGGATTCCGCGCCGATCCATACGGTTTTACAGCCTGCCTGCGCCAGGGCGCGCGCCCGCCTTTCGTTCACCAGATCGGCGCGCTGCAAGCACTTGAAGGGAATGACCGCCTCCGCTTCGTTCACCAGCGCGGCGAATCGTTCGATCCAGTTCGGTTTCAGTCCCAGAATATCGTCCGCGAACCAGATGTGATCGGGCGCAAAATTTTCCTTGATCCACTTCATCTCCGCCGCCACGTTCTCCGGCGAGCGCGAGTTGTACCGCTGCCCCCAGATTGGCTTGGCGCACCAGTTGCAATGATACGGACAGCCGCGCGTCGTCACCATGTTCATCGAAAAATATCCGTGACGCTTCATCCAAATCGAACGATATTTTTCGATGTCCACCAAATCCCATGCAGGGAAGGGAAGTCTATCCAAATCGGTTATGTCCGGGCGGCGCATGACCTGTAACTTGTACCGCGAAACCACGCCAACGACCTGCCCCGCTTCCTTCCCCGCCGACAGTTGATTCAGCAGTTCGAGGAGCGTCTCCTCCCCCTCGCCGAGGATGCAGTAGTCTGCGCCCTGCTCGAGGTACTTCTCGTGATGATCGGTTACATCGGCGCCGCACAAAATGACCGTGCAGCCGCGCGCTTTCGCCATTCCAATCATTTTGAAGGCAGCCTCGCGCATTCTGAGCAGGCACATCTTGGAAAGATAATTGAAGTTATCCTCGTAAAGGACGGCATACTGCGGCTTGTGTTGATCGAGGGACTGCGCCCATTCCTCCTCCGACTCCGCCAGCATTGCATCGAACAATGCCGCCTCGTATCCGTGAGCGCGGACGTAACTGGCTGCGTACAGCGTGCCCAGCGGGGGATAGGGCTGCATCGCCTCCCACAATTTGGGGTCGAAGCGCAGGTAGTAGGACTGACCGAAGAGGATGCGCGTCATTTCATTCTGCTCCTGACTCCATCAACTTCGCCGCAAACTTGTTCATCGTCCACCTGCGGTGATGGTGGAAATTTCCCTGACAAATCTGCGGCGTGAAAACCGTCTCTTCACCGAAGCCCTTCTGCTTCGAGAATCGGGCGACCTTGCGATTCATCTCCCAGGCTTCGAAGCGGTCGCCAGGCGTTCCGCGCAGAGGCGGTTCAAGGAAACGCTGGAGGGCAGAAATCTGCTTCTGCGTTTTTGGCGGCAAGCCGCCTGAGTCCATCCAGGCATTCGGCAGGAACTCCCGCACCCAACGATTGGACTGCATCAGTTTGCGATACACTTCCAGACCGGTAAGCGGGAGCATCTGGCACAATTCGCGCGCAGAATACAAATCGTGCAAGGTCCATTCGAGCGCGGATTCGGAGATAATGAGATTCGGGCAGAGCGTGTGACCGAATCCATTTGCCGCGCGGTTGAGCGCGAGGGCAAACAGACGCGCCGTCCAAACCCGCCCCTGCGCGGCGACGAGCATGTAATCGAAATCCGCATCTTCCGAGACGTTCATCACAGCCAGCGACCCCGTCAACGCGACCATGCGGACGAAGGGAAGCGAGCCGAGGACGCGGCCATATTTCAGGGCGTGCGGCAGTAATTTCCGCGAACGTTCCGTGCGTTGTTTGCGGATTTGGACAATCTCCGCGCGCCCGGCAATAAAGTAATATTCGTCCATTGAGTCGACTCGTCCGCGCAGGGAGGCGAGCGCGGCTTGCACCTGTCTCACCTCGGCGCGGACGGGCAGGTAGCGATGCAGCTCATCGAGCCGCAGGGGGAAGTCGAAAATATCCGAGTATGTCAGCGCTTCGAGAACGGCGCGTTTGATGGAGGGGCTTGCCGGCGGGGCAGGTGGCAGGTTGAGGCGGAGGGGGAAGAGAATGCTCATTTGACGGGAGCAGGTTGACGGTCGGCTGCGAAGCGCATGGAAAGGGATTGCAGGAGGGTAAAGCCGGAGGCGAAGAAAAGCCCCAAAGCGAAAAGCATGGCGTAGATCATAATCAGGAAGTGCGCCGTCTGCCAGCCGAGAAACGCCGTCCACAGGTTGAGGCAGGCGAGGGCGATTTCGAAGACGATGAGCCAATCCACATGGACATGGTAACGGTCTGCGCTCCAGTTCTGGCGGCGGCGCGTGATGCCGTATTTGGGCGTGCGTTCGAAGGGAATTTCGCGGCGGGCGAGGATTTGCAGGGCGGCGCGCAGGGTGTTGAGGATGAGCCCGGAGGCAAAAACGGACATCAGGAAGATAAGGGGAAGATTCGCCAGCCAGCGCCGCCGGAGTATCTTTTGCGCAATGAGGAAATAAATGGTCGGCGCAATCGCCAGCAGGTTCATGAAGAGACCGATGCCGAGGGGCTGGAGCAGAGTGGGATATTCCTGCGCCAGGGCAAGCAAAAGCGGATACAGGCAAATCAACGCAAGCGTGAGGAAATGCAGCCCGTAGCCTGTGAGATGCAGGGTCGCCTGCAATTTATGGGAAAAGGGCAGGTTCGTGCGCCAGATGACCGGAATGTATCGAATTGCGCATTCGAGTCCGCCGCGCGCCCAGCGATGCTGCTGGCGGCGGTACGCCGTGAAACTGACCGGCAATTCGCCCGGCGCCTCCACGTCCCCCGCGTAACGCGCAGACCAGCCGCGCAGGAAGGCGCGATACGAAAGGTCGAGGTCTTCGGTGAGGGTGTCGGCTTTCCAGCCGCCGGCGTCCTCAATGGCAGACTTGCGCCACACGCCCGCTGTGCCGTTGAAATTGAAGAAGTAGCCCGCGTTGGCGCGCGCAGGCTGGTCAATTGCAAAATGCGCGTCGAGGGAAAGCGATTGCAGGAAGGTGAGCAGGGAATAGTCGCGGTTGAGGTGACCCCAGCGCGCCTGAACGAAGGCGATGCGGTCGTGATCGAAATAGGGGAGGGTGCGGCGCAGAAAATCGGGCGGGGGGACAAAATCCGCGTCGAAGATGGCAAGGTACTCGCCGCTTGCTCTGGCGCGCCCCTCTTCGAGCGCGCCAGCCTTGAAGCCGATGCGGTTTTTGCGGCACAGGTGATGGATGTCCAGTCCCTGGGCGCGCAGTTGATTCACCTTTTCGGCAACCAGGGATTTCGTGTCGTCGGTCGAATCGTCCAAGACCTGTATTTCGAGCAGGCGGCGCGGGTAATCGAGTGCGGCTGCGGCTTCGATCAAACGCACTGCGACGTACCACTCGTTGTAGATCGGCAGCTGCACGGTCACGCGGGGCAATTCTGTCAAACGCCGGTGCGCGCTCCTGGTCAGGGAGTCTCGCTGTTTCCAACCGAGGAAAGCAAGATAAAAGTAATTTGCCACGTACACGATCAACACGGTCATCACCGCCGCATAGAACGTGACGATCGGGACGAGAAGAATGTTCAGGAGGCTGCTCATGCACGCCCCTCGGAGAGTACCGCCGACCAAAGCCCCCAGCCGAGCCACTGCCAGATGCGTCCCGCCTGATTCAACCAGGTGTAATAGTCGAAGAAACCGATCACAGTGATGGCGAGCAGAAGCGCAGCCGCGCCCACCCTTGCCGGCTGCGCGGCGAAGAATCGCCAGCGGGCGAGAAACGCGATCCAGGGCAAAATCATCAGGGCGAGATAGAACGCCGCGCCAAACACGCCCGTCTCCATGGCGGCAGCGAGCAGGGTGTAATGCGGCGGCTGGTAATTCAACGGAAAATCGGGGAAGCGTTGTTTCATCGCAAGCGGCGAGGCGCCCAACCCGATGCCGAAGGCGGAATGCTCCACAAAAATCAAATTGCCGGAGCGAATCAAGTACATGCGTTCCTCCAGCGTAGCCAACGCCAGACGCCCCGCGCCCACGTTCACGCGCGCGCCAAAAAAATTCGAATGCGTCCAGACGAACGGCGCGATCAACAGCGCGCCCGCCAAAGCGACGGGGACGGCGCGCTTGAGCAAATTCTGCGGATGACGAACCGCTTCCATCCCGACCGTAAGGCTGATCCCGCTCAACAAGCCGATCCACCCCGAACGCGAAAACGTCATCACCAGCGCCAGAAGCGCAGGCAGAAACGGAATCGCCGCCAGCCAGGGGGCGCGTCTTTCGCCGTGCAGGATCGCCGCAAACAAAATGACAAGCCCGAACGCCAGGCACCCGCCGAGGATATTGGGATGATCCGTCAACCCGTAGGCGCGCAAAAGACGCGAGTCGCCGAAGGGGACTACGCTCACACCGGTCACCCCCGCATCGAGGACGAGTTCGCCCAGCGCCTGCAATCCGAGCGAGCGCTGGGCATACGATTGTCCGATTGCGATGACCGCCTGCAGGAAAACCTGCAAACCTGCCGGCACGATCACCCAGGCGGGAGTCTTGATCTCGTTCACGATGTAAAGATAGAACAGGAAGAAACCCGCCAGCCGCAGGGATTGATAACGGGAAAAGAGCGGGTCCACGCTTCCAATCGTCGAGACGAAGCCCGCCAGGGTGAGTCCCGCCAGCGGAATCCAGACCCAGCGCGAGCCGAGGGAAATTTTGCGCGGCGCGAGCAGGAGCGAACACGCCCAGAAGGTAAGCATGCAAACCGCCGTGACATCCGATGAGTAGAGCAGGAAATCCGTGTAATCTCCCCATACCGGAAAAGTAGGACGCGCCCGCAACGTGATCCGCCAGCGCAGCGGCGCAAGGACAACGGTCAGCGCAAACGAGATGCGCGCAGCGATGTTGAGAAATCGAGAATGGCAGGAAGAGGATTGCATTTAATATTCAGACAGTTTGTCTCGGATTTGCTCATTATAATTGGGGCTGCGAATGTCCCTACAAATTGCAGTCAACGCGCGTTACTCCTATAGACGAGCCGCAGGCGTCGAACGTTACGCCCGCGAAATCAGTTCGAGATTGTTTCCGCCCCCTCGTTTCATTACGCCAAGGCGCGCGCTCACGCCCATCACGGGTCATCTGTGGGAGCAGTTTGTCCTGCCCGCGAAACTTCAAGCGGGCGAATTCCTCTGGTCACCGGCGAACACAAGCGCATGGACAATTCGTCGGCAGGCAGCCACCATTCACGACGCCAGCCCTTTCGATCACCCGGAATGGTTCGCTCCTTCCTTTGCCGCATGGACGCGTCTCTCATGGAGGGTCCTGTCGCGAACGGCGCGTGCGATCCTCACTGTATCCAATTTCTCGCGGGAACGATTGAAATTCCACCTCGGAATTAATGACAGGAAATTGTTCGTCATTCCCGATGGGGTTGGAAAACCTTTTGAACCACAGAGTCAAAGAGCAATTGACGAAACCCTCGCGCGGTATGGAATCAAACCGCCGTATTTTTTGTTCGTCGGCACCCTGGAACCGCGCAAGAATCTGGGCAGGTTGTTCGAGGCGTGGAATGACGCGCAAGTGAAGTTGGCGGGGAGTTGCCTTGTCGTTGCAGGAGAGGCGGGCGCTGTGTTTCGCGGCACAGGTTTTTCTGCCATACCGCAGAATTCCCAATTTCTTGGCTACGTCCCCGATGCAGACCTCCCCGCCTTGTACGCAGGCGCGCAGGCGTTGATTGCGCCCTCGCTCTATGAGGGATTCTGCCTGCCGGCGCTGGAGGCGATGGCTTGCGGGACGCCGGTAATCGCCTCGAACGCCGCCTCGCTTCCCGAAGTGACGGACGGCGCGGCGTTTCTTGTCAACCCCATGGAACCCCGGCAAATCTCCGCTGCGATGCAGCTCCTCGCGCAAAATAAAACGCTGGCGAATCAATACCGCGAGCGCGGGTTTGCACAGGCGCAGAAATTCAACTGGGAGGACGCGGCGGGGAAATTGCAGACGCTATTCAAGAGCCTGTATGCCTGAAACGAACTCCCTCGCCATTGTTCATGAGTGGCTGACCACCTTCGGCGGTTCCGAGCGCTTGTTGACCGAAATCCTGAAAATTTACCCCACCGCCAGCCTGCACGCGCTTTTGCATCACGCGCCGTCCTTCAGGCATACGCCCCTGGCAGACAGGAAAGTCAATACGTCTTTCCTGCAACTCCTGCCAAACGTTCACAAATATTACCGCTATCTCCTCCCGCTTATGCCCTTTGCCGTCAAAGGATTGAACGTGCGCGGTCAGCGGGTTGTACTTTCGATCTCACACGCGGTGGCGCATGCCGTTCCCACAGACGAGGGACAAACGCACATCGCCTATGTTTGCACGCCGATGCGCTACGCCTGGCATCTCGAAGACAATTATCTTCACGCGCACCGCCTGAACGGTTCGGTCGCTGGCTGGCTGGCGCGGACTTTGCTCAGGCGAATGCGCGTCTGGGATTACCGCGCCGCCCAGCGGGAGAATCACCTGCTTGCCATTTCCCAATGGACGGCATCGCAAATCGAAAGATATTGGAAAAGGACGGCGCAGGTCATTTACCCGCCGGTGGAGGTGGAGCGATTCGAACCTGCGGAGGAACGCGATCGCTTTTATTTGTTTGTTTCGCGGCTCGTGCCGTATAAGATGGCATACGAAATCGTGGAGGGATTCAACCGGCTGGGTCTGCCGCTGGTCATCGTTGGAGAGGGACCCGAATCCAAACGAATTTCAAAGATGGCGGGGTCAAATATCAGGATGCTTGGTCATCAGCCCGATTCAGTGGTTACCGGCTTGATGAACCGCGCCAAAGCCTTCGTGTACATGGCAATCGAGGATTTTGGGATCGTCATGGCTGAAGCGCAGGCAGCGGGATGCCCGGTGATTGCTTATGATCGCGGCGGCGCGGCGGAGATTGTCCGCGAGGGAGAGACCGGTCTCTTATATCGGGAGCAGGCAAAGGAGTCCATGATGGAAGCGGTGAGCCGCTTCGAGAGCCGCGCTTCAAGTTTCAACCGTCTGGCTGCGCAGCGGAACGCGATGCGATTTTCAACGGCGCGTTTCCACGAAGAATTCATGTCCTTCATGAAGCCATTCTTCGGAGAGTGAATTCTCTTCAGAATCAGGCGCTCCTCCGCC
>DAOUBY010000297.1:0-3073 GCA_034432325.1 Anaerolineales bacterium
ATTGCTCTTGAAAAACTATCACAACCGCGAAGATTTTGTAGCGCGACATTCATGTCGCTTTAGGTTGCGGAATGAATTCCGCGCTACGAAAGAGACAAAAAGTAAACCAGCGATGGAAACCATTGCCCGTTACCTCATGATCGGCGGCATGATCTTGTTTTTGATCGGCGGAGGGATGTACCTTGCCGCCAAATTTGGCATCCCGCTGGGGCGCCTGCCCGGCGACATCCGCATCGAGGGCGAAAACAGCGTTTTCTACTTTCCGCTGGCAACATCGATTCTGGTCTCGGTGGTGCTGACGATCCTGCTGAATGTGATTTCACACCTGCTGAAGAAATAGGCATTGGGGCATTTCCACAGTGACGACCTTTGCGGCTGTACGACTGGTATTTCTGCATTTTTCATTCTACTGCTCAGGTTATAATTATCAAGAAAAGGTGTTTATGGCAACTCCACGCTTAATTACTCCAGCCGGAAAGACAATAGAACTTTCACCGGAAACTTACAAGAAAATCCGAAAGATTTTGCGTGCCCAAAAACGGTCAATGACAAAGGCGCAACGCCTCCGTCACATTGAAGAGACTTTTGGAAAATATACCGCTGATACCTTCCTGACCCGTACATTGCTTAATGAACGTAAGGCGGAACTAAAACGCGAAGAAGCCAGGATTCGACAACGGCATGGCTGAAAAACTGCCTGTTTTCGTGCTGGATACATTTGCTCTCATGGCTCATTTTGGGGCTGAGCCTGGCGGTGAAAAGGTAAAAGATTTATTAATCCGGGCGGAAAATGGAGAAGTTCTTCTTGGCATGAGTTTGATCAATTTGGGGGAGTTGGTTTACATCATTGGGCGGGAACAGGGAAGGAATGCAGCCCGTCACGTTTTGGATGATGTTCATTCTTTCCCTATCACGTTTTATGATGCCACAGAAGAACGAATACTTGCTGCGGCATGGTTGAAAGCCGAATATCCCATTTCCTATGCGGATGCTTTTTCCGCTTCTCTGGCACAGGAGCTCGGCGCCTTACTGGTGACAGGCGATCCTGAATTCAAAGCAATCAAGAAAAAGATTTCTCTGTTCTGGCTGGATAAATAAAGGTTGAACATTTCCGCTTCAAGGTTTGGAAGCATGAACACCTCCGATTTCGATTACCACCTCCCCGAATCCTCCATCGCGCAGACACCCGCTGAGCCGTGCGGGTTGCGGGTATAATCAGCCCAGAGGTACAAATGGTCACTTTAGACGCCTTGAAAAATGTCCGTTTTGTGATGGATGCCAGCGGCAAACAAGCCGCTGTACAAGTCAGCATGGATGATTGGCGCAAACTCCTCGATTATTTTGAAGAATTGGAAGATCGCGCCGCCATCAAGCAGTTGTTGAATCGTTTGAAGGCTGGCCCTGAAAAATCGGGCGCGCTGGACTGGCAGGAGACGCGCGGGCAATGGTAAAACGGGGGAAGCAGATCGCGTACCGTCTTTGGATTGAGCCAGAAGTTCACGCGGCGCGCCTCGATTTGCCGGGCAATGTCCGCCAGCGCATCAAAAAGGCTTTGGATGATCTGAGGATCAACCCTCGCCCGTCAATAAGCAAAGAACTGGATGTGTCAGGCTTGGAAATGTCGCCCTCAATAGAAATCCGACGTTTGCGGTTGGAGCATTGGCGTGTGCTGTATGCGATCAACGAGCGGGAGGGATGGGTGTGGGCGCTTGGAATATATCGCCGGCCGCCGTATCAGTACGAAGATCTACAGGAACTCGTCTCCAAACTTCGATAACAAGTTGCGGCGCGGATCCAGCGCCGTTTTTCTTTTATGCAAACCTCCGACTTCGATTACCACCTCCCCGAATCCTCCATCGCGCAGACGCCCGCTGAGCCGCGCGATTCGTCACGCCTGCTCGTCCTGCACCGCGATACCGGCAGGCTGGAACACCGCGTCTTCCGTGACATTGGGCAGTATCTCCGCCCCGGCGACCTCCTCGTCCTCAACCAGACGCGCGTCATCCCGGCGCGCATCTTCGCCCGCAAAGAAACCGGCGGGCGCGTGGAACTCCTGCTCCTGCGCCGCCGCGCCGAGGTCACTTGGGAAGCGCTGGTGGGCGGCAAGGGTTTGCGCGTAGGCAAGAAGGCGTTTATAGAAGTTGGGGACGCCGAATCTTCGACGGAAGATCCTCCAAAGAAGATAACTGCTGAAATCGTTGGCATCCTCGAAGGTTCCGAGCGGCTCATCCGCTTTTCCGAACCTATCGAGCCATACTTCCCTCAAGTGGGGCATGTGCCGCTCCCGCCCTACATTCACAAGGAATTGAAAGACCCCGAACGCTACCAGACCGTCTATGCCCGCGAACCCGGCTCCGCCGCCGCCCCGACGGCTGGGCTTCATTTTACGCCGGGTTTGTTGGAACAGGTTCAGGCGCAGGGTGTGCGAATCGCTTACGTCACCCTGCACGTAGGCTTGGATACGTTCGCGCCGGTGACTGAAGACAACCCCGAGGAGCACAAAATCCACACTGAGTGGTGCGAACTTCCGCAGGAAACCGCCGCCCTCATCAACCACACCCGCGCTGCCGGCGGACGTGTCATTGCCGTTGGCACCACATCCGTCCGCACGCTCGAAACCGCCGCCTCACTGCTCACTGATCACTGTTCACTGATCACTGCTTTCAACGGTCCCACCTCGCTCTACATCCTGCCCGGCTACCAGTTCAAGGTGGTGGATGCGTTAATTACCAATTTCCATTTACCAAAATCCACGCTCATCATGCTGGTCAGCGCGTTTGCCGGGCGCGAAAAAATCCTCCAGACTTACGAAACCGCCGTGCGGGAGGGGTATCGCTTCTACTCGTTTGGCGATGCAATGCTGATTTTATAACTCACCTTACGCAGTAGCGCGAGATTTATCTCGCATTTGTGCGCACATGCCAAATACGAGGTGCGACATGAATGTCGCGGTACGAAAGCCCATATCTGGATTGCGAGAATGATTCCACTGCAAAAAGGTCTTTATCCACGAAGGACACGAAGTACACAAAGGAATTCCAAAAGGCGCTATTCAGAATCTTGAAATTCGATG
>DAOUBY010000298.1:0-3507 GCA_034432325.1 Anaerolineales bacterium
TTCGGCGGTAGAGACCGCCAAATACGCGCTTTCGTGAAGTACTGAAATTGGATTTACAAGGTGATTTCATCCCGTTTTTCTTCAGAATCAGCGTTCATCCGTGTTCATCTGCGTTAACCCCCGATTTATAAAACACTCTCTAACGCGCAGACTGGATCATCAACGTTGGAGAATGTTGATTACGCGTAAGTCCTGTCCTTGATGGAGTGATGAAAGAGGAAAGAGGAAATGAGCCGTTTGGGCGTTATAATTTTTCCATCATGGAAAAACTCGTCCGCGAAGCGCAGGAATTATTTCACATCCACATGACCGGGCGGCAGGTGATGGCGCTCATCACCTACGAAAAGGAACTGATGGAATGGAACCAGAAGTTCAACCTGACCGCCATCCGCGACATGGATTCGATCCGCACCAAACACTTTCTGGATTCGTTCTCCTGCGTGCTGGCATGGAAGGCGCATCCGCCCGCCCGCCTCATTGATGTGGGAACCGGCGCCGGCTTTCCGGGCATCCCCCTCAAAATTCTCTATCCCAGCATGAAACTGACGCTGGTGGAATCGGTGGGCAAGAAAGCCATGTTTTGTCAGCACATCGTCAGCGTGCTGGGGCTGGAGGGCGTGGAGGTGATCCACAAACGCGTGGAAGACCTGGGGCAAACCCCGCAGCACCGCGAAGCATACGATTGGGCGGTGGCGCGCGCTGTGGCGCATCTAAACGTGTTGAGCGAGTACCTGCTTCCGCTCCTGAAAATCGGCGGGCGGATGCTCGCTCAAAAAGGCGAAAGCGGACCCGTCGAGGCGCAATCGGCGGAGGAAGCCATGAAGGTGCTGGGCGGCAAACTGGAGCAGTTGATTCCGGTTCATTTACCGGGCGTGGCAGATGACCGCTACCTGGTGGTGGTGGAAAAAGTCGCCGCCACGCCTCCCAAATATCCGCGCAAACCGGGCATTCCCTCGAAACAACCGTTGTGAAACGCGGCTTTCAGCCTGTTTTTTGTGTGAACGCAAGTTGCGCCTCCAGCACACTTGCCCTGAAATCTTTTGCGTGAACACAACTGCTTCTCTGCGTTTGTGTTTCCTTCTCAAACTTGTTGTATACTCGTGAAAACTTCATGCCTGCCTTCCTTCAACTTGCTTTTCTAATCTCCGTCATTCTTTTTTGCGCAAAAGTTGCCGGTTATATCAGTGTGCGGCTCGGACAACCCTCCGTGCTGGGCGAATTGCTGGTGGGAATTCTGCTCGGACCCTCGCTGATCAATCTGCTCGACTTGCCGTTCATCCAGCACAGCATGTCTGAAACCATTACGGAGTTAGCCGAGTTTGGCGTGCTTCTGCTCATGTTCATTGCCGGGCTGGAACTTCACTTCAGCGAGATGCGCCGCAACCTGCGTGTGGCTTCGCTGGCGGGACTTTTGGGCGTGTTGTTTCCTGTGCTGATGGGCTGGGGCGCCGGTGCGCTCTTTGGGCTGGACTCAAATGCGGCTCTTTTTCTGGGACTGACGCTGGGCGCCACCAGCGTCAGCATCTCGGCGCAGACGCTGATCGAGTTGAAAGTTTTGCGCACCCGCGTGGGCTTGAGCCTGCTGGGGGCGGCGGTGTTCGACGACATCCTGATCATCCTCTTCCTTTCCATCTTTCTCGGCATCCAGGGAGGCAGCGACACCTCGGCAGACATTCTGGGGATTCTGCTGAGGATGACGCTGTTCCTCGTCTTTTCGGTTCTGCTCGGACTTTGGGGCTTGCCCTGGGTCATCCGCCAGACCGCCAAACTGCCCATCAGCCAGGGGTTGTTGACCGTTTCGCTCATCGTCATGTTCACCTATGGCATTGCGGCGGAGTTTTTGGGCGGCATGGCGGCGATCACCGGCGCATTTCTGGCGGGTCTCATGCTGGGACGCTGCCCCGAAAAGGAACAAATCGAAGCCGGCGCGCATGCGCTGGCATACGGTCTGTTTGTGCCGGTGTTTTTCGTGAACATCGGCTTGTCCATCAACCTGCGTGAGTTCCGCCTGGATTCCCTCCTGCTGACCGTCGTCATCATCCTCACGGCGGTGGCTGGCAAATGGCTGGGCGCCGGCTGGGGGGCGCGGCTGGGCGGGCTCAATAAACAGGAAGCCCTCCGCCTCGGCGCGGGCATGATCTCGCGCGGCGAAGTGGGGCTGATTGTGGCGGATGTTGGGATTCGCCAGGGGCTTTTGTTCGACAATGAATTTTCGGCGGTGGTGGTGACGGTGCTTGTCACCACGCTGATTACGCCTCCCATCCTGCGCTTTCTGTTTGGGCTGGAAAAGCGCGAGGCGGAGAAAAAACTGTCGGAGGCTGGGCAGGTGCAGGTCCAGCCTGAAGCGGCAAATCAAAACGAGGAGGATGTCTGATGTATTTCATCCTGTTTGTCATGCACAATCCCGATTTGCTCGATCAACTGCTGGAAGCCTGGGAGGCGGCTGGCGTCCAACGCGCAACCGTGATGCTCAGCACGGGCATGCGCCGCCTGCGGTTGAAGGGAGCGCTGCGCGACGATCTTCCGCTGATGCCTTCGCTGGATGATTTTTACGAATTTTCGCAAACGCTCAGCCGCACCATCTTTACAACTGCCGAGGATGAGTCTATGATTGAAAAAGTTCTCGCCGCCACGCAAAGCGTGGTGGGAGACCTGCGCGATCACGAGACCGGCGTTTTTCTGGTTTTGCCGGTGGTCAAAGCGTATGGACTGGAGAAAAGAGAGCGCCCATGAATGGAGAGATTCGTTTATTGATGCTGGCGGTTGTTCAGGAACAGGATCGCGATGAGGCGACCCGCGCGCTTGAAAGACTGAATGTGCCGGTGGTGTATCTGTTCAGCGCGGGCGGTTTTCTTGGACGGCGCAATGCGACCCTGCTCATCGGTTTGCGTCAGGGGCTGGAGGAAGAGGCGATCCGAATCCTGCAGGAGACCTGCAAACAGCACACCGAATATCTGACCCTGCCGCTGGAGGGTTCGCCTCTTCCCATGCCGACGCCTGTTCCGGTGACGGTGGGCGGCGCGACCATTTTTGCCCTGCCGGTGGAGCATTTCGAGGAAATTTAGCCAGGAGCGTGCCTTATGAAAATGATTATTCTCATCGTCAAAGACAGCGACGCCGACACGATCACCCAGGCGCTGACCGCCGACAAGTACCGGGTGACGCGCGTGGCGTCCACCGGCGGCTTTCTGCGCAGCGGACGGGTTACCTTGTTTATCGGCGTGCGCGATGAACGCGCCGAACTGGTGCAGGAGCTGATCCGCTCGAAACTGCCGCCCCTTCCTTCGGGTGAGAAACGGGCGACGTGGTTCGTCATACCGGTGGAGCGATTCGAGCAGGTATAAACGGGAACAAAGGCGTCTGCCAGGCAGTCTGACATACGGAGACACGCGGGGTTCGGTGTCTCCGTATTTTATAAACTCACCTTACGCAGTAGCACGAGATTCTCGCCCTGAGCCTGCCGAAGGGTATCTCGTATTTTCAGGCGACATAAATGTCGCGCTACGG
>DAOUBY010000299.1:0-10869 GCA_034432325.1 Anaerolineales bacterium
TACACCGAAAATTCCTTTAGCGCTTCGATGACCTGTAGTTGTTCCTCTTCGGTCATGTTGGTGTAGAACGGCAGGCGCAGGAGTTGGTCGCTGATTTGTTCGGTGACGGGGCAGTCGCCCGCCTTGCCGCCGTATTTTTCGCCCATCGGTGAGAGGTGCAGGGGCAGGTAGTGAAAGACCGCTTGAATGCCGCGTTCCTTGAGGTGGGCAATCGCCGCCTGACGCTGTTCCAGACTGGGGAAGAGCAGGTAGAACATGTGATAGGACTGTTCGCAGTGCGCCGGCACGAACGGCATGCTCACGTGGTTTTCCTCCGCCCAGGCGCCAAGTTCCTTGTAGTAGGTCTCCCAAATCTGCCGGCGGCGCGACTGAATCTGCTCGCGCTCCTCCAATTGCGCCAGCAGAAAGGCGGCAAGGATTTCAGAGGGGAGGTAACTCGAACCGACGTTGACCCAGGTGTACTTATCCACCTGCCCGCGAAAGAAGCGGCTGCGGTTGGTGCCTTTTTCGCGCAGGATTTCGGCGTCTTCGATGTATTTTGGGTCGTTGATGAGGAGCGCGCCGCCCTCGCCGCAGGTGAAGTTCTTGGTTTCGTGAAAACTCTGCGTTGCCATCACGCCGAACGTGCCGAGCGGTTTGCCTTTGTATTTGCCGAACAGCCCATGCGCGTTGTCCTCGATCACCGGAATGCCATGACGGTCTGCAATTTCGAGAATCGCGTCCATTTCACAGCCGACGCCGGCATAGTGGACGACGGCAATGGCGCGCGTGCGGGGGGTGATCAAAGCCTCGAGTTTGGATTCGTCCATGTTGAGGGTATCAGGTCGAACGTCGGCAAAGACCGGTTTGGCGCCGCGCAGAGCAAAGGCATTGACCGTGGAAACGAACGTGAACGAGGGGACGATGACTTCATCCCCCTCCTTCAAATCCAACAACAGCGCCGACATTTCGAGCGCGTGCGTGCAGGAAGTGGTCAGCAGGGCTTTGGGCACGCCGAGGCTTTCTTCGAGCAGGGCATGCGCCTTTTTGGTGAACTGCCCGTCGCCGGAGAGATGGCGGCTCTGCAAAGCCTGCTGCATGTACTCGGTCTCTTTGCCGACGGCGGTTGGACGGTTGAAGGGGATGGTCATGGGTGCGCTCCGTTTTATTCGGGAATCCACACGACAGCAGAGCCTGCGAGACAGACCTCGCCGTTCTCGTTCCAAACAGTCGTGTCCAACACAAGACGGCGTTTTTCGGGAATCGTTTCAGTGACTTTGACCTCGACTTTGACCGTCGTATCCACATAGACGGGACGTTTGAACGCCGAGTTTTGCGAGATGTACACGGTTCCCTGCCCGGGGAAATCCATGCCCAGCGCTTTGGAGATCAACCCGCCGAGAAACGCGCCGTGGACGATCCGCCGTTTGAAGAAGGACTGCGCGGCAAACTCTGCGTCGAGGTGGATGGGGTTCAGATCGCCGACGATTTCGGCAAAACGCCTCACATCCTCCGCCGAGATGAAACGCTCAAAGGAGAAACCGTCGCCGGGCTGGTAGGAAAATTCTCTTGCCATGCTGCACCTCTCAGAGAGTGTTTTGTAAATCGGGATTTACCGCAGATGAACACGGATGAACACTGATTCTGAAGCAAAACGGGATGAAATTACCTTGTAAATCCAATTTATCTGTGTTCATCTGTGGTTGGAACATGAATTTCAAAACACCTCTCAGAGCGCGCTGTTGGCGACATCCACGATGTATTTGCCGTAGCCGTTGCTGGAAAGTTCCTGCCCCAGTTTCAGCAGCTGCTCTTTGGAGATGAAGCCCATGCGAAAGGCAATCTCTTCGGGGCAGGCAATCATCAGCCCCTGGCGTTCCTGAATGGTTTGAATGAACGCGCCCGCCTGAAGCAGGGATTCATGCGTGCCGGCATCCAGCCACGCCACGCCGCGCCCGAACAGTTTCACCTTCAACTGTCCGCGTTCGAGATAAAGCCGGTTCAGGTCTGTGATCTCGATTTCGCCGCGCGCTGAGGGTTTCAGCGATTCGGCAAGCCGCACAACCTGATTGTCGTAAAAATAAATGCCCGGCACCGCCCAGTTCGACTTTGGCTTTTTGGGTTTCTCTTCGATGCTGATCACATTTCCGTGTTCGTCGAATTCCACGATGCCGTAGCGTTCGGGGTCGTGCACTTTGTAACCGAAAATCATTGCGCCCTCTTTCAGGCTGGCGCAGCTCTGCAGCAAAGAGGTCAACCCTTCGCCGTAAAAAATATTATCTCCCAGCGTCAGGCAGACCGGGCTGTCGCCGATGAACTCGCGCCCCACCAGAAAGGCGTCGGCAAGCCCGCGCGGTTCGGCTTGTTCGGCATATTCGAACTTCAAGCCCCACTGTGAACCGTCCTTGAGCAGGTCGCGGAACAGCGGCAGCGCCTCGGGCGTGCTGATGACCAAAATCTCGCGGATGCCCGCCATCATCAGCATCGAAAGCGGGTAATAGATCATCGGCTTGTCGAAGACCGGCAGAATTTGTTTGCTGATGGCAATCGTCAGCGGGTAAAGGCGCGTCCCCTTCCCGCCTGCCAGGATAATTCCCTTCATTTTGCCTCCTTTGCCTCACGCCAGGCATAATTCTTTTTGATCCATTCGCCGTAGGAACCGCTGCTGACCTGATCCACCCATTCGGGATGATGCAGATACCAGTCAATCGTGCGGCGCAGCCCCGCTTCAAACCCGACCTCAGGCTGCCAGCCCAACTCACGCCGAATCTTCGCTGCATCAATCGCATAGCGTCTGTCGTGACCGGGACGGTCGGTCACAAAGCGGATCAAGTCGCGGTAACTTTTCAAGCCCTGCTCGCGCAGTTGCGGCGCTTCGACCGGCGGCGCGACTTCGTCGAGGATGTCGCAAATTTTGTGGACGAGGTTGATGTTCTTCTGCTCGTTGTTCCCGCCAATGACATAGACCTCGCCCGGCGCGCCCTTTTCGAACGCCAGTTTCACCGCTTTGCAATGGTCTTCCACGTACAGCCAGTCGCGCACGTTCGAGCCGTCGCCATACACGGGCAGGGGCTTGCCGGAGATGGCGTTCAGAATCATGAGCGGAATCATCTTTTCGGGGAACTGATAAGGTCCGTAGTTGTTCGAGCAGTTGGTGATGATGGCTGGCAAGCCATAGGTGTGATGAAAGGCGCGCACGAAGTGGTCGCTGGCGGCTTTGGATGCGGAGTAGGGCGAGTTGGGGGCGTAGGGCGTTTCTTCAGTGAACCAGCCTTCAGGTCCGAGCGAACCGAAGACTTCATCAGTGGAAACGTGGAGAAAGCGGAAGGTCTCTTTGCGTTCCTGCGGCAGTTTGCTCCAATAGGCGCGCGCGGCTTCGAGCAGCGTATAAGTTCCGACGACGTTGGTCTGTACGAAGTCTTCGGCGCTGACGATGGAACGATCCACGTGCGACTCTGCCGCAAAGTGGAAGATGCCCGCCGGCTGGTATTTCTCGAACAGCGAGGCGACCAGCGCGCGGTCGGTGATGTTGCCTTTGACGAAGGTGTAATCGGGGTGGTTTTCGAGGTCTGCCAGGGAGAGGGGGTTGGCGGCGTAGGTCAGGGCATCCAGGTTGACAACTTTGTACGCGCCGCTGTGAATCAGGAGGCGGACAAAGTTTGTGCCGATAAATCCGCACCCGCCGGTGACGATGACGGTTTGTTTGTTGCTCATGGTTATTCCTTGTAGAATTATTCTGTAAAAACTACGCCAACGGCGAAGATTTTACAGGGCGACATTTCATGTTGCTTTAGGTTGCGGAATGAATTCCGCACTACGGGGTTGTAGTTTACTACTTCCCAGACGGGCAAGTTCCCGTTTGGGTACGCGGACGATAGATTTCGATGCGCGAGTCGTCCGCTTCGATGGTGACGTTCGATTCATAGTAACAGAGAATGTACGGGGAGACATAGGTGTTCCAGACGTTGTTCTCCTCGGCGAAGACGCCATCCAGTTTGATGACAGTATTTTGTCTGCCGGCGATAATGGCCGCAAAGCGGTGACTGGCAAGATCGTCGTAGAACCTCTGCAGGTATGCCTGGTTGCCAGACATTGCCATCTCCATCAGGGTGACCACTTCGTAATCATAGACCAATGGCACCTTCACTTCGCCCAGCGCGACCATTTGTCTTTCGTTGATGAACAGCACCGGTCCCTGCCTGCCAATCTCGTTCACAATGTTTGCCAGTTGCTGGTGTGCCTGCCGATTGAGGCTTTGATTGTATTTGGGATAGGGCGACAGCATGGGGATAAGCGTGAGGATGGGCAAAAGGACGGCAAAAACAACGAGCGGGGTCGGGCGGGTCGGGAGGGACGATGGGGAACCTGGTTCTGCTTCGACGCGCCCGCTGAAAAAGTAGAGCGACACGAGGCTGACCAGCACCGCATAGGTATCCATATTGTGCAGGTCGCCGCCGCCGCCGATCTTGGCGCTGACCACCGCGCTGCCGGCAAACAAAGCAAGGAGCATGGCGGTTAATCCCAGCCAGCGGATGCCATGCAGCGAGGTCCGCCGGGCGGCAAGAAGAATGACGAGAAGCAGAGGGGCGCTCAGGATCAGGATGGCGGGAATAACTCCCAGCGGGAAATTCGCGTTGGGCCACAGGCGATACCACAGCAGGTCGGAGGTGAAACTGGAGGTGAAGGCTTTTGCATTTTCCGTGTTGCCCGAAAGGGGAATGTATGCCCACTGGGCAAACAGCGCCGAGGTAATACCGCTTATCATCCACAAGGCAGGCTGAGAGAGGTAGTTGACAAATCGTTTGAGAGGTGATTTTTCGCCGCTTTGTGAGTGAAACGGCGCTTCGAGCAGATAAATGGCGGCGGCAATCATGGCGGGCACGGGAAACCAGTTCACACGGCTGATCCCCGCCCATAGCGAGGAGACAATCACTGCAAGAAGCGTCTGCCAGGGCTTTTTTACGGACACGAACAGGAGCGGCAGAATGACCATGACTTCGAGGTGGTAGTAAACCCCCACCCGCAAAAGGAACAGAAAGGTCCAGCCTGCTAAAAGCCAGCGCAGGGCTTTTTCGCGGTTTTCGAAGACTCGTCCGCTCAGGGCGAGGGAGGCGCCGGCAGTCAGGCTGACCCAGAGGAAAAACTGCCAGAAGCGGTGGGCAAAAATACCCAAACTGGGAAAAAGAAACGGGAACGATTGAAGCAAATAACGGCTGGGGTGAAGCGTGGAGAGGGGAAAGGTCTCTCCGTAAATCTTTTTCGAGAACCACAGCGAGGCGTAGTAGTAGCGGCTTCCTTCCGACCAGCCGAGCGAAAACGGATAGCCGGTCACATAGCCGTAACGGAATTGAATCTCGTATGCCAGCCCCAGGAGAATGAGCGCGGCAGTGAAACCTCCCAGCCAGGTGGTACGAAAGGCGGCTTTGAGGGCGGCGGCGGCAAGTAAAACCAGCCATATACATGCCCAGTAGTAAAGAAACAGGAGCAAAACAGGGTCGTAAACCGGCTGTTTGACCTCCTGCCCAATTCGGTAGGTGAATTTGAGATAGGGGATGAGGAAGAGAACGCCGAGAAAGAGGACACCGCCGAGAATGCGCAGGGCAGGCGCATCAAAGGTGAGGCGCTCGGCACGTTCAACGAAGTTGGAGCGGTTTGCCGCGATGCGAAAAAAAAGCCGGGCGCAGACCACTGCGATTGCCAGGAAGATGACCAGCATCCCGCTCCAGGCGGCGCGAGTCAGGTCCACGCCCAGCTCGACCAGCCTCAGATACACCGAGCGGAACAGAGTCAGGTTGGCAATGGCGAGAAAGGAGAGCAGGGTTAACCAAAAAGAACGGGAAGCGGCGCGTTGATCCATCAAGCCCCAATTTTACAGCAGGTTGCCGCCGGGTAATGCGCCTGTCTTTTGTTCCGCCATGACTGTGACGATGAACGGAACGAAAAGCGCGCCGGGCAGGCTGGTGAGGATGAAGAAAGCGCGGATCAGCACCGCCACGCTCAAACTGACTGCCGGCGTCCAGCCGGCGATGTGGGTCATCAAGTAGGTAAAAGAAAGTTCCTGCAAGCCGTAGCCGTTGATGGAAATGGGAATTTGAGTGATGAAGTATGTCAGGCTCCACAGCCCCGCAATCATCCAGAAGGAAACGTGGCTGCCGAGGTTATCTGCAAAAATGTAGATGGAAGCGAACAGGCACAGCATGTGTACCCAGGTGAACGCCAGCGACAAAAGCAGGGCGACGGGTTTTCTCAGCCAGAGGGTGAAGACGGAAAGCGTCCGCTTGAGAAAGGCGAGGGGATGTTTGAACCAGGCAAACGTCAGGGAAGAGGCGGGCGCGGTTCCCAGCAAGCCCCAAGCCTGAATCAGCCCGAGAGGCAGGGTCATGGTCATGCCAGCCATTCCAATCAGCCGGTCTGCGGCGATGGAGGCGAGGCAAACGGCGCGGTCGAAGCCCATGCGCATGACGCCCGCCAGGCGCACCAGGTCGCCGCCGATGGTGGTAGGCAGGAAGTTGGAGGCGAACAAACCCGTGAAGGTCAGGGCGAGGCTGTCTTTGTAGCGGATGTTCACGCCGCCGGCGCGCAGGAGGACGTGCCATCTTGCCGCGGTGGCGAGACGTGAGATGACGAACAGGAACGCCACCCAGAGCAGCCCCGCAGGCTCGACCCTGGCGAAAGCCGCAAGGATTTCATTCCACCCTTCGCCTCGTAATAGCACAACCAGCAGAATGACCGCAAGCGCTGTCCCCGCCGATTGCAAAATGAGCCGGCGATTTCTCGCCCACCATGCCGACATTTCAGCGTTTCTTTCCGAGCACGGCGCGGATGGTGTAGGTGGGCTTGCTCTGCGATTCGTGGTAGGTGCGCGCCAGCAGTTCGGCAATCAATCCCATCAGGATGGATTGAAAGCCAAGGATGAGAAGCATAACGCCGATTTGAAAGAACGGCGAAGTAAGCACCGGAACGAAAAAGAGCAGCTTGCGAATGAACAGATAGGCAAGCAGGATGGCGCTGACGGCAATCAGGCTGACGCCGGTGCCTCCAAACAAACGCATGGGTTTGTGGGAATAGTCGAGCAGGAACTTGACCGTGAACAGGTCGAGGATGACCTTTACGGTTCTTTCCAGACCGTATTTTGCCACGCCGAATTTGCGGGGGTGGTGGCGGACGGGGAGTTCCGTGATCTTTGCCCCCACCGAGTGCGCGAAGACCGGGATGAAGCGGTGCATTTCGCCGTACAGGCGGAAGCCTTCGAGCGCTTCGCGGCGGTAGGCTTTGAGCGTGCAGCCGTAGTCGTGCAGGCGCACGCCGGTCACCCAGGAGATGAGACCGTTGGCAAGGTTGGAAGGGATGGTGCGGGTGAGGCGGTTGTCTTTGCGGTCTTTGCGCCAGCCGCTGACCAGGTCGTAGCCCTCGTCCAGTTTGGCGAGCAGCATGGGGATGTCGGCAGGGTCGTTCTGCAGGTCGGCGTCGAGCAGGACGATGATGCTCCCTTCGGCGTGGTCAATGCCGGCGGCGATGGCGGCGGTCTGACCGAAGTTGCGGCGGAAAACCACCACGCGGACGTGTTCGGAATGCTTCTCTGCCAGTCCGCTCAGCGCCTCCAGGCTCCCGTCCGTTGAACCGTCATCCACGAAAATGACCTCCCAGGTGCGGTTCAACGGAGTCAGCGCCGTTATGATGGCATCCATCAACAAAGGCAGGTTGTCTTTTTCGTTGTAAACGGGGACGACAAGCGAGAGGTCGGTCATGGCTTACTTCTTCGAGGCGAGACGCTCCAGGTCGGCATCCACCATCATCATGACCAGTTCCTTGAAAGAGACCGACGGCTCCCAGCCAAGTTGCGTGCGCGCCTTGGTCGGGTCGGAGATGAGCAGGTCCACTTCGGCCGGGCGGTAGAAGCGCTCGTCCTGAACGACGAAGTCGCGGTAATCCAGCCCAACGTACCCAAAGGCGATTTCGCAAAACTCGCGCACCGAATGAGTCTCGCCCATGCCGATGACGTAGGTATCGGGCTTGTCCTGCTGGAGCATGCGCCACATGGCTTCCACATAGTCGCCGGCAAAGCCCCAGTCGCGCTGCGCTTCCAGGTTGCCGAGGCGCAGTTCCTTTGCCAGCCCCAGTTTGATCTTCGCCACGCCGTCCGAAATCTTGCGGGTGACGAACTCCAGCCCGCGGCGCGGACTCTCATGATTGAACAGGATGCCCGAAGCCGCAAAAATATCGAACGACTCGCGGTAATTGACGGTAATCCAATGCCCGTACACCTTCGCCACCCCATACGGGCTGCGCGGATAGAACGGCGTCGTCTCGCGCTGCGGCACTTCCAGCACCTTGCCGAACATTTCGCTGGAAGAGGCTTGATAGAACCTGATCTTCGGGTTCACGAATCGAATCGCCTCCAGCAGACGCGTCACGCCCAAAGCGGTAATCTCGCCGGTCAGCGCCGGTTGATTCCACGAGGTGGGCACGAACGACTGCGCCGCCAGGTTGTACACTTCGCTCGGTTCGTATTCCTCGAGCAGCGAAAGCAGAGAACCCTGATCGTGCAAATCGCCCTGCACCACCAGAATGTCATCCAGCAGGTGATTGATGCGCTCATACGTCACCGTGCTGGAACGGCGCGCCACGCCGACCACGCGGTAGCCCTTCTTGAGCAATAACTCTGCCAGGTATGACCCATCCTGCCCTGTGATTCCTGTGATTAATGCGGTAGGCATTCAATCTCCTTGATGCAAAATTCAGCGGCTGAATTATAACCTACATTCGGCGGGCGGCAATGCGCCGTTTATCCAGCCACAGCCCCAGCCCCACAATGAGCCCCCATGCCGCCGCAATCAGCCCAATCATCGCCGCAAACGGCAGTTGACCGCCCCAATGGAAATAACGGCTGGCATACCATTGCGTAAACACCAGCAAAAAGACCGCTTCGCACAACAGCGTCCGCCCCACCCAGGGGCTGCGCGCCTCCCGCCGCCACACCCACACGACGCCCGCCAGCGCCGCCTGCCAGGCAAACAGAATCGTCCGATAGCGCGGATTGTCCCAAGTGTCGCCGCCGCCTCGCAGGGCGGAGAGCAGGATCCAGGTCCACGCGAGAAGCGAGAGCCACAGGATGAGGTTGCGCTTCGCGCCAGACCCTCCGCCTGTTCCCGCTCCGAAAGACAGGATCAACGCCGGTAGCAGGGCGTACCATCCTGCCGCGCGGACGAGGTAGATGACCTGCCAGAAGCGGTTATCCGGCTCGAACACCGCCGCCGGCAGGACCGGCTGAAGGACGCCGTAGACCGCCACGAAGGGCAGGCGCATCCATTCGGGCATCTCGTCGAAGAGTTTTTGCACCCAGCCGGAGCCGCGCTCGAGCTGATAGATGTCCCACTTCACCGTCAGCCTCAGCCAGTCGTTGACCACGCCCCAAGGCGACGCGGCGTCGAACTGACCTGAACGGTTGAGCGCCGCCGAAAGCGCAAACAGCCCCACCGCAAAGATGAGCGCAAAGAGGAGGATGGGCTTCCAGGAGAGGGTGCGGCGTTCATCGGTGAAGAAGACCCAGCCGGCGAAGAAAACGAGGTGCGCCAGCGCCGCCGCCGGCGAGACCAGTAACATGCCGAGCAGACCGAGAGCAAGCCAAATCCACGCGCCAAGGGATGCTGATCGAGTAGAGCGGGCGCTTTTCTCGCTCGTATCGCGAAGTCCCCGAAGGGGGAGACCAGCGCCCCGCCACGCTGCAAATCCCCAAAATGCCATCGCGCTGAACGTCAGCAGGTACGGCTCGCGCATGGCGGCGGAACCGAGCAAAACGCTTTCGGGGTACAGGGCGAAGATCCATGCGGCGGGATAGGCGGTCTTTTCGCCGAAGACCTGCCGCACTGCCAGCCATAAAAACGGCACGCCCAGCGCCGCAGCCAGCGCCGAGAAAAAAATCAGCAGCAGCGGACGCTGCGCATCGGGCGAGAGATAGCGGTAGAGGAACGCGCTGAACGCCAGCAGACCGCCGTACTGGTCGGAGGAAAATTTGCGGCTGAATGCGTCCCAAATGGGGCGGTCGGAACTGGCGAGACTCCAAGCCTGGTCGTCGCGGATGTGGGCGTCGGTGAAGACGTAGCCCGTCCGGTCGTCCTCGTCCGCGTGACCGTAGAGTGGCAGACCGAGATGGAGCGAAACGCCAACCAGCATCCGCACCGCGAAGGCGAGGACGACGATCCAGAATAGTTTGTTTTTGAGAAACATACGGGGGATTTTACACTACTTGCAATCGCCCGTTCGTGAGTTGGAGATATAATCTTGTGAAAGTTAGGAGAAACCAAGGAGAAATAAAAATGGATGACAAGAGGTATGAGGAAATCGGGATAAATTATCGGTTCTTTCTTGGTTGGCGACATGCCGCATTTGCAGGTGATTTGGTTATCATTTATGGCGTGCTTTCACTTACCTTTTCCGTCTTTAAGGGTGCTCCTGCATTAGCATGGACAGTTCCAGCACTAGGCTTTCCTGTTGGTATCCTGCTCTGGATTATTGATGTTCGAACTCGCGACCTTTACCATGCTGCAATCAGGGCAGGAAAAGCGCTTGAGGGAAAGAAGGGAGGTTTCTTCACTCAACTCTCTGGGGTTGTTAATTGGTAATCCGCAACATGTCGCTTGGAAATGCGAGATGAACCCCCTGCGGGACGACGTTTCGCACTACTGCGTAAGGTGAGTTAATAACTGATGTTACGCAGTTTTCCCGTTATGGCTTTCTCAAGTTGCCTTTATGACCGCCTGCTCTGTTTTTTTTTTGCATCGAATTACGCGAATTACACAAAAAATTGGGTTCATTCGCGTCCATTCGATGCCGCTTTTGCTGACTTTGAGAAAACATAGTTTTCCCGTAGCGCGACATTTATGTCGCCTG
>DAOUBY010000300.1:0-9886 GCA_034432325.1 Anaerolineales bacterium
GACGTTTGGACTCTTATCCTCTTTTTTCGAATTTTCTGCGGGTTTCTCTTTTTTGGTCATCGCCATTACCCTTTCTTGCTGCCGCTTCTAAATTGCTCCTATTCTACGACAACGCCACCTCGTATTCAAGTGCCAGTTTGTTACATCGAGAGTGTTTTGAAATTCCTGTTCTAACCACAGATGAACACCGATAAATTGGATTTACAAGGTAATTTCATCACGTTTTTCATCAGAATCAGTGTTCATCCGCGTTCATCTGCGGTGAATCGCGATTTATAAAACACTCTCACATCACCATTTCGGCAATACGGCGATCCACCTTCCCCATGGGATATTCCCACAACTCCCCCACCGCCACCCACTTCAACCCGGGCGCATCCGGCATCTTCACCAACTCACACCGAAAGGCATGGACGGTCACTTTGAAATGAGTGTAAGCATGCTGGACGACCCCCAGCGCTTCATTTCTCTGGACTTTGAGCCTGTATCCCGTTTCGAGAACCTGAGCCAACTCCCCGGCCGGATCCGCATCCACGCGCCCGTTCGGGAACTCCCACATCCCCCCCAGCAATCCCTGCGGTGGACGCCGCGCCAGCAGAACCCTGCCCCTCCGCACGATCACTCCCGCCGCGTGGACATGGTGCGGCACAACCTTCTTCGGCTTCTTCAGCGGGAGCAGTTCCTGCGTGCCATTTTCCCGCGCCTTGCACAACTCCGTGAGCGGGCAAAGCAAACAGCGCGGATTTTTCGGCAGGCAAACCGCCGCCCCCAAATCCATGAGCGCCTGATTGAAATCGCCTGCCCTGCCAGGGGGCAGGTTGCGCCGGGCAATTTCCCACAGCAGTTTTTCGCCTTTTGGCGAATCCACCGGCTCGGTTACATCGAACAGGCGGGCATAGACGCGCTTCAGGTTCCCGTCCAGGGCGGGTTCATCGGCGCCAAAAGCGATGGAGGCAATCGCGCCGGCGGTGTACCTGCCCACGCCCGGCAGTTTGACGAGTTCGTTCAGGCTGCGAGGCAGGTTCCCGCCAAAATCGCGGACGATGACCTTCGCCGCTTTGTGCAGGTTGCGGGCGCGGCTGTAGTAGCCCAATCCCTCCCAGGCGTTGAGCACATCCCGCTCGGAGGCTTCCGCCAGCGCCTGCACGGTGGGAAACAACCGCATCCACCGCTCGAAATAAGGGATGACCGTCTCCACGCGCGTTTGCTGGAGCATGATTTCGGAGACCCACACGGCGTAAGGGTGAGGGTGTCCGCGCCAGGGGAGAGTCCGCTTATTTTTGCGGTACCAGGCTAAAAGTCTGGTTTGAAGCGAGGGGCTGGGCATGGTTAAATGAAAATCACGGAGCCTTGTCCCGTCTCCGTGATTTGTTCTTTAGAATTGGAATCCGCCGCGCGCCTTGACGACCTTGTAGGAGAAATTTTTGACGTAGTTGAACAGGCGCTCCTGCAGGAGAAGCCAGTCTGGCGATTTGAGGATGCGGTGCGCTTGTTCGGCGTCTGCCGCCATCAGCCCCACCTGGATTTGAGGGTAGGAGCCGTAGAGCGTTGCCCAGGCTTCGGCAGGCTGTAACCCCAGCCGCTGGACGCCCGGAATGAATTCGCCAATGACGAATTCGAAGTATTCCTGATCGCGTTCGGCGGCGATGTCCCAGGTCATGAGGACTTTGACAGGCATGTTAACTCGCTTGGTATTCGAGCACAACAACCCGGGTTTCTTCGGGCAGGCTGCTGCGCGTGGCTTTCAGGGAGGCTTGGGTGTCGGGTTTCGAGAGACCCATTTCCTTGAGGAATTTGTTGAGGGAATCGAGGGAAACTTTCACATCGGGGGTGGCGTAGTGCATGGGGATGACGATGTTCGGCTCGATGAGGCTGATGACTTCAGCGGCTTTGGCGGCATTCAAGCCGCCGCCGCCCCCCACGGGGACGAGCGCCACGTTGATGGTGCCGAGCGATTCGATTTCGGATTGAGTGGGCACTTGTTGCAAATCGCCCAGGTGGGCAACGGTGATGCCGTCGTAGTCGAAGACGTAGATGGTGTTGCGGGTGGATGCGTCTTTGCGCTTTTTGCCGGCTGCGGCGCCGTCGGTGGAGACGCCGGTGATGAAGACGCCGCCGATTTCGAATTCGCCGGCGCCGTCAATGACATGCGAAGCGCCCTTGACCGCCTCGATGTAATTGTGTCCGGGCGCATCGTGGCTGACGGTCACAATATCCGCCTTGAGTTTGAGGGGGGAATAGCCGATGGCTTTATTGTCGAACGGGTCCGTCACGACGGTGGCGTAACTGCGCTCGGTGAGTCTGAAGCAGGAATGTCCGTACCAGGTAATTTCCATGAAGCGTAACCTCCGGGGGGGTATTATACACGGAACGCCGCCTGGGGAGATTGGCAGTTGAATTATCAACAAAAAAGTGCTATTCTGACTTTGCGCGAAGGCATTTCCCCGCCTCGTTCACAGCACATCAAATCCAATAAGAGGGGGATTTTGCAGTCTTTCGGCATCGGCGCGGATCATGCCCGCCCAGACAGACCCCGTGCGCCTGTCATGAGACCGAAGCCATCCATAATTCGCGAAAATTCGATGTCATCAAACTGCCACTCGTTTCGGATCAAACCTATTCGGAGGAAGAATGAAAGAGCAAAAAGACAAACCGGTGCGGGCTGGGAGATACAAAAAACTCCAACTTCAACCCCCGGCGGAGGCGTTGAAAGAGCAGGGCTACACGGAAGCGGTCATCGAAAACTACAGCCGTCTCCTGCGCATGGACGCGCCCCTTGCGGAGTTTTACCGGCTGGCAAACGCCCCTGCCGCATCGCAGGAGGGAAAGAAAATCCGCGTCAACCCCATTCAAGCCAGCGTGGACAGCGAGGGACGTATCCTTGTGGATGTTCTGGTGGAACTGAAAGACGAAATTTCCGCCAAGGAACTGTACGAAATCATGCAGATTCACGGGACTATCGGCAGATTCGCGGCTGGACGGATTTACGCCGACCGCGTTCCGGAACTGCTCGAAAAAGCGCTTCGCATCGAGACCTCCCGCCCGGTTGCCCGCACCCTCGACAAATCCGTCCCTGCCATTCAGGCAGACCCGGCAACGCTGGCAAGCGCCTTCCCGGCAGAATTTCGCAGCAAGGAACTCAAAGGGCAGGGCGTCATCATCGGCATCATAGATCATGGATGCGACTTCAAGCATTGTGCGTTTCGCAAGGGGAACGAGTCGCGGTTGTTATACCTGTGGGATCAAACCGGCAGCGGCAATCCGCCGCCTGCTCCCTTCAATTACGGCGCCGAATATGACCGCGCACGCATCAACCAGGCGCTGCAAGCGGAGAATCCTTATGCAGCGCTCGGCTATACCCCGGAAAAAAAAGCGCACGGCACGCACGTCATGGGGATCGCGGCGGGTAGTTCGGATACATTTGCCGGCGTTGCGCCGGAAGCCGATTTAATCTTTGTGCATCTGGGCAAGGCAGCCAACCCGTCTGGCGCGAACCTTGCACCGGCAGAGGAGGAACTCAAGTCTTTCGGCAGTTCATGGAATCTTTTCACCGCAGTGCTGTATATCCTCGAAAAAGCCGGGGACAAGCCCGTTGTCATCAACATCAGCCAGGGAATGAACGGCGGTCCGCACGATGGCACGACCATCATCGAATCGCTGTTCGATACGGTATTGAGGGAAAAAGGGCGCGCCATTGTAATCGCCGCCGGAAACAGCCGCAGCGATGGCATCCACACCTCCGGCGAGGTGCCGCCCCACATTCCGCAAACCATTCTTTGGCGCATTGATAAAGCATCTGCGCCCACTTCTGAAGTCCGTCATGAGTTGGAAATTTGGTATGACCGCAACAGGGCGCTGAGCGTGCAAATCTTCAGCCCGCAAAATACGCTTCTGGGGGAATGCGCCCTGGGGGAGGAAAAAATCGTTTCCGCCGGCGACGGGTCGAATTTTCCTGTGCTGATTCGAAATGTGCGTCCCGATAACATCCCCGGTGAAGACGAGAACCTGATCAACATCCTGCTGGATGATCGCGCTTTCAATCAAACGGCTGGGCAGGTATGGCGGCTCGTGCTTGCCCAAAATCCCGCAGCAGATGCCAGCGTCCATTATCACGCCTGGATCGAGCGAAATGACCCTGCGCCATCGTCCTTTGCAGCCAACAGTCAGCCGGCTTACACGCTCAACACCATTGGCAACGCCGCTTCTCCGATTGTGGTTGGCGCTTATGACTCTGAAACTCCACCGTTTCAAATCCTTCCCAACAGCGGCGAAGGACCGACCCGCAACAAAAACGTCAACGCAAAACCCGATGTGTGCGCACCGGGCTTGAGCATCGTTTCTGCCAGGGCGCAAACCGAATGCAAATACATTTCCAAATCGGGGACGAGCATGGCGGCGCCGCATGTCAGCGGGTTGATCGCTCTGATGTTTCAGGCGGCGCGCGATTGGAAAACCCCTTCTAAAATCCTCGATATTTCGGAAATCAGAGACGCTCTCACATCCACCGCAGAGAAGCCTCCCTCAAGCGGAGCCGCATACCACCCTCAATATGGCTTTGGGCGCGTCAATGCCGTGAAAGCGCTCGAGAAAATTTTGAAATAGAGAACCCGCCAAAGGAGAATCTCATGTCCAACGGAAACAATAACGCAAAGGAATTGAAATTTACCGCAAAAATCCATGAGTCGCCTCAGGAACTGGCAACCCTGTTACAGCAGATAGCCGGCGACGTGGACGCGTTGACCACCGTCGAATTTACCATCAGGGTCGTTCGACCCGCCGCCGACGAAGAACCTCCCGCCTTTACTGCGGTGCGGCAGGCGTTCGCAGACCCTCAAAATAACAATGCCAGCAAGGTGAAGGTTGCCATCCTGCCGGATGAACTGCAAGCCGAGCCGCAAGTGGACATTAGCGATGGCGACGCCGGCGAAATCATAGACTGGGAAATTCTCTTCGAACCGGAGGATGTGGAAATCAACGATGGAATTGCCCTGGTTTATATGCCCAAAGAAGGCAATGGGATTGCAGTATGGCTTCCCAAGGATGGCAACGCCGCCAATGTTGTGGTTGTGCCAATCGAGGAGGAAACTCCACCCGGCAGCACCGACTCGAACCTGAAGGCTTTCCGAAAATGCCTGAAACAACAGCAGCAGGTGATGAAGAAAACCTATGCCAAAGCCTTCAGGGATTGCATTCATCAGTTGTGAGCGTTTCGCAATTGAGTGACCGTTGCTGCCAGGTACGCATACCCGCCGGCAAACAAGGCGGCGGATAATGCCTCGCCGATTTTGCCGGCGAGTTCTGCGCTTGCCGAAAAGCCATAGACAAGGACGCCTGTCGTAACCGCAAGCGGCAGCGGCAGGTACACCCACGCCCGCTGACGCTTCCAAATGAACAACAAATGCGTCCCGGCAAGCAAAACGCCTGACGCCGCACTGGCAATCCATACGTCTTCGAACCCCGTGAGAAACGTAAATAAAACCGTTCCGGCAAGGCTTGCCGCAAGGAACGCCATGGGTTTCATCACAGGTGCGGGTAAAAACCCTCGCATGACTGCCAGCGTTGTGGTGATCCATGCAAAAGACAGCCCCAGCACAATGCCCGAAGCGGAAAAGATCAACCAGGTCGGCAGGTCAGATAAAAGGTCCAGCCCTGAATCGGTGGTGGCGAGGGCGCCGAAAAGCATGGCAAAACAAATCGGCACAAGGAGCATAATTCCGCGGTTGAGGCGCGCGCGCATGTGCGCGGTTTCGGCGGAAGCAATCCGAATCAGGCGAGGGAAAAGGAGCCGCCGAAGTTTCCAGGGCAAGGCAGGCGTCACCGGCGAACGGTATATGAAATGCGCCAGGAAATCCAGCCCCATCTCCACCTCATCCGGCGATGAATTTCGCCCGACCATGCTCAGCAACTCTGGGAATGTCTGTTCGTCACCCTCCTGCCCCAAAAGCCGAACGGCTCCCAAACGCGCCTTCAGCGGAAGTTTACGGCTTCGATACGCCTGGCGCACCCATTCCAAAGCAGGTTTGCCGCACATGCCGAGCCAGTTTTGCCCCTCATCATGGGCAGCCGCCGAAAGTAGAATCAGCCGTTTGTCGGTTTCCAGCAGTTCCAGTTTTGCCCGCTTGAGTTCGCTTGCAAGGACTTTGAGTTCATCCCTGTCCAATAACAGACCATGCTGTTGAAACTCCAGTTGTTTCTGATCCAGCATGGCGCGTACATCAGAAGGTTCCGGCGGCTGGGGAGGGAAAGGATTTTGGGCAATGATGATTTCCCCTTGTTGATGGTAGGACCATTTATGCGGAACCTGCCCGGGCGTTTCTGCCGTCACGCCGGCATAGCAGTAGTCATACCATTCATCCAGGGATATTTGCCCATCCCGGTTGCGGTCAGCCTTGCCGGTTTTCAGCCCTTCGAGAAGAAAGTGGGTGAACACGGAATATTTCGTTTCCGCCTGAGGAATGACCTGGTTCCCTTCGAAGGCAAATTGCGTGGCGTCGGAGGCGGTCAGCACCACCCTTCCTGAACCGCTTCCTTCAAAGGTGGATTCGGTGACTGCTTTCTGCGCTCCCGCTTTTGCTCCGCGCGCGAAAGCGCCGCTGTGACAGCAATCCAGAATCAGAATTTGCCGGCGGGAGCGGCAATTATCCATTTCGTAGGAAAGGAAGGAAGATGAAATGGCAGTGGCGTTCAAAGCGCCGACATCGGTGTTTTTGAGCGCCAGAAACAAATTACCGCGCCCATCCAAAACGCCATGGCCGGAAAAATAGATCAAAACCAGGTCGTCCGGTTTCTTGTTCGCCAGGAAGGCGCTGATGGCGCGGCGGATCTGCGCATCCGTCTGATTGTTCAGCAAAACAACTTCGTCGAAGCCGCCGATGCGCTTCGACTTCAACACTCTTGCCAGCGCCTGCGCATCTGCCTGAGGAGTTTGTAATTGCGCCAGTTTGGAATCGTTGTATTTGTTGTTGCCAATGACCAGAGCGTACTTCATAAAATCATTTCTTCATGGATCTGGTCAACGATTTGACCAGAAGTTCCAGGTCTTTGGCATTGGTCTTTGTTGGGTCATATTCGATTTGAGCCGTCTTCTTCCCAGCCTTGAGGCGGATTTTCACCGGCGTGGACGGTTTGCGCTCCACCCATGATTTCAACAAATCAATCAGGGGCGGAATCACCGATGGCGCAAGTGTGACAGCCAGCTGCCCGATCATCGCCCAATCCGCCGATTTTGTTCCGGCTGGGGCGCTCCCGGCGGACACGCTTTTCACCGCTTCCACACCGAGGGCTTCGATTTCCATTTTCAACTCGCGCGTCAGATCATCCAACTCCCCCGCGTCGCCGCCCTCCACCGAAAGTTCAATCGTCAAATCACGAGAAACACTCGCCATTCTCTCTCCTCTCTCGAAAACCGCTGAGCCAACCGCCGAAACAACAACCTCAGTGTACAACAAACGAATACGAAAGTCAAAAAAGCGGGCATGGATTTATAATGTGCCGATTGTTCAGGAGACAAACCCGTGACAAAACCCAAAACCCTCCCCTATCTGGAAGCGCTCTTTGCCGTCGTCGTTTGGGGGGCGTCGTTCATCGCCACCAAAGTTGCCCTGCAGGACGTTTCTCCCGTGACCGTGGTATGGCTTCGATTTTCGATGGGCGTGTTCATCCTCGGCGCGGCGGTCGCCATGCGCAGACAGTTTGCCCTTCCCAACAAAGGCGAATGGGCATATTTTGCCCTGCTCGGATTTTTGGGCATTACGTTCCATCAGTGGCTTCAATCGAACGGACTGCAGACCTCCGAAGCCGGCACCACCGCCTGGATTGTCGCCACTACGCCGGTCTTCATGGCGCTTCTCGGACGCGTCATTCTCAAGGAAAAATTGGGCTGGCTCAAATCCCTGGGCATTTTCCTCGCCTTTGCCGGGGTTCTGCTGGTCGTCTCCAAAGGCGACTTTGCCTCCATTTCGGTGGGCAGGTTTGGCGCGCCCGGCGACAGGCTGATTCTGGTCAGCGCGGTGAACTGGGCGGTGTTCTCCGTCCTTTCACGGCGCGGGCTGAAATCGCACCCGGCCGGCTTGATGATGTTTTATGTGATGACGCTCGGCTGGCTGTTCACCACCATTCTGTTCTTTGCCGGGTCGAACATCGCCGAAGTGAGCCGGCTGACCTTCAACGGCTGGCTGGGCGTCGCTTTTCTCGGCGTGTTTTGCTCAGGGCTGGCATACATCGCCTGGTACGATGCGCTGCAGGCGCTCTCCGCCGCGCAGACCGGGGTGTTTTTGTACATCGAACCGCTGGTGGCGGTGGTGGCGGCGTTCTTTGTGTTGGGCGAAGCGGTGACGCTCGTCTCTCTGCTGGGGGGCGGGGTCATTCTCTTTGGGGTGTGGCTGGTAAACCGCTGAAAGCCCAGGGGGAGAAAAGGTCATGAAAGGCGGAGCAGGCGCGGGCGGAGTCGGAGGCGGGTTGTCGTCTGCCCAAATTCACTCCTGGAACACATAGACGGGAGTATAATGCGGTCACTATACTCTCACGAAACGGAGGAATGACCCATGGCTAGTGTTACGTTCAGAAACGTCTACAAGCGCTTTGGAGACGTGATTGCCGTCAACAACCTTAACATCGAAGTTGGCGACAAGGAATTTCTGGTGCTTGTCGGTCCTTCGGGGTGCGGCAAGACGACCGCTCTGCGCTGTCTGGCGGGCTTGGAAGAAATCAGCGAAGGCGAGATTTTGATTGGCGACCGGGTTGTGAACGATGTTGCGCCCAAAGATCGTGACATTGCCATGGTCTTCCAATCCTACGCGTTGTATCCCCATCTGTCGGTGTATGACAACATGGCGTTCGGCTTGAAACTGCGCAAGGTGCCGAAAGACGAGATTCGCCGCCGCGTGTATGAAGCGGCGGATATTCTCGGCATCCGCGATTTTTTGGATCGCAAGCCGCGTCAGTTGTCGGGCGGTCAGCGTCAGCGTGTGGCGGTGGGACGCGCCATCGTGCGCGAGCCGAAGGTCTTCCTGTTCGATGAGCCGCTCTCGAACCTGGACGCCAAACTGCGCGTGGCAATGCGCGCCGAAATCAGCAAACTGCATCAGCGCCTGCAGACCACGTTCATTTACGTGACTCACGACCAGACCGAAGCGATGACGATGGCGACGCGCATCGCGGTCATCAACAAGGGCATCTTGCAGCAGTTGGATACGCCGCAAAATCTGTACGACAAGCCGAACAATCTGTTCGTTGCCGGGTTTATCGGCTCGCCCGCCATGAACTTCTTCCCCGGCAAACTGCGCAAACAGGACGGCAAACTGTTGGTAGATACGGGCGATTTTGCGGTGGCAATTCCGCCCAGCCGCTCCCAGCCCTATGAAGCGCACGTGGGCAAGGACATCATCTTTGGCATCCGCCCCGAAAACGTCCACGATGTGGATTTCATCCCGCCGAACATTGACGTTGAAAAGGTCAATGTCAAGGTGGATGTGACCGAACTGATGGGCAACGAAATCTTCCTCTACCTCGTCAGCGGGAGGAACACGTTCGTCGCCCGCGTGGATCCGCGCTCGAAATTGCGCATCGGTCAACAGGCGCAGGTGGCGTTCGATATGAATAACTTCCACATCTTCGACGCCGCAACCGAACAAGCCATTCGGTAAGGTCTGTTCCCTGCTTTCAAAACGGCATCCGCACGCTGCGGGTGCCGTTTTTTTGTTGGTTCTACCGTTTTTAACGGGAAGACCATTTTTCACCACAAAATACACGAAGACCACGAAGAAAAAGCGCAAAGTTTAGCCATCCTCTCCAATTTGTATGGCTTTCTCATTATCGCTTGCGCCGCTTTGTTTAACAGGATAGACAGGATAAACAGGATGTTTTCGCCCTGCTTTGCGCGCGGCTT
>DAOUBY010000301.1:0-6068 GCA_034432325.1 Anaerolineales bacterium
ACCTGAGCCATCGCCTCGAATTGCGCCGCGCGGCGGTGAAGTTGGGCGTTTGCCGCTTCCAGTTCGCGTCCGCGTTGTTCGACTTCGCGGGTGCGTTCGGCAACGCGCATTTCGAGCGAGTCGATGGAGGCTTTGAGTTCCGCCGCCATGGAGTTGAGGGTGGAGGCAAGGGTGCCGATTTCGTTTTGCTCGCCGATGTTTGCGCGTACTTCCAGGTTGCCTTTTGCCATTTCTTCGGCGGTGCGGGTGAGCGAGAGCAGGGGGGCTGTCAGGCTGTTGCTGAAGTTGCGGGTGGCGAGCAGGGTGAGCCCGAAGATGCCCAGTACAACGAAGAGGCTGATGCCCAGCGCGTTGAGGTTTTCGCGTTCGAGCTGCCGGCGGGCTTCGAGCGCTTTGGCGAGCATTTCATCGGCCGGCACGATGATTGCCAGGCTGAAGCCGGCGCGCTGGATCGGGCGGTAGACGATGAAGCGGTTGATTCCATTCAGGCTGAGTTCTGTAAAGCCGCTGCTGCCGGCGGTCATTTCGGCGAGCACGGGTGAGAGTTGTCTGGCGGTGCTTCCGAGATTGGTGGCAGTGAGTTTGCCGCCCAGGGGTAACATGTTTGGGCTGATGTTCAGATCTGCATAGCCTGCCTCGGGCATGGCAATCAGCCGTCCGTCGCGGTCAATGAGAAAGGCGTAGCCGCTTTCTCCCACGCTGATGTTGCCGACGATTTCGGAAATTTTGGATAGTTGAATGTCCTGCGCAACGACGCCAGCCAGTCTGTCAGCGGCGTCGTAGACTGGCGCGCTGTTGGTGATGACGATTCCGTTGAGCGCCGCGTCCAGATACGGTTCCGACCAGACCGCCCCTTTGCCCGGGTTCGCTTCTGGCGCGGCTGCCAGGTACCAGGGTCTGCCGGTGACGTCGAAATCGGGCGGGACGATGCCGGCAAGGTCTATGTTGGGGTAGTAGACGGTATAGCCGGAGGAGCCGCCAAAGTACACGGCAATGACATCGGGGTTGGTTTCGAGCATGGAGGGGGCAATCAGGTCCATGTGGCGGATGATGTTCAGGTCCGCGGTCATGGAGGCGGAGAGGTCGGCTGCGGCGGGGATAAATACGGAGCCGGGTTCTGTGTTGGGGTTATCCCAACTGCCTTTGTCGTTGCGGGCAAGCGCTTGAGCGGCGTCCCAAAATGTGCCTGTTTCGAAAGCCTGCCGGTTGCGCAGAAGGTTCTGGTCGTATTCCCTCAACGAGAGAATGCCTGTCTCCAGCGAAGCGAAAAAGTTCGATAAGGTGTCTGTCTGCCGGTCGATGGTAATGGCGAGCAGGGTTTCGGCTTCACTGCGTGTGGCGGCGTCGAGGCGTGAAATCAGGGCGGAGTTGGTCTGCCGCGTGCGGATGAATACGAAGGCGCCCATGATGCCAAGCGCCAGAAACACGATGAGGATGCTGCCTCGAACCAGCCTGTTGCGAATGGATGACTGCGGAGAACCGCCTGCGGATTTCACTGCGTTGGTCATGCGATACTCTCTCCGTCTGTGTCGCCGAATTGGATGATGACTTCAGAGCCTGGCAGGGCGCGCCCCAGTTCTTCGACGGCGGTCTGCAGCACGTTGCGCATGTTGATGGATGCGCCGATTTTGGCGGAGACTTCGCCGATTTTTGCCTCTTTGGCGGCGCGGCGCTGCGATTCCAGCAGGAGGCGGGCGTTATCGAGGGCGAGCGCCAGGCGGTCTGAAACTGCCTGAGCGAGGTTGATTTCGTCCTGATTCCAGCGGCGGTTGGGCAGAGGGGCTTTGATGTTGAGTACGCCGATGGTTTGTCCGCGCAGTTTGACGGGAACGGCAAGGGAGGGCTGGGCGCGCATGTCGTCGCCATCCACAACTACTACACGTCCCTGTTTGAGCGCCTTGCGGATTTCTTCGGACATTACTGGTTTGGTCAGCCGCTGACTTCCGCTGGCGGTTTGGTGATAACCAATCCTTTCCTCCTGGCGGATAAATGCGCTCCATTCCCGGCTTTGGATTTGGGTGTACAACGCCTCGGCTTCTTCGCGCGCCTGCTGCATTTGCCCGAAGAGACGGGCGTTTTCGATGGCGATGGCAACCTGGTCGGCGAGGATGCTGAGGGTGTTGGCGTCGTTTTCTGTGAAGGCGGCGGGCTGGTCGCTTTGCACGTCGAGGACGCCAATGGTCTCGCCGCGGTAGTTGAGGGGGAGCGCCATTTCGGAGCGGGTGTTGGGGAGGTCGGGGTTGTTGAAGAAAACGGCATCCGCTCCCACGTCGAGGGCGATGCGGGGTTTTCCGGTCTGGAGGACGGTGCCCACCAGCCCTGCGCCGGCTTCGAGACGGTGTCCGCGGGCGAGCATCTTTTGCCCGCCTGCGCTGTTGGCGGCTTGCAGGATGGCGAAGCGGCGGGTCTCATCCACAAAGAAGATGCCGACGTGGTAGAAGCCGAAGCGCTCGCTGATGAGGCGGGTCACGAGAGGCAGCAGCACGTCGAGCCGCTGTTCACTGGAGATGAGGCGGGAGATGTCGCTGATGGATTGCAGGTCGCGGGCGCGCTTTTCGCTGACCAGCACGGCGTTTTTCAGGTCCAGAGTTCGTTCGCTGACGCGTTGTTCGAGCCCGCTGATCAGGTCGCGGAGTTGGGATGTCATGCGGTTGAAGGCGACTGCCAGGGCGCCGGTTTCGTCGCCGCTTTCAATGTTTGCGCGGATGGCAGTGTCGCCTTCGGCGATTTTTTCTGCAACCTGTTTGAGCCGTGTGAGGGGCCCGGCGAGCACCTGGGCGAATCCGGCTGCCGCCAGTGTTGCCGCCAGTGAAATCAGAATGGCGAGCAGTGCAATGTTGCGTGTTTGAATTTGAATCGGCTGGAACGCCTCGGCTTGATTCTGAATGGAAACAGCATACCAGTTGAGGTCTGTGATGAAGATGTTTTCCTCGCTGGTCTTGCCGATGTCGGCGACGGGGGCATGACTTGCAAGGATGGGGGTTTCATCGTGGAAGGTTTCGCGGTAGGGTTCGGTGGATTGCAGGAGTTCGTTGATGTTCAGCGATGCAACGGTCTTCAGGGTGGCTTCGTAGGTGCCGTCTTTTTTGAGACGGAGGAAGATTTCCTGCCCGTTGGGGAGGTAGATGTCGGTGTGTCCGCTTTGACCGAACAAACCGGATTTCAGGATGTTGGTGAAGATGGCCAGGTCGAGCGTGGTGCGGAGAACGCCGATTGGCTCCGTATATCCCGGCGGCTGGACGCGAACCGCCATGATAATGCCGAGCGCGTTGCTGCCTTCTTCATATTCCGGTTGACCAATGTAGCCGCCTTTCTCGTAGGCGGTGCGCCACCAGGTTTCGTCTCCCTGGTAGTAATCGGTTGCGCGGTTCGCGGCGGCAATGATCAATCCCTGGCGGTCGGTGAGGAATATTTCGACGTGGTTGGGGAATTCCTCCTGGAATTGGCGGAGTTCTTTGCTGAGGGGAGTGTTCAGGATGCTGCTGACGAGGGGATCGGCGTCGTTGCGGGCGGCGTCGGCAGCGCGCCATTGTTGGTCGAGGCGGGCGATTTCTTCATCGTTCAGCGGTTTTTGCGCGCTGGCAGAGGAAGCGGTTTGAAGGACGAGCGGGTTCAACGTCAGCGATTCGAGGATGTCTTCCTCGCGCCCCAGCGTTTGACCGATTTCCAGCGCTTTTGAATTTGCCAGCGCGGAAAGCTGCCCGCCGATGACGCGCGTCAGAGTGGCGCGCAGGGTGTTGGTGGTGAGGAACGCCCCGACACCAACTGTACTCAGCACAAGGGTGACGAAGATGATGATTAATTTGGCGCGCAGGGAGTAGTTGCGGAATTGCTGAGCGGTGACATGCCCAAGCAGCAGGATAACCGCGATCAATATGCCGGGCAGGAAGAAACGGATGAGGGGCGGCGGAGGCAGGCGGAAGGCAGGCGGGAAGACTTCAACCAGGATGGCGGCAATTCCACCGGCGATTCCAAGTATGACCGCCTGCGTGACCTGCCTGGGCGGAAGCGTTTGCCCGGCGATGATGGCGGTGAGAGCCAGGATGCTGATGCCAAGGAGCAGCCCAATGCCCTGGATGAGAACAACGGCGGCAATGAAGGTTACTTGAATGGCAGACAAAATGAGCCAGATGGCAGCGGCAAGTTGCCGCCGGCGCAGCAGGAAGAGGCTGACAAGAACCGTCAGCGCCAGGAGCCAGATGTCGGCGCTCCAGGCGTAGAGCTGCCAGTTGCCTGTTTGCAGCCCCAGCATCAGGTAAACGGATGCGGCGACGATGGAGGCGGGCAAGCCAATCAGGATGATGCGCAGGGCGTTGCGTTCTTCGTTCGTAAGGTTGGGGTCGAAGCGGAATGGACTACTGATCATTTTTGCTTCCCATTGTTTCCGCATGAAGTTGCACCAGCACTTCCGAGCCGCCCAGGGCGTGGCTGAGCTCTTCAACGGCGGTGCGCAGAATGGCGTCAATCTGAGTGGTGGCGGTGATTCTACTGGTGATGTCGGTGGTGATGCGTTCGAGTTCAGCGCGGCGGCGGGTGGATTTGAGCAGCAGCGAAGTTTCGAGAGCCAGCGACAGGCGTTCCGCCACCGCTTCGGCAATGTCTATCTCGTCTTCATCCCATTCGTGTTCATTGCGGGTGTGAATTTCCAGCACGCCGATGACTTCGCCGCGCAAGCGGATGGGTACGGCGAGCGCGGCATTTACGCCGCTTTCTGCCACTGTCTGCTTTTCTGTCAGCGCTTTGCGGTTATGGATGCTCATCCGCGGGCGGGGAAGGGGTTCAACTCCTTCTTCGGTTGCTTTGTAGGCGGTTTTTGTGTTTTCGCCCTGCAAGATAAGCCAGGCATCCTGCAGGTAGGAGGAGGTTCTTTGGGCTTTTTCCAGCAGTTCCTGCATGGATTCAAAGGAGCGGGCGTTTTGAATTGCCACGGCAATCTGGTCGGCAAGGGTGGTCAGCACGCGGACGTCTGCCGGCTGGAAGGCGTTGGGCTGAACGCTTTGTACGTCCAGGACGCCGATGATTTGTCCGCCGATGATGAGTGGCAGCGCAATTTCGGAGCGGGTGTCGGGGAGGTCGGGGTTGTCGAAGTACACCGCATCCGCTCCCACGTCCAGGGCGATGCGGGGGACGCCGAGGGCTGAGACGTAGCCGACGATACCGGTCTGCCCGACCTTGAGTTTGTGTCCGCGGGCGAGCATGCGCTGTCCGCCGGGGCTGTTGGCGGCGCGCAGGATGGCATACTCATTGTTGTCGTCCAGGAGGAAGATGCCGACGTGGTAGTATCCCAACCGCTCGCTGATGGCGGTTGTGATGCGCGGAAGCAGGCTTTGCAGGCTTTCAAGGGAGGTTGCGGCTTTGACGATCTCTGAAATGATTTCGAGCTGGCTGGCGCGTTTTTCGAGCAGGTCAACCGTCTGTTGGATTTCTTCGTTTTGTTCGTTCAAACTGGCGGCTTGACGCCGAAGTTGTTCCTCGTCTGCCTGCTGAACAGCGAGCAGGTCGTTGAAACTTTCGATGACCCGCTTGAGTTCAGGGATGGAGGTTCGCAGTTCCAGCCGTTTGCCTGTTTCTCGAACGCTGGAGGCGGCTTCGGCAAGTTGCAGCACAGGCGTGCCGATTTGTGTGCCAATCAGCCAGCCCAGCGCGGCGGCGCCGGCGGCAGATGCCAGGAACAAAAGCAGAAAGGTGCGGAAAAATTGCTGCTGCTGCGCCAGGATGTCCTGCGCCAGAATATCCACGCCGACGATGCCTTCCAATTGCCCGTCTGAGCGGTAGAAGGGGGCGTAGGCGGTCAGGTAGGTGCCGAATTCATCGGTGTAAAACTCTGTTTCCGCGGTGGGCGCGCGCAGGGTGTCGAAGTTTTCGAGCAGGAACCGGCTTGGGCTTTCATAGGCGGCGCCGATTCCCACCGGCTGGTATTCTTCGGGCGATGCGCCGGGGTCGTGACCGGCGTCGAGGATGAAGTAGATTTTGCCTGCCATATTTTTCCGCATGGTGTACACGTACAGGATTTCCGGGTCGGTGGCGGCGATGGCGAACGCTTTGGCTTGCAATTCCCGGTAGGCGTC
>DAOUBY010000302.1:0-16080 GCA_034432325.1 Anaerolineales bacterium
GTCAACCTTGCCCGATTCCCACCTTGCTCATAAAATCAACCCATGCCCCAAGAAGACATCACCCCCAGCCGACAGCAATACCTCGAAATCAAACGTCAATATCCCAACACCATCCTGTTCTTTCGCCTCGGCGATTTCTACGAAACCTTCGACGAAGACGCCGAAATTACCGCGCGCGAACTCGACATCGTCCTCACCTCGCGTCCCGTCGGCAAGGGCGTGAGGGTGCCGCTGGCGGGCATCCCGTATCACGCCGTGGATAACTATCTGGCGCGCCTCATTGAAAAAGGCTACCATGTCGCCATCTGCGAGCAAATGGGCGACACCCCAATCAAAGGACTCGTCCCGCGCAAAGTGGTGCGGGTGGTGACGCCGGGGACGGTGACCGAGCCTGGCCTCCTGCCCGGCGATTCGAACAACTACCTCGCCTCGGTTGTCCTGGACGAGAAAACTGCTTCTGTTTCCTATGCCGACATCACCACCGGAGAGTTTGCCGTCACCGAACTGCCGCTCGAGGCATTGCGCGCCGAATTGACGCGCCTGCATCCTGCGGAAATCATTCTGCCTGAGAACCAGTCCCTCACCCCCACCCCTCTCTCCGAGGGAGAAGGGCGAAGGGGCGAGGGAGGGGCGCACATCACCCCCTACCCCGTCTGGAAATTCGAACCCGGCAAATGCGAGGAAACCCTGCTGAATCACTTCAACGCCTCCACGCTGGAAGGGTTTGGACTCAAAGATCACAGTCTTGCCGTTCGCGCGGCGGGGGCAATCCTGCAATACCTCAAAGAGACCCAGCCCGACTCGCTGAAACTGCTCACCAGCCTGCGCTCCTACAGCATCCACGAGTTCATGACGCTCGACGCCTCCACGCGCCGCAACCTCGAACTGGAGGAAACCCTGCGCGGCGAACGGAAGGGCTCCCTGCTTGGCGCGCTCGACCGCACCGTCACGCCAATGGGCAAGCGGCTGATGCATCAATGGATCAGCCAGCCTTTGCTCAGCGTGGAAAAGATTCGGCGCAGGCAGGACGGCGTTCAGTATTTCTTCGACGACGGCATGAAGCGCGCCGAGATTCGCAACGTGCTGAAACCGCTGGCAGACCTGGAGAGGCTGGTCAACCGCGTGATGGCAGGGCAGGCGCAGCCCAGGGATTTGGCGGCGATGCGCGATACGCTGGGACGGCTGCCCGAAGTGAAAGAAGTAATTGGGGAACAGTCATCAGTCATCAGCAATCAGTGGTCGGTGTGCGCCGAGGAACTTGCGCTTTTGCGCTCCGCCATTGACGACGACCCGCCAGCCACACTGCAGACCATCGGCATCATCCGCGCGGGATATTCCGAAGAACTGGACTCGGTCATCGCCGCCTCGAAACACGCCCGCGACTGGATCGCCAGCCTGGAAGCCGTCGAACGCGAGAAGACGGGCATCAAAACGCTCAAGGTCGGTTACAACAAAGTCTTCGGTTACTACATCGAAATCTCGCGCGGCGCGGCAGACAAAGCGCCCTCCCATTACATCCGCAAGCAGACGCTGGTCAACGCAGAACGGTTCATCACGCCGGAGATGAAGGAGTACGAAACGCTCGTGCTGAACGCCGAGGAGCGCATCCACGAAATCGAACTGCGGCTGTTCAAGGAGGTTTGCGCGGAGTTGTCCCGCTCTGCGTTCAAGATGCTGGAGACGGCGCGGGCATTGGCGGAACTGGACGTGCTGTCCGCTTTGGCGGAGGCGGCGGCTTTGGGAGGCTACTGCAAGCCCCAGGTCCATGAAGGAAGCGAATTGGAAATCCATGAGGGCAGGCATCCCGTTGTCGAGCAGACGTTGAAAGGCGAGCGCTACATCCCCAACGATGTCATCTTCGAAAAGGGCGAGATCGTGCGCGTCATTACGGGACCGAACATGTCGGGCAAATCCACCTATCTGCGGCAGACGGCGCTGATCGTGCTGATGGCGCAGATTGGCTCGTTTGTGCCGGCGGCGTCGGCGCGCATCGGGCTGGTGGACCGCATCTTCACCCGCATCGGCGCGCAGGACGAGATTCACGCCGGGCAGTCCACGTTCATGGTGGAGATGATCGAAGCCGCCAATATTTTGCATCACGCCACGCCGCGTTCGCTGTTGATTCTGGATGAGATCGGGCGCGGCACTTCCACCTACGACGGGCTTTCGATTGCCTGGGGAATGATCGAGTTCATTCACAATCATCCGCATTTGCGCGCAAAGACTTTGTTCGCCACACATTATCACGAGTTGACGCAACTGGCTGAGTTACTGCCTGGCGTGCGGAATTACAACGTGGCGGTCAGCGAAGCGGACGGCAAGGTGGTGTTCCTGCACAAGATCGTGCCCGGCGGCGCGGACAAGTCGTACGGCATTCACGTGGCGCAGCTGGCAGGACTGCCTGCGCCGGTCATTCAGCGCGCCAACGAAATCATGGCGGAGTTGGAGAAGTCCTCCGGGCGGGCGATGCGCATCAACCCGCATGCGGCGCAGCAAGCCGCGCTGTTCCCGGAGACCAGCCCGCTGCTGGAAGAATTGAGGCGAATTGACGTGAACAGCCTCTCGCCCATCGAGGCGTTGAACAAGTTGTTCGAGTGGCAGAAGAAATACACCTCTTGAAAAGTAAAGAGCCTGTCCGTTGGACAGGCTCTTTACTTTCTTACGAACTCAGGAAACCGCTTTCTTCTTTTTGCTCTTCGCCGCAGGCTTGACCGCCGGTTTGGATTCAACCGCCGCGCTCATGGAGGGAGCCGGTTTCTTCGATTGAGAAACCGCCCAGCCCAGCACGCCAAGCAAAACCAGCGCAACCGCCCAAATGGCAGCCAGCGCGCCGCCGCTGACCTTTTCGTACTGCACCACAATCGGCGCAATGATGACCGCCACCAGGTTCACTACCTTGATCATCGGGTTGAGCGCGGGACCAGCCGTATCCTTGAACGGATCGCCGACCGTATCGCCGACCACGCCAGCCTTGTGACGCTCCGAGCCTTTGCCCAGGTTCTTCGCCGGGTCTTTCGGCTCGTCTTCGATCAGTTTCTTGGCGTTATCCCAGGCGCCGCCGGAGTTGTTGAGGAACACTGCCAGCAACTGCCCAGAAACGATGATGCCCGCCAGGAAGCCGCCGAGCGCCTCCACCTTCAGCGTCAAGCCGACGAAGATTGGCGTAATGATGCCCAGCAAAGCCAGCGAGACCAGTTCCTTCTGCGCCGCAGCAGTGGAGATGGAAACTGCCTGAGCGTAATCGGGCTTGACCTTGCCTTCCAGCACGCCCAGTTTGAACTGACGGCGGACTTCCATCACAATCAACGAAGCCGCGCGGCTGACTGCCTGAATGGCAAAGGAAGAGAACAGCCAGGGCAGCGCGCCGCCCAACAGCATGCCCACGAACACCTGCGGAATGTCCACGCGGATGCCGATGGACTGAATCTGCTGCGCCAGCGGCACGCCCAGCGTCGTCTGCGCGCGGGAAACGTCCACAAGGAACGAGCCGAAGAGCGAGACCGCCGCAATCACCGCCGAGCCAATGGCAACACCCTTGGTGATGGCTTTGGTGGTGTTCCCCACCGCATCGAGGTCCGCCATGATCTGCTGAGCGTCCTTCGTCGCCTTGTCGGTTTTACCAGACCAGGACATTTCGCCGATGCCGTTGGCGTTATCCGCAATGGGACCGAAAGAGTCCATCGCCACGTTGTTGCCCGTCAGGGTGAGCATACCGATGCCGGTCATTGCCACGCCGTAAAGGATGAACGTGGCGCGATCCGCGCCTTCGATGCCGGGAATGGTTCCGAAGATGAAAATGGAAGCGACAATCGTCAGCGCCAGCACCACCACAGACCAGACCGACGATTCGAACCCGACCGATACGCCCTGCAAAATCAACGTGGCAGGACCGGTATCCGCCGCCTTCTTGATGTCATTGACCGGCGCGGCGTGCGTGCCGGTGAAGTATTCCGTCAGGCGGTCAATCAAAATCGCCAGCAAAACGCCCACCGCAACCGCCATCGGAGCGCGCCACCAGCCGCCGTAATCTGCCATCGTGTCCTTCATGTACAGGTAGCCGGCGCCAAAGAACAAAGCCGCAGAAATCGCCGCGGAGGTGAGAAAGCCGCGGAAGATCGCCGCCATCGCATCGCCGCTCTTGCCCGGTCCGCCCTTCACCGCGTACGTGCCAAAGATGGAAGACAAAACGCCGATGCCGCGCACCATGAGCGGGAAGATGATCCACTCGAGGCGGCCCGTGATGTGCCAGAGCGCCAGCCCCAGGATCAAGCCCGAAACGATGGTCACTTCATAGGATTCGAAGATGTCCGCCGCCATGCCGGCGCAGTCGCCGACGTTATCGCCGACGAGGTCTGCCACCACCGCAGGATTGCGCGGATCATCCTCAGGGATACCTGCCTCCACCTTCCCAACCAGGTCTGCGCCTACATCTGCCGCCTTGGTGAAGATGCCGCCGCCCACGCGCATGAACAGCGCCAGCAGGGTGCCGCCAAAACCGAACCCAAGCAGAGCGTCGGGCGCAGCAATGCCAAGCACAATGAAGATGAGCGTACCGCCGAGCAAGCCCAAGCCGTCGGTCAGCATGCCGGTGATCGTCCCTGCACGGTAGGCAATCCGCAGCGCATCGCCAAAGGACTTGCGCGAAGCCGACGCCACGCGCACATTGCCTTCCACTGCCATGCGCATGCCAATCTGACCGACCGCCAGCGAAAAGCCGGCGCCCATCACGAACGCCAGCGCACGGGCAACGCCAATGATCAGACGCACCGTATTCTCAGGCATGCCCGCGAAGCGTTCCAGCGCTTCGGGCGTCGGCGGAACGATGTAAACGGAAAGAAAGAGAGCAACAGTGAGAATGGCAATCAAAGGCAGAATGGAGCGCAGCTGCTTTTGCAAATAAGCGTCCGCCCCATCCTTGATTGCTCCCCAGACTTCCTGCATTTTTTCGGTGCCTTTGTCTTCGTGCAGAATCTGGGAACGGAGGAAAATCGCATACAACAGACCGAGTATGGCAACGCCAAACACAGCCCAAATTGCGACCGCCTCCAGTTGAGTAAGTCCTTGCATAGCGTACATGTGGGGTAATTCCTCCCGAAGGATGATTTTTAGGGCTTCCGCCCGTAAAGCAGGGGGATTGTACAGGTGGGATGGGGTTGTGTCAAGCATTAACAAAACCATCATATTGAGGTTGACACCCGGTGACGAATTTGATAACATAACTCCAATTCAATCCAAGGAGAGCAGCATGCTGGAAGAACTCAACCTCAAGACGGTCATCGAAACCACCCCAACCATCTCTCTGACTCCTGCGGCGGCAGATGCAGTCAAGAATATCCTCGCAGAGCGCCAACTGGAAGGCTACGCCCTGCGCGTGTATGTGGCGGGCGGCGGTTGCTGCGGCGTGAACTTCGGCATGGCGCTCGACAACAACATCCGCGACGTGGACCTTACCTTCGACTCGAACGGCGTCAAAGTGGTGGTGGACGAAGTCTCCATTGACTACCTGCGCGGCGCAAACATTGACTTTGTCAACGACCCCGTCCGCGGCTCCGGCTTCGCGGTGGACAGCCCCTCGGCAAAAGGTCACAGCGAAGGCGCCTGCGCCTGCGGAAGCCACGACTCCGCCGAAAGTTCCTGCGGATGCGGCGGCTCCTGCAGCTGCAACAACTAATTCACCCTGTCGAACAAAAAAACTCACTCCAGCGGCGGTTGGAGTGAGTTTTTATTTTCCGCCCAACATGCTACCTGCCGCGCAGGTAGGAGATGATTGCCCCCATCGCCCCAAACAGCGCCAGACTGAGAATCAACAAGCCCGCAGGAACCCCTGCAGTGGAGTTGTCGGCAGCAGATGGCTCATTGAAAGAGGGCAGCTCGAGGGGCGGCGGAGGCGTAAAGGTCGGCAGGCGCGTCGGCGTTTGCTGACCGATAAACGCGGCTTCCAAAGTCGGGTTGATGGTGGGAGTCGAAATGGGCGTGGGAGTGGGCGGCACATCCACCAGCGGAAGAAAAGCGCCGGGCGAAAGATTCACATACAAAGCATACACCCAGCCTGTGGAACCAGGCACCCCCGGATAACGGATTTGAATCCAATCGGGTCTGTCTCTGGCGCGCCCCAGCGCCGGCGCCTCTTCATTTGCCAGCAGCACACCGATGCGCGGATAATCGAAAGAACCGGGTCCCGAGTGAACATAAATAAAATCCAGGCTGGGATCCACCTTCACCATCGGACCGCTGGGAGTGCTCGTCACCGTCGGCACTGAGCCGGTCGGCTGCTGCGCCTGGGCAATGGTCCCTGCCGGCAGAAAAATCCCTAAAAGGAACAGCCCCCCCAGCACAGCCGCAAACAGGATAAATTTTCGAAACGCCAGCATAGGCTACTGCCTGCTCAAAACCAGCGAAATGAAAAAAATCAGGGCGGCAATGACCAGCAATCCAATCACCACCGCACCGGGCGCCAGCCCGGCAGTCCGCCCGGAGACGGTCTCGGTAAATTGCGGAATTTCCAGCGGCGGCGGAGGCGTGAAGGTCGGCACACGCGAAGGCGTCGGCTGAAAGATGAACGCCGCGGCAAAGGTCGGGTTGACGGTGGCGGTGGCAACCGGCGTCTGAGTCGGCGGCGGCTCCACCACCCGCAACTCCCCGCCCGAAATAGTCACATACGCCGCATACACCCACCCCACCCCGCCCGGCGCGGAAGGAAACGCCACCTGCACCCACTCCCGCCCCGGCGAAACCCCCAGCGCCGGCAGCACATCACCCGGCGACACCCGCCCTACAATCGGATAATAGACCGTACTCGGACCGCCGCGCACGTTGATCGGCTCCGAATAAATGACCGTCGCCACAGGACCGGACGTCTGCGCTTCGCCCTCCGCCCGAACCTGCGCGGGCATCCCAAACATCGCCCCCCCGGCGAGGACTCCTGCCGCCAGCAAACCCAACACGTCAAACCAAATTCGCTTCATAACGTAAATAGGATATACATGAAATACGACGACAAATCGTCGCCGTGTACAAAAGGATTATAATCGAAAACATGGAACGCCGAATCTTTCACGGCAGCATCACCCCCAGCGATGTTGCCCAAGCCCTCATGGCAGAATTCAACCGCGGCAACCTGCAGGCGCAAACCATCGGAAAGGCAGAAAAACTTGCCATCCAAATCGCCACCCGCGCCGGCGCAAGTTCCGGCGGGCAGACCGCTCTCACCGTCTCCGTTCAAAAAGTCGAAGACGGCGTGATGATCGAAATCGGTCAACAAGCCTGGCTCGGCGTGGCGGCAAGTCTCGGAAAGACCGCCTTCACCGCACTGCGCAACCCATTCAGCCTGCTGGGGCGGCTGGACGACCTCGCCCAGGACATCGAAAACCTGCAACTTCAGGAGCGTGTCTGGCGCGTCATTGACCGCGCGGCGGCGGCGCTGGGCGTTTCGCAGGAACTTTCCGAGCGCTTTCAGCGCGTCGTCTGCGAATACTGTAACACCGCCAACCCGCTCGGAGAGGGTTCCTGTCTTGCCTGCGGCGCTCCGCTCGGCAGCGTACACCCCGCCACATGCCCCCGCTGCGGCTTCGTCATCGGGCAAAAGGACGCTGTTTGCCCCAATTGCGGGCAAAAATTGCAGGGTCATGTGTAATTCGCGCGCAGACGTTAGAGAACGTCTGCTACGCGTTACAGAAGAGCCGAATTTTAATGGACATTATCGGCAATCAGCCTCAGCTTGCTTTCGCATCGAATGTTCACGAATTTCGCAAAGAAAATTCGCCGCATTGGTGTCGCTGATGTTACGTACTTTTCCCGTAGCGCGACATTCATGTCGCTTGGAAATGCAAGATGATGTCTCGCGCCGCCAAGTAAGGTGAGGTGTCATTCAAGGCAACACCTGCCCAAACACGCGCTTTCGTGAATCCCATGCTTGCAGTTTTCCTGCCGAACACCTATAATTAATTCATCTTACGCCGTAGCGCGAGATTCTCGCCCTGAGCCTGCCGAAGGGTATCTCGCGGTTTCAGGCGACATGACTGTCGCGGCACGAATCAACTGCGTAACGTCAGTAATTAATTCACGCGGAACCGGATATGAACATAAATTTCGACCAACTGGAAGCCAGGCTTCAGGCGCTGTTCGAGGATCAAATCCTGTCCATCCTGCCGGGGGTCTCGCGCGAAGAACGCCTGATTCAAAAACTGGCGCTGGCGCTGCGGCAAAACATCGTCGAACAAAAGGAAAAAGGCGCGGTTGCGCCCAACACCTTCACCCTCATCGTCGCCCCGGCAGCCGACCAGCGCTGGAAGGCACCGCGTGTCATGAGCGCGCTCAAAAACATCATCAGCGCAGCGGTCAAAGAAGTGGGGCTGAAAATGGACACCCAGCCCATCATCACCATCACAACCGACGACACCTACTCCGAAAAAGATGTTGCAATCATCGCATCCCATACCGTTGAAACTGTGGAGGATACAAAAGGCATGGTCATGGATTCGGAGAAACCACCCGCCAGCGCCGAACCTCTTCCCGAAAACGCCTTTCTGATTGTGGAGGGCGTCAAAGTTTTCCCCCTCAAAGAGCCGGTCATCAACGTGGGGCGCCGTCTCGAAAACCACTTGGTCATTGACGACCCGCGCATCTCCCGCAACCATGCCCAACTGCGCGCCATCAACGGGCGCTATGTCATCTTCGACCTGAACTCCACCGGCGGCACCTTCGTCAACGGGCAGCGCACCAGCCAGACCGTCCTCTACCCCGGCGATGTCATCTCCCTGGCTGGCGTTGCGCTCATCTTTGGGCAGGATACCCCTCCCCCCCGCCTCGACCTCAACGACACCCTGCCTCTCAAAGACGCAGATTCCAGCGAACGCCCAACCGCCACCCTCAATCAGGATACGGTAGACATCCGAACCGGCAGCCTCAAAGACACAAAATCCAAAAAATGACAGCAATCGTCGTTCTGGCGCTGCGGATTGGGCTTGCCGTCCTTCTCTACGTGTTTCTCTGGCGGGTTACACAAACGCTCTGGCAGGACATCAAAGGGCAAAGCGCTTTTATTCTTTCACAAAAAGCGCCCGGCATTCATGTCAGCGTCCGTCCCGAAAGCGGGGCAGAGATCAACTATCACTTCCGCCAATCCGAAATCATCATCGGGCGCAGTTCCAACTGCGACATCACCCTCAAAGACGAAGCCCTCTCTGCCCGCCACGCCCGCCTTTCCTTCCATCACGGGCAATGGTGGCTGGAAGACCTCGGCTCGACCAACGGCACCTTTCTCAACCAGGACCGCATCAAGGTCCCGGCGGTTGTCATCACCGGCGACCAATTCAAATGCGGCGGCGCCTTCTTCTCCCTCCGCATTGACCCCATCCCAACGAACATTCAAACCAAACAAACTGGAGAACTGCAATGACCGAACAAACAAGCCTGGCAATCATCGGCGGCTCGGGACTGTACGCCATGCAGGGACTTGACGACGCCAGAGAACTCAACCTCAACACCCCCTTCGGCAAACCCAGCGCCCCCATCGTTGTCGGCACGCTGGAAGGAATGCGGGTTGCCTTCCTTGCCCGCCACGGCATCGGGCATCACCTCACCCCCAGCGAGGTACCCTACCGCGCCAACATCTACGCCTTGAAATCCCTGGGCGTCCAGCGCATCATCAGCGTCAGCGCCTGCGGCTCCCTCAGGGAAGAGTTTGCCCCCGGCCACATCGTCATCCCCAACCAAATCTACGACAACACCCACAAGCGCGCCCGCTCGTTCTTTGGCGAGGGCTTTGTGGCGCATGTGGGAGTGGCAGACCCGTTCTGTGAAGACCTCTCCGGGCAGTTGGAAGCAGCCGTCAGGGCGGCGGGAGGCGTCGTTCATCGCGGCGGAAGCCTCATCACCATCGAAGGTCCGCGCTTTTCCACCAAAGCCGAATCCAACACCTACCGCGCCTGGGGCATGTCCATCATCGGCATGACCGCCTCGCCGGAAGCCTTCCTGGCGCGCGAAGCGGAAATCTGCTACGCCACCATGGCGCATGTCACAGACTACGACGTCTGGCATGTCAGCGAGGCGCCGGTAACCGTCGAAATGGTCATCCAAACCTTGAACCGCAACACCGAACTCGCCCAGGAAGCGGTGCGCCTCCTTGCCCGCAACTTCAAACCCGAACGCAAATGCGAATGCGGGCACGCCCTGGCGACCGCCATGATCACGCGCCGCGACGTGATCCCCCCCGACACGCTTCAAAAACTGGACCTGCTCGTCGGCAAATACATGTGACGCTTCTGCCCCATGAACCAGAACCTGCAGGGCAGATTGCTGAAACTCGCCGGGGGCTTCCTTTTTCTGCACGCCCTTCTCATCACCCTTGCGCCTGCCGTTCGCGAACGGACATGGAACGTCAGCCTGCCCTGGACACACTGGCTGGCGTTCCTCCTCTGGGCTGGCTTCGCCGCACGCATCCACGCCGACCTCGGAAAACGCCTCCCCGAAGCCGACCCCTACCTCTTCCCTGCCGCCGCCCTCCTGGCTGGCTGGGGTGTGCTCACCATCTGGAGCATTGACGCCGAGTTCGGCGCGCGGCAGGCATTGTGGCTCGCCATCAGCCTGCTTCTTCTCCTGGCTGGGCTGCGCCTGCGCTCGCTTCGCTTCCTGCGAAGATACAAATACGTCCTGCTGGGAAGCGGTCTGGCGCTCACCGCCCTCACCCTGCTCTTTGGCGCCAACCCCTCGGGCTTTGGTCCGCGCCTGTGGCTGGGATGCTGCAACGTCTATATCCAGCCTTCCGAACCGCTCAAGCTTCTACTCATCGCCTACCTTGCCGCCTACTTTGCCGACAAACTCCCCTACCGTCTCCGCACCATCCACATTCTCTACCCCACCATCGTCCTGGGCGGCATCGTCGTCCTGCTCCTCATCGCCCAGCGCGACCTCGGCACCGCATCCATTTTCCTCGCGCTCTACACCATCCTCGCCTACCTTGCCACCAGCCGCAAATTCATTCCCATCGTCAGCATCCTCGCACTGATTGTCGTCGGCGCGGCGGGCTACTACTTCGTCAACATCGTCCAGATCCGCATCGAAACCTGGCTCAACCCCTGGAACGACCCGCAGGGCGGCTCCTATCAGGTGGTTCAAGGACTGATTGCCATTGCCAACGGCGGCGTGGAAGGACGCGGACCCGGACTGGGATCGCCGGGACTGGTCCCCGTCGCCATCTCCGACTTCATCTACGCCGCCATTGCAGAACAAACGGGTCTTTTCGGGACCTTGGGCTTGCTTGCCCTCTTCGGCATTCTTGTCACCCGCGGCTTGCGTACCGCCCTGCGCGCCCCGGGCATTTTTCGCAGACTGCTCGCCGGCGGCATCTCGGCATACATCGGCGTGCAAGCCATCCTCATCGTGGGCGGAAACATCCGCCTTCTGCCGCTGACCGGCGTGACGCTTCCCTTCGTCTCCTACGGCGGCTCCTCCCTGCTGACCTCCTTTGCCGCCCTGCTCATCCTGCTCATCATCAGCAACCCCCTGGACGAGGAGCCGGCGCCGCTGGAAAACGCCTTCCCCTATCTTGCGCTAAACGGCGTTCTCCTCTCCGGTCTGTTTGCCGCCGCCCTGACCACCGGTTGGTGGGCGGTCATCCGCAGCCCGCAATTGCTCGCCCGCGACGACAACCTGCGCCGCGTCATTGAGGAACGCTACGTGCCGCGCGGCGCGCTCCTCGACCGTTCCAACGCATCCATCACTATCACCAGCGGCGAAGTCGGCTCGTACAAGCGCCGTTACATTTACCCCAACCTTGCCCCCATTGTCGGTTACGATGAACCGACCTATGGGCAGGCTGGGCTGGAAGCCGCATTGGACGGTTACCTGCGCGGCTTGGAGGGAAACCCCGCCTCGACCATCTGGCTGAATCACCTGCTCTACGGCACTTCGCCCGCCGGGCTGGACGTGCGCCTGAGCATTGACCTGCCCCTCCAGTCCCGCGCCGACGCGTTGATGAGGGGGCGGCGCGGCGCGGTCATCCTGCTCAACGCGCAAAGCGGCGAGATTCTGGTCATGGCGTCGCACCCCGCTTTCGACGCCAACCGCCTCCGCGAAACCGCCGCTGACCTGTTGAATGACCCCGAAAAGCCGCTCATCAACCGCGCCGCCCTGGGTGTGTACCCCACCGACTCGGTCATGCAGCCGTTTGCCCGTGCGCTCTTCGGAGAAACCACCATTAGCCCGGCGCAATGGCAGACGGTGTATGAGGCGTTCGGGTTTTTCCGCACGCCGCAGGTACGAATGACCGCTGCATCTTCCGCCAGCGACGGGCAGGATTTTTACGTCTCCCCTTTGCAGATGGCGCTTGCCTCTGCGGCGTTGAGCAGCGGGGGGACTGTCCCTGCGCCGCGCATCGCAATAGCGGTCAACATCCCTCGCGAGGGCTGGGTGGTGCTTCGGGAGGAGGGAACGCCGTTCGAAGCGTGTCAGGCTTCGGCGGCGGCGGAGGCGGCGCAGTCCTTTGTTCGGGATGGGGAAAATTTCTGGTCGCACGTCAGCCTGGCGCAGGGAGCGGAATCAGCGGTGGCTTGGTTTATCGGCGGCACACTGCCCAACTGGCAGGCGTCGCCGCTGGCGGTGGTTGTGGCGCTGGAGGGAGGCAGCGCCAGAGATGCGCGGCAAATCGGGCGTGAACTGCTGAACGCCTCAATGACCCCATAAAAAAAGAGCCAGGCGAATGACCTGGCTCTTTTTGTGCGTGAAGTTTACATACCGTCGTCGGCGTCTTTGGCGCTGTAGCCGGGACCGCTCTTGAAGAATTCGTAGTTCTTCTGAATATCCGGGGTGAGGTCAACGACTTCGCCGGCAGACAGTTGACGGACACAATCGAGCACCACCTGTTTGCCGTGATGGTTGGTGCCTTCGTAGTGACCGGTGAGACCGACGTTGCTGATATATTCGCCGCCCTTGGCGGTGTACGCCGAGGGAACTTCATCTTCGGGGAAGATGGCGGCGTAGGGGCATTCCGGCACGCAGGCGCCGCAGTCAATGCAGGTATCGGGATCAATGTACATCCAGGGCCACTCGGCAACCGGCTGGCCAGGGACGATGCATTCAACAGGGCAGACTTCGATACAGCCGCGGTCCCGCAAACACAAACTGGTGATTATGTGAGTCATGGAGCATCTCCTTCTGGGATTGTGAATTGACGGATAGGCTTATTATATCTTGCTTCAACTTTCGGGCAAGGTGCACTTTGTCACGATGGGACGGCTATTTGCCGAACTTTTCGGCGACGGCATCCCAGTTGACCACGTTCCACCAGGCGGCGACGTAATCGGGGCGGCGGTTCTGGTAGAGCAGATAGTAGGCATGCTCCCACACGTCAATGCCGAGAATGGGGGTCATGCCTTCGGAGAGCGGGTTGTCCTGATTGGCGGTGGAAACAACCGCCAGCCCGCTCCCCTTCTTGACCAGCCAAGCCCAACCGGAGCCGAAACGCCCAATGGCGGCTTTGGTGAACTCATCCTTGAACGCTTCGAACGAGCCGAAGGATGAATCAATCGCTTTTGCCAGTTCGCCGCTGGGAGTTCCGCCCGCCTTGGGCGCCATGATTTCCCAGAAGAGATTGTGGTTGTAGGTGCCGCCGCCGTGATTGCGCACCACCGTCCGCACCGCTTCGGGGACGGCGTTCAGGTTGCCCAGCAAATCTTCCAGCGGCTTGCCAGCCAGTTCGGGGGCTTTTTCGATTGCGCCATTAAGGTTGGTGATGTATGCCTGATGATGCTTGGTGTGATGAATTTCCATCGTCCGTGCATCAATGTAGGGTTCGAGCGCGTCGTACGCGTAGGGAAGTTTGGGAAGTTCAAATGCCATTGGTTTCTCTCCTTTGTTGAGTTGATCTGCCCCCAGGCAGATGGGAACGATAGTGACGCAAAAAATTGTAGCCCCCGAAAGGGGACGTGTCAAGAAAAATATTCAATTCCGCCTCTAATGCACATCATATCCTTGTGTGATATTCTAAATAGGGCTTACGCAAAACTTTGCGTAGAGCGCGTTCTCCAACGCGCTGGACAGGTGATTGGCGTTAGAGAACGCCGATTACGCGTAAGTCCTACCAACGGCGATTACGCGTAAGTCCTACTAAAGATGGAACAGGTTCCTTCCAGAAAGGAGCAAACCATGACGGATTGGGATCTGATTACCGAATACATTCACAACGCCATGCAAGCCGTGGACAAGGCGCACGAAGCCGCCAACGGTCTGCGCGAGAACGCCAGCCGCGAGACCCTCGACCAGTTCCGTACACAGATGGCGGAACTCGCCGAACACCTCACCAAACTCCAAAACGTTCTCCAGCATTCGGATACCTACGCCCTCGAAGAACTGGCAGACCGTCTCAGCGCCCTGCTGGGCGGCAAGCCCGCCGAGTACCGCCGCACCCCGCGCATGGAGGAAACCGCCTGAAAAGATTTGTTCCAGGCAAAACAGGATGCGGTTAAAATGGGCGGATGCAACCACAACGACTCCGCCTCCTCCTGCCCTTCAGCCTGCTCATTGCCATTCTGGCTGTTTCCACCGCCTCGATCTTCATCCGCTTCGCCCAGGCAAACGGGACGCCTTCGCTCGTCATCGCTGCCCTGCGGCTGACGTTTGCCGCGCTCCTGCTGGCGCCCCTGGCGCTGACGCGTCACCGCGCCGAATTGGCGGCTCTCTCACGCCGTCAGGTGACGCTGGGCGTGGTTTCGGGGCTTTTCCTTGCCGTTCATTTCGCCACCTGGATTTCGTCCCTCGAATATACCTCGGTGGCGAGTTCGGTGGTGTTCGTATCCACTGGTCCGTTATGGGTGGCTTTGCTCTCGCCAATGCTGCTCAACGAGCGGCTGACGCGGGCGGCAATTGTCGGGTTGGGGCTGGCAATTTTGGGCGGAGCAGCCATCGGGTTGTCTGACGCGTGCGTCATTCAAAACGGCGTGCAATGCCCGGAACTGGGTCAAATCCTGCAGGGACGCGCCATGTGGGGGAACTTCCTGGCGCTGGCGGGCGCGTGGGCGGTGACGGGCTATCTCATCATCGGGCGGAAACTGCGCGCGGGGATGTCGCTCGTGCCGTATATTTTCCTTGTGTATGGCATGGCGGCGGCGGCGCTGATCCTGATTATGCTCGCGGCGGGACAGTCGCCCTTGGGTTATGTGCCAAAAACCTACGGTTGGATTTTTCTGCTGGCGGCGGTTCCGCAGTTGATCGGGCATTCCACCTATAATTGGGCGCTGCGTTATCTGCCCGCCGCTTTTGTGGCTGTGACCACGCTGGGCGAACCCATCGGTTCGGCTGTGCTGGCGTATTTCATCCTGAAGGAAGCGCCAACCGCGGCAACCATCTTCGGCGGCATGCTGATTCTGCTCGGCATCTATCTCGCTTCACGGACTTCAAAATGACTCACCTCCCTGCTCACGCGTATTTGGACGAACACGGCATTCCCTACGAACGGAGAAGTTTTTCGCCCGAAACCGAAAAAGGCGCGGCGAATGTTGCCCGCGTGCTGGGCATTCCCGAACGGCAGGCGGTGAAGACGCTCATCTTTCAGGTGGTGGAGACAGGTGAGTGTGTGCTCGTCATGCTGGGCGCGGATCAAAACGCCGTTTCGGGGAATCTCAAGAAGGCAATCGGTTCACGCAATATCAAGATGGCTGACCCGGAAACGGTCCGGCAGGTGACCGGGTACGTCATCGGTTCGATCCCCGCCTTTGGCTGGCAGCCCGAAGGATTCCGCTCCTTTCTCGAGGCTTCGCTGACAAAAGAAGCCATACTTGGCACAGGGGCGGGTCAGTGGGGGGAGGAAATTATGATTACGCCAGAGAATTTGATCCGCGCCAGCCGCGCGGTTGTGGTCAATTTGACGGAGAGGGAGAAACCGGTCTTTGAGTTGTGATGATGATGCGGCGAATTTTCCTCGAGAAATTCGTGAAAATTCGATGCAAAAGAGAACCGACCGTATTGCAATAAAGTCTATTATCGCAAAGGTCCAAAAACAAACCAGATGCCCAATGCTTCACGCATTGGGCATCATTTCAGGCTGGGGGCAAAGGATTCGAACCTCTACTAACTGATCCAGAGTCA
>DAOUBY010000303.1:0-3822 GCA_034432325.1 Anaerolineales bacterium
CTTCACGAAAGCGCGTATTTGGCGGTCTCTACCGCCGAATTTGCGCTAGAGAGCGCAAGTTACGCAGGGTTTTCGTGATCTACTGAATTTGGGCAACTCACCGCCGGATGTGGTGTTATCATCCTGCGGTGAGTATTTTAAATTCGCGTTATTCGATGCCGCGATATTTTACTGAAAACGCCTAATGAACAGGAAACGCATATGAATCGCAAAGCCAAAATCGTCGCCACCATCGGTCCTGCCAGCCAGAGTGAACAAGTGCTCGAAGGACTCATCGAAGCCGGCATGAACGTTGCCCGCATGAACTTTTCCCACGGCACGCACGAACAACATGCCGAACGCATCGCCCTCATCCGCCGCGTTTCTGCCCGGCTGGGCAAAGCGGTGGGCATCCTCCAGGATCTCCAGGGACCCAAAATCCGCGTCGGGCAATTGGACGCCCCCATTCAACTGACCGAAGGCGAACACGTCATCCTCTACGTCAGCGGGACCACACCCAGCGGCAACGGCGAGAAAAAAATCCCCGTGGACTTCCGCCAACTCTTCGATTCCGTGCGGACCGCCGACCGCCTCCTGCTCGACGACGGACGCCTCGCCCTCGAAGTCGTCTCCGTCAAAGACCGCCACCAACTCACCGCCAAAGTCATCGTCGGCGGACCGCTCTCCTCCCACAAAGGCATCAACCTGCCCGGCGTCCGCCTGCGCATCTCCGGCTTCACCGAAAAAGACGAAGCCGACCTGGCGTTTGGCATCGAACACGACATAGACGCCGTTGCCATCTCCTTCGTCCGCAGCGTGGACGATGTCAAAAAAGTGCGCTACGCCATGGAACGCTTCTCCAAAGGCGGGCGCATGCCCATGCTCATTGCCAAACTCGAAAAACCCGAAGCCCTCGACAACCTCGACGCCATCCTCGACAACGTGGACGGCGTCATGGTGGCGCGCGGCGACCTCGGCGTCGAACTGCCCCCCGAGCGCGTGCCTGCCCTCCAAAAACACATCATCCGCACCGCCAACGCGCGCGCCAAACTCGTCATCACCGCCACCCAAATGCTCGAATCCATGATCACCAACCCGCTCCCCACGCGCGCCGAAGCCTCCGACGTCGCCAACGCCATCTTCGATGGCACCGACGCGGTCATGCTCTCCGCCGAAACCGCATCGGGCAAGTATCCCGTCGAATCCGTTCAAATGATGGATCGTATCGTCCGCGAAGCGGAGGCGCACTTCTTCGAATGGGGCACGGAACAAACCGTGCAGGGCTTCGAACAAAGCGACGCTGCTTCAATGGCGCGCGCCGCCCAGGCGCTGGCAAACGACAAAAACGTCAAAGCCGTGGCGTGCTTCACCACCCAGGGGCGCACCGCCTGGCTCATGTCCAAAATCCGACCGCGCGTGCCCATCATGGCATTCACCCCCGACCCCAAAACCTACACCCGCATGGCATTCATGTGGGGCGTGCGCCCTCAGCAGGTGCAATTTGCAACTTCACTCGAAGAAATGCTCGATTACGTGGATACCGCCCTCATGCGCTCCGATGTCGTCCGCCCCGGCGACCAGGTTGTGCTGGTTTGCGGATTTCCCGTTGGCGCTGTCCGTCCGCCGAACATGGCATTACTGCACACGGTGGGGGAGGTGTAACCTTCCCCCGCCTCACCCTCGGACCTTGTGCCTGAGCGCCACAAAATCGAGCGGCTCCACGCTCCAGCCTCCCCCGTCCTCCAGCGCGCTCCTGCCGTGTAACCGTTCCCATTCTTCCGGCAAACCCAGCGCCTCCGCAGAAATCGTTTGCGGCTTCTCCGAAAAGTTTGCCAGCACAGCCACTCGTTCTGCTGTATCCTCGCGCAAAAACCCAAGCACATGCTCACTGCCCGTCGAAACCACCTTGAGCGGACCGCACGAAAAAGCGCTGTGCGATTTTCGTAACCGAATCAATTCCTGCAATCCCTGAAAGATGCGCCCCTCGATGGTGGAGGGGTCGTTTCTTTTTGCATACCTGTCCCAGTCCGCTTTGGGGCGGTGCACCCAGCGGCTGTCATTTCGATGGGCGGGGTTTTCGAGGTAACCGTAATCGTTGAGCGTGCCGATTTCATCGCCCAGGTAGAGCAGGGGAATGCCGCCGGCGGTGAGAATGATTCCATGAATGAGCAGGATGCGGCGGATGGCAAATTCGACCTCCTGCGCTCCCTCCTCAGTCAGCGCTTTTTCCAGCCCTGCCAGCGAGGCGCACGTGCCGCTGATGCGGCAATCGCCGGTCTTGGGGTTTTCCTGAAAGGGCAAACCGCGCGCAAAACTGCCGGGGAATCTGCCGCGGTAAAACTCGTTGAGAAAGTTGCGATGGTCTGCCGCGTTGATGCCCAGCACGGCGGCGTCTTCATCGGAGAACGTCCAGCCGATGTCGTCGTGCACGCGGACGTAGTTGACCCAGGCGGTTTGTGGGTGGATTTGGAATCGCTCTGCCAGGGCTTTGGAAAGCAGCCGTGTTTTTCGCGTAGCCAGTGAGTTCCAGAGCAGCGCCATAAGCAGAGGGTTATAGGAGATTTGGCACTCGCCCGGGTCAATGTACTTGACCACGTCATCGGGGTGGACGATGGCTTCCGATTTGAAGATAAGGGCAGGGGCGGCAATACGCGCTGCGGCGTTGAATGCCTGGATGAGGGTGTGCGCTTTGGGCAGGTTTTCGCAGTTGGTGCCCATCTCCTTCCAAATGAAGGCGACCGCGTCGAGGCGGATGACCTCCACGCCCTGGTTGGCGAGGAAGAGCATCTCCTCCACCATGCGGTTGAAGACGGCGGGGTTGTCGTAGTTCAGGTCCCACTGGTAACTGTGGAAGGTCGTCCAGACCCACTTTTGCATTTGTGGGTCGAAGGTGAAGGCGCCGGGGTGTTCGTCGGGAAAGATTTCCCTGAGATTCCGCTCGTAGAGGTCGGGCAGGCTGCGGTCGGGGAAGATGCGGTAGTAATCCTGAAATTCCTCGTTGCCGGCGCGGGCTTTTTGCGCCCATTCGTGTTCGTCGGAGGTGTGGTTGAAGACCAAATCTGCCGCCAGGCTGATGCCCGCCTGGCGCAGCTCGCGCGACAAGGCGGCGAGTTGCTCCATCGTGCCGAGGGAGGGGGTAACTTTGCGGTAGTTGCTCACGGCGTAGCCGCCGTCATTTTCGCCGGCGGGCGAGTCGTAGAAGGGCATGATGTGCAGGTAGGTGAGACCGAGTTCCTTGAAGTAGGGGATTTTGGCGCGCAGGCTTTCGAGGTTTTCGGCGAACAAGTCCACATAGCAGACGCCGCCGAGCATGGCGTTGGATTGAAACCAGAGCGGGCTGCGTTCGCGCTGGCGGTCGAGGTCGCGCAGGTCGCGGGGACGGGCAAACCATGCGCGGGCAAGGCTCATCAGCAAATCTTCGGCGTGGTAGAAGTAATCGTAGCGCTCGCCGTAGAGTTCGATATGCAGGCGGAAGAGGCGGGTGAAGTGTTCCTCCAGCCGGGCGTTGAATTCGCGCCAGGTTTGCGGGTCTTGTTCGATGTGCGGCTTGAAGTTTGCCTCCACCCTGGGGAGGAGGCGGTTGAGGGTGCGTTGCGCTTCGCGTTCGTATTGGATGATTTTAGGCATGGATGATCTTTTGTGTGTCGTTCGTCTCATCGGCGTAAGAGAACGCCGGGTATGCTGGAGTTTTTTTGCGGCGCGGCATTATGAAAATTAACAAAGAGTCTACTGCAAAAAGGTCTTTATCCACGAAGGACACGAAGTACCCAAAGGAATTCCGAAAGAGGAAATTCAAAATCCTGGAATTTGGCGCAAGATAATGTCAAGAAACTTCGTGGCGTT
>DAOUBY010000304.1:0-9956 GCA_034432325.1 Anaerolineales bacterium
CCCCTACTCCCCCATCACCTGCACAATCAACTCCCTCCTCCTCGGCTTGTTATCGAAATCCACATAAACCACCTGCTGCCAGGCGCCCAGCGTCAACTGACCCTCCACAAAGGGAACGGTCAACGACGGTCCCAGCAAAGCTGCGCGCACATGACTGTGCCCGTTGCCGTCGTGCCAGCGGGCGTTGTGTGCGTACTCGCGGTTCTGCGGAACGATCTCATCGAACAACCTCCGCAGGTCGCTCAATGCGCCGCTTTCATATTCGATGGTCGTCACCGCGCTGGTGGACGAAGGACAAAACACCGTCACCGTGCCAGCCTTCAAACCGCTTTGCGAAACGGCTTCGCCAATTTGCGCGGTGATGTCGTGAATATCGGCATCCCCGCGCGTGTGCATTTGAATGGTTGCTGTCTTCACCGTCATTGCATCACCTCACACTTCATCGCCGCGCTGGATGACCTCCCGCCCGTACTTCTCCTGCAGGGCGTCCACCGCCGACTGCAACTTACGCAACTTTTCATTATCCGCCTCCCACAAACTCAACTGACGGATGGGCGCTCCCAAGCCGCTCACGCCCACCCCAATCAACCGCACCGCCTGATTGGGCTTGCGCACCTGCCGCATCAACCGCAGGGCGGTTGCCGCAATCTCCTCCTCCAGGTCGGTGGGGTTGACGAGGGTGATTTGCCGCGTCAGCGTGGTGAAATCGGGCCAGCGGATTTTCAACCGCACCGTCCTGCCGGCCAGAGACTCGCGGCGCAACTGCCGCGCCACCTCCGCCGCCTGCTCGCGCAGAGTCTTTTCCAGCGCCTTCTCACTCGTCACATCCACCGCAAACGTCGTCTCCTGGCTGACCGACTTCGTCTCGCGCTCCGTCACAAGGGGGCGGTTGTCAATTCCTCGCGCATGACGTGCCAAGTCGCGCCCGTTCTCGCCGAACAGGCGGATCAATTCGCTCTCGGGCCACTTGGCAATATCTCCAATCGTATGGATTCCCAACTCCGACAACCGCTGCGCCGTCTTCGGACCGACGCCCCACAACATCTCCACCGGCAGCGGCGAAAGAAAAGCCGCCTCCTCCCCATAAGGGACAACAGTCACTGCATTAGGAGGCTCCGCCAACCCCTGCGCCTTGATCCGCTTGAGCGCCAGCGCCTTGCCCACCTCGGTGGCAATCTTCGCCGTCAGTTTGTTCGAAGCGATTCCAATCGAGCAGGGCAAATGCAACTCGTCGCGGATGCGGGCTTGAAGTCTGCGGGCGAAGCGCTCGAGGTCATCCCGAACATCCGAAATATCCAAAAAGGCTTCGTCAATCGAAATTTGTTCCACCAAACCGCTCTGCTCGTGAAGGATCTCCATCACCTTTTTGGAAACTTCGCTGTACAGCCGGTGTCTTCCGGGAACGATGATCAACCCCGGGCAGAGACGCACGGCGCGGCTCATCGGCATGGCGCTCCGCACGCCCATTTTACGCGCCGCATACGAACACGAGGCGACCACCCCGCGCTCGTTCGGCTTGCCGCCTACGGCAAACGGCTTACCGCGCAGAGACGGGTTTTGAGTCTCCTCCACGGCGCAGAAAAAAGCATCCAGGTCGAGGTGCAGAATCGTGCGCGGCATGACGCCATTATAAACGCCGGCATGAAATAAGGAAAAAGAGTTGCTCTGTTGCAAACGCCTTTGATATTGTCACTGCGAGCGTAACGCCCGCCCCGAGCAAAGCGTGGGGGAAACAGTCTCTTGCCTGCAAGGGGATTGCTTCGCAATGACATATCGGCGACAGAGCAAAAAAGAATTGCTTTGCTGCAATCAACGAGATTGTCTTGCGTAGTTTGCGCCATCTCTCCAAAATTCAGTCGATCACGAAAACACTGCGTAACTTGCGCTCTCCAGCGCAAATTCGGCGGTAGAAACCGCCAACTACGCGCTTTCGTGAAGTACTGAAATTGCGTAATTGACGCCCTCTGGCGCAAAAGAAACAAAAGAGTCATGCTTGCGACATTGAACAAACATTAAAGAGAAGTTATACTCAATCCAGCGGAACTTTTGGCTTGTTTTACACGTCCATCTACATTGGATGGAAAGAGGAGAATGGAATGTTTTCACGAATAAAAATCACCTCCGCCATGCTGTTGGCTGCGCTGGTAGTTTCCCTGCTCCCAGCATTGACTTTGCCCTCGAGCGCCGCAGCAGCAGTCTGCGACCAGGCGCAATTCGTCGCCGACGTAACCGTACCCGACGGCGCCAAATTCGAACCCGGAGCCGCCTTCAAGAAAACCTGGCGTTTGAAGAACATCGGCACCTGCACGTGGACCACCTCCTACTCGCTGGTGTTCGACTCCGGCGCACAGATGGGCGCACCCGCCTCCGTCAAATTCCCCGCAGAAGTCAAACCCGGTCAGACCATTGACCTCAGCGTGGATATGACCGCCCCCGCCGCTGCCGGGCGCTACATCGGCTACTGGAAGTTCAAAAACGCCTCCGGCGTCCTCTTCGGCATCGGCGCGGCCGCCAACAAAGCCTGGTGGGTCGAAATCAACGTCACCAGTTCCGCACCCAGCGGCAGCGTCGTATTTGACTTCGCCGCCAGCGCAAAAGACGCCGTCTGGTCGAGCGGCGCAGGCGGACTCACCTTCCCCGGCGCTGACGGCGACGCCAAAGGCTTTGCCCTGCTCAAAGACAAGGCAAAATTCGAAAGCGGCGTAGAATTTTCCAAACCCAGCCTGCTCTTTGCCCCCCAAAACATCACCAACGGATTCATCCAGGCGGAATTCCCCGCCTACAAAGTGGACCCCGCCGACTACTTCCAGACCACCGTTGGCTGCGAATTCGGCGCATCCACCTGCTACGTCACCTACCGCCTCGACTACAAAGTCGGCAACACCATCAAAACCTTCTGGACCTTCCGCGAACGCTTCGAAGGGCTGACCTACAACGCCAACCTCAGCCTCGCGCCGCTGGCAGGACAGGAAGTCAAATTCATCCTCTACATTTCCGCCAGCGGTTCACCCGCCGGCGACCGCGCCCTGTGGGGCAACCCGGTCGTCACCCGCAAGGGAATCGTCCCCCCGCCGCCCACAGTGACCGGCACGCCTCCCACCCCCACACCCAGCAAAACCCCCGCCCCCCTCACCCCCACCGTCCCGCCCTCCTCCTGTGACAAGGTGCAATTCGTCGCCGATGTCAACTTCCCCGACGGCTCCGTCGTCCAGCCTGGCGCTCAATTCACCAAGACTTGGCGGCTCAAAAACGTCGGCACCTGCCCTTGGACCACCTCCTACCAGCTCGTCTTCTTCAGCGGCGAAAAGATGAGCGCAGCCTCCTCCGCCGCCTTCACCAAAAACGTAGCAGTCGGCGAAACCGTGGACATCTCCATCAACCTTGTCGCCCCCGCCTCGCCCGGCACCTACCGCGGCTACTGGATGTTCAAAAACGCATCCGGCGCCCTCTTTGGCATCGGCGCACAAGCCAACAAACCCTGGTGGGTCGAAATCAAAGTCACCGGCGGACCCACCGTCACACCCGCTCCCGCCACCGCCACTCCCACCCAAGGCGGACCCACCCTCACCCCGCCCGCCACCCCCACCCCCCAGGCTGGCACCGCCTACGACTTTGCCGCCAATGCCTGCGCCGCATCCTGGTTCAGCGGCGCACAGACCGGCGCCCTCCCCTGCCCCGGCGCCGACGGCGACGCCAAAGGCTTCGTCCTCAAAGTGACCAGCCCCAAACTCGAAAACGGCACAACCGACCCCCGCCAAGGGCTCATCACCTTCCCCCAAAACAAACAGGACGGCTACATCCAGGGCATCTACCCCGCCTTCAGCGTCCAAAGCGGCGACCGTTTCCAAGCCACCATCAACTGCGCCTACGGCGCCACAAACTGCTACGTCGTTTTCCGCCTCGACTACCAGACCGGCTCCGACCCCATCAAAACCTTCTGGGGTCCCTTCCTCGAACGCTATGAAGGCGGCGTCTACAACGTGGACGTGGACCTCACCCCCCTGGCAGGCAAAGACGTGAAATTCATCCTCACAGCCCTTGCCTACGGCTCGCCCAGCGGCGACCGCGCCCTGTGGGTCGGACCGCGCATCTTCCGCGCCGCCAGCAGCTCCGCATCCCCCACCGCCACCCAAAGTTCCACCAGCGGCACGGATCGCTACTTCAACAGCAAATACGGCTTCGAATTCCGCTACCCCGCCGGCGCACCCCTCTCCGACCAATCCGACAACCACGTCCGCATCGCCCTCCCCATCGTCACCGCCGGCACCAACCTCTCCGAAAAATACCTCGACGTAACCGTCACCGAAGGCCTTGCCGTCTGCCGCTCGCCCGACATCGGCGGCGAAGCCACCACCACCGAAACCGTCACCATCAACGGCATCCCATTCTTCAAAGAAAGCGGAGCCGGCGCCGGCGCAGGCAACATCTACGAATTCGTCGCCTACTCCGCCGAGTCCAACAACAACTGCGTCAGCCTCACCTTCATCCTGCACTCCACCAACCCCGGCAACTACCCCACCCCCCCGCCGGTCTTCGACAACGCAACCGAATCGGCGATCTTCCAACAGATCATCAACACCTTCGACTGGACCGGCTGACGCCCGCATCCACCCCGACCGAAAGCCTGGTCCCCGCGACCAGGCTTTTCTCGCCCTCCCAAGTTCCCTCTCCCTTCGGGAGAGGGGCAGGGTGAGGGAAACGCCATGCCCCACGACCGTCCCACCCTCCTCCTCGCCGACGACGACCCCACCATCGCCGACAGCCTCGCGCCCTTCCTCGAACGCGCCGGCTTCCACGTGCTCGTCGTCTCCGACGGCGCGAGCGCCCTCGACAAAGCCCAAAAACACCACCCCGACCTCATCATCCTGGACGTCCTCATGCCCCGCATGGACGGGCGCGAAACCCTGCGCCGCCTGCGCAAAGCCGGGCTGTGGACCCCCACCATTCTGCTTACCCAGGTCGGTGAAGCCTCCGAACGGGCGCTTGCCCTCGAAGAAGGCGCAGACGACTACCTCAACAAACCCTTCGACCCTCACGAACTACTGGCGCGAGTGCGGGCTGTGCTGCGGCGCGCCCGCCCCGGCGAACGCTCACTCTCCACCGCCTGGCTGTTGACCGCCGAAACCCTCGTTCTCGACCGCCGCGCCCGCCGCGCCACCCTCGACGGCAAACCGCTCGAACTCACCCCCAAAGCGCTCGCAGTCCTCGAACACCTGATGACCCACCCCAACGAAGCCGTCACCCGCGAGCGCCTGCTGGAGGTGGTGTGGGGCTGGGAATACCCCGCCGGCACCCGCACCGTGGATACGCGCGTAGCGGAACTCCGCCGCGCCCTGAACGACGACCCCGCCGAACCGCGCTTCATCGAAACCATCTCCGGCGAAGGCTACCGCTTCATCGCCGCAGTCCACGGAGAAGGCTGACATGCACCGCCTCAAAGACTGGCGCTGGTGGCTCACCTGGCTGGGCATTCCGCTCGGAAGCGGTTTGCTCCTTGCCCTGCCCGCCCGCCTCTTCCTCCCGCCTGAATTTCCCTTCCTGCTCTCGGTGGATTTGGGCTTTACCGGCATCGTCTTTGGCATGAGCGTCCGCAATGCGGCGCTGGCTGCCTTTCTGCTCGGCTTTTTTGCCGCGCTTGTCCTCCTCGCCATCCGCGCCTGGGACCAGCGTCACCTTGCCCAAAGCCGCACCCTCTACGCCGATTACATTCAGGCGGAGCGGGACAACCGCCGCAACTTCATGCGGCGGCTCGACCACGAGATCAAGAATCCACTCACGGGGCTGCGCGCGGCGCTGGTGAACCTCAAGGAGGGCAAAACCGAGGCGGAGCGCCAGCAGGCGGTGGGAAACGCCAACCGCGCCGTCGAACGCCTCATCCGCTTGTTGAACGATTTGAGGAAGTTATCCGAACTCGAAGAGCGCGTCATCGAGCGCTATCCGGTCAACGTTCCCGAACTGCTCGAAGACGTGGTAACCGCCGCGCATGTCAACCCAGCCTACGAGAAGCGCGACATCAACCTGCTGATTCCCAAAGTCCCATCGCCGTTTCCACCCGTCACCGGCGACCCCGACCTTTTGCTGCTGGCAGTGTACAACCTCGTCGAAAACGCGCTCAAGTTCACCTCGGCGGAGGATTCAATTGAAGTCCGCGCCCTGGAGGACGGGCGGGCAATCGTCATCGAGGTGGCGGATACGGGACCGGGCATCCCGCCCGAAGACCTGCCCAAAATTTTCGAGGAGTTATATCGCGGCTCGAACGCGCGCAGCACCGAGGGGAGCGGGCTGGGGCTGGCGCTGGTCAACCGCATTGCCGCTTTGCACGGCGGCGGCGTGGGCGTGCGCTCCAGTCAGACCGACCCGCGCGGCACAGTGTTTACCCTCAGACTGCCGAGGCGGTAGGGTTGTTGGTGGCCGGGCAGGCGGGTCTCGATATGTCCTTGGGGGGCTATTCGACCGGCGCCGCCGTATCGAGACCATGTTGCTCTGTTGCAATCTTTCAAACATTCTGCATATTTTGCGTTCTCTAGCGCAACTTCGGGCGTTAGAGAACGCCCAGTACGCTTCAAAAAAACATCCTTGCAACAGAGCAAGACCATGTTACAAAACTGTAACATCTCCGGGACAGGCTTGTAACAGCGGGGAAGTACGATTAGAGTATGAAAACATCGGAAAATTCCCTGATTCTTTCAGCCCAACGGGGCGATTTGGATGCTTTCAACGAACTTATCCAGATGTATCAAGACATGCTTTACCGCATCGCCCTGCGCATCGTCCACGATGAGTACCTGGCAGAAGACGCAGTGCAGGAGGCGGTCATCCATGCCTTCCGGCACATCCGCTCGTTTCGCGGCGGCAACTTTAAAAGCTGGCTGGCGCGGGTGACGGTCAACGCCAGTTACGATGAACTGCGGCGCGGCAAACGCCACCTGGGACTGCCCCTCGAGCAGTTCACAAGCGAAGGCGAGGAGATTGAGTCCCCGGAATGGATGCGGGACCCAGCCTCAGGTCCAGAGGAAAGAGCCGAGTCCGCCGAGTTGCAGAGGGCGCTGCATCAGTGCATCAAATCGCTGATGCCCGATTATCGCCTGATGGTCATTCTGGTGGACATGGAGGGGATGTCGTATGAGGAGGCGGCGCAGACGGCGCGGGTGCCGGTGGGAACGGTAAAGAGCCGCCTGGCGCGGGCGCGGATGCAGATCCGTCAGTCGCTGCGCTCGTACCACAGCCTGCTGCCCTCGTTCTATCAGCGGGAGTTGGCGGCGGCAGTCTCCTGAGGCGCGGGTTTCGAGCGCTTTGGCGTATAATTCAGACGAAGTTTATCCTGTTCGCCAGGGAGACGCCCATGAAACGCTGGCAAGGTTCCTGCATTGGCGCATTTCTTGCGCTGCTTTTGGGGGGAAGCGCTTTGTTTTTCCTTGTCCCCTTTGGCGGAGCGATGATCGCCGCCGTCCCGCCCATCTTTGACCGCCTCACTGCGTATGTTCTCTGCCCCGACGCAGTGGATTACTCGTATCGTGATTATGGGTTCGGTCAGCCCACCACCTCCAGCCCGAATCGCGGCACGGGTCACTACACCGAGTTAACCTGCACCTACGCCGACGGTTCGCAGAAGGTCTTCCCAAATGAAGAAGTGGGCTTGAAAGGAATCGCCGCATCCTTCACCGCGGCAGGGATTTGCGGCGGGGCGGGCGTACTCATCTTGATGCTCCTTGCAGCGCTCATCGGCGGGCGGCTGGTCAAACCGAAGACAGCCTGAAAAAAGCAGGACAAGTCTATTGGCGCACTTTTGCAGAGGGCTAATAGACTTGTCCTATCGCTCCCGTGTTCCTGCTCGCGTCTTACTTTCCCAATCTCTTCTTGAATTCCGCCGTCAAAGCGGGGACAATCTGGAACAGGTCGCCGACCACCCCATAACGCGCCTGCGTAAAGATGGGCGCATCGGGGTCTTTGTTGATGGCAACCACCACTTTCGAGTTGCGCATCCCCACCAGGTGCTGAATCGCGCCGGAGATGCCGCAGGCGATGTACAAATCAGGCGTGACCACCTTGCCCGTCTGCCCGACCTGATGCGAATAGGGGATGTACCCGCCATCCACCGCCGCGCGCGAGGCGCCCACCGCGCCGCCAAGCACCGCCGCAAGTTCACCGAGCAGAGCAAACCCCTGCTGGGCGCGCCAGATCTCGGCTTGCTTTTCGTCCATGCCCGCCGGCGGAACAAGGGACGGATTATTGGAAACGCCGCGCCCGCCGGAGACGATGACCGGCGCATCGCCCAAATTGACCGCGCTCTCCGAAGCGGAGTATCCCTCCACCGTCGTCAGCGCATCGCCCCTGACCTCCACCCTGAGCGGCGTCCCGGAGCGGCTCTCATCCCTCGGCGGCTTGGGGAAGAAGCGCGGACGAATGCTTGCCATCACGGGCTTGGCGGAACAGACCGCCTTCTCCAGCACCTTGCCTTCGTAGATGGGGCGCGTCGCCGTCAGCGCGCCGTCCACCACCTCCAGCGCCGAGATGTCGGTCAGCACACCCGTGTTCAAATCCACTGCGCTCATGGCGGCAAGTTCGCGGGTGCGGGCAGTGATGGGAAACAGAATCAGGTCCGGGCTTTGAGCAGAAGCGAGCGCCGAAAGCGTGGAGGCATACAATTCGGCGCGGAAATCCTCCAGCGCCGCGTCGTCCGCCACGAAAACTTCATCGGCGCCATATTCGAAAGCGGCTTTCGCCACCGCATCCACGCCCGAGCCGAATACCACCGCGCTCACCGTGCCGAACGTCTTGCCAAGCCCAATCGCCTCCCACGAGGCGGGCTGAATTTCACCCTTGAAATGGTCAACATAAACAAAGGTTTTCATAACACCTTCTCCGCAATGATTTTGTCCACGAGCGTTTTGGCGATTTCTTCGGGCGTTTCGCCGGTGATCATCTCGATCTTGACTTCGTTCACAGGCGGGTTCATCAACTCGATGCGCCGTACCACCGCGGCAGGCGCGCCGATGCCCAAATCAGCCAGCGCCCAAACGGGGATGTTCGCCTTCGAGGCTTTGCGGATGCCCATGAACGACGGATAGCGCGGCTCGCCGATGCTCTGCACGACGCTCAACACGACGGGCTTCTTCGCGCTGACAGTGACCCTGCCCTCCTCGACCACCCGCTCGATCGTCACCGCTTCATCCTGGACCTTGATCTGACCAGCCAGCCCAAGCAGGGGCCACCCGAGGACTCTCGCCACCTGCGCGCTGGTGAGGCCGGAGCCGTTATCGAGCGTCTGCCGCCCGAAGATGACCATGTCGGCGCCGCCGATCTTTTGAATCGCCGCGGCAAGGACGCGCGCCGCGCCGAGCGAGTCGATTTCATTCAGCGCCGGCTCCGAAACGAGCACGGCTTCGTCCGCGCCCATAGCAAGGGCGTGCTTGAGCGCCTCCTTCGCCGATTCGGGCCCGATACACAGTGCGGTGACCGTCCCCCCGTGCGCTTCCTTCTGCTGAAGCGCGCCTTCGACGGCGTACTCGTCGAAGGGGTTGATGACCAGCGGCGCGTCCCCCCACGTCACCTGCCCGCCCTCGGCGCGTACCTTCGCTTCCGAGTCCGGGACTTGTTTGATGCATGCGATGATTTTCAAGGCTACCTCCGTGAAGTTGCAATAGTCCTGCCAAACAAGTTTTGATTCTTCAACGCTGGAGAGCGTCTATTCGCCCTCTTCTGCGTCCCTGCTTTGCGCTGCGCTGACAATTTTCGCCGGTTTTCGGCGCATTGGCTAGTGGAATAGTTCCGCTGTTTTCTCCCAAAAGTCACAAAAGTAAACGATAAAACCGCCGGGGAGTGTGCGCTCGGTCACGGCATTTACCCGCCAGCGCGATTGCAATGTGAATTTCAGTAGATCACGAAAACCCTGCGTAACTTGCGCTCTCTAGCGCAAATTCGGCGGTAGAGACCGCCCAATACGCGCTTTCGTGAAG
>DAOUBY010000305.1:0-2715 GCA_034432325.1 Anaerolineales bacterium
TTTCTCAAAGTCTGGCTTCAGGCTAAAAAACAAACAGGATAGACAGGATTTCAGGATAAGCCGCGCGCAAAGCAGGGCAAAAACATCCTGTCTATTCTGTTAAACAAAGCGGCGCAAGCGATAATGAGAAAGCCATAACTCGGCGTCTCTGCGGTGAAAAAAGAGGAGAGCGCTTCAAAGAAGGCTGTGCCTGATCGCTCTTTCTGCTTTTGATCTCTTGCATAAGTCAGCCGGCGTTAGAGAACGCCTCCTGCGCCAGAGCGTATTGTGCGCTCTCTGGCGCACTTTCGCAAGAGGTCTTTTATTTTCCGACTCTACTCCATCCACACCGTGCGGTCTTCGAAAGACGGCCGCTGGTGCGGTTCGGGGTGGAATTCGGGGTATCCCACGTAGATGAACCCGACGATGTGCTGGTCGGGCGCGAAGCCCAAAAATTCCTTGACCTTCGGGTCGCGCGCCCATTCGCCCGTGCGCCAGATGGCTCCCAGCCCCAGCGCATGCGCGGCGAGCAAAATATTCTGGCATGCCGCCGCCGCCGCACACACGTTTTCGATTTCCAGCACCTTCTCTTCCACGGGCTTGTCTGCGCCGACGGCGATGACGGCGGGCGCGCGCAGCGGCAAGGCGCGGGTTTTGTCCAATGCTTCGGGCGGCAGATCAGGCTTACGGTCTGCTTGTGAGGCGGCCATCACCTCCCCAAGCCGTTTGCGTCCCTCGCCGGTCAAAACGACGAAGCGCCAGGGACGCACCTTGTAATGATTCGGCGCCTGCACTGCCGCGCCCAGCAGTTTCTCGATGGTCTCGCGCGGCAGAGGGTCGGGTTTCACTTTCCCCTGCGTGTGTCTGGTGTAGATTGTTTCGAATAGTTCCATAGGTTTCCTCCGCACTATTGATACAATTAACGCGCCTCATCTTACGGAGACGACATGAAGATATTTTATTCCGAAACGCACCGCCGCCACCATCCGCCGTTTGAAGTCTTCGACGGCGGCTTGCGCGTGCCGTATCTCGAAAACCCCGACCGCATGGAGCGGATACGGGATGCGCTGCGCGGCGCAGCGTGGGCGGAATTTTGCGAGCCGTCGGATTTCGGACTCGACCCCATCCTTGCCGTGCATGACCGCGGCTATCTGGATTTTCTCGCCTCTGCCTGGACCGAGTGGCTGGCTTCTGCTCCCCAAGACCCCGCCGCGCTGATACCTGCCACCTTCGCCCTGCGGCGTCAGCCCCGCAAGCCAAAGGGGCTGCTCGGACTGGCAGGCTACTACATCATGGACTTGAGCGCCTGCATCGTCGAAGGGACGTATTCCGCCGCGCTGGCTTCTGCTCATTGCGCATTGAGCGCCGCGCAGGCTGTGGCAGAGGGGGAGCGTTCGGTGTTTGCGTTGTGCCGCCCGCCGGGGCATCACGCCGGCCGGGATTATGCCGGCGGCTACTGCTTCATCAACAACGCCGCCGTCGCCGCGAACTGGCTCTCCTCCAGAGGGCGGGTTGCCGTCCTCGACGTGGATTATCACGCCGGCAACGGCACGCAGGACATCTTCTACGAACGCGACGACGTGCTGACGATTTCCATCCACGCCGACCCCGATTTCGAGTATCCGCACTTCATCGGCTTTGCGGATGAGCGCGGCAGGGGGCGGGGATTTGGCTTTCATCACAACCTCCCGCTTCCCAAAGGGACGGACGATGCCGGCTACCTGCAAACGCTGGAGCGGGCGCTGGCGCTGATTCGCGAATTTGCGCCCGCCTTTCTGGTTGTCTCTGCGGGGATGGACATCTACGCCGATGACCCGCTCGGCGCGATCAAAGTATCCACGCAGGGGATTGGGGAAATTGGCAGGCGCATCGCCTCCCTCGAATGTCCTACTGTCATTGTGATGGAGGGCGGCTACAATAACGATGCGCTTGGCAGAAACGTTGTTGCCATGCTTGGAGGATTTCAATGAACAGACCGGTGCTGTTTGTATTTGTGATGATATTCGCGGCGGTTTCCTGTAATTTGCCGTCGGCTGAGGCGCAGGCAACCGCCACCGCCGCTTCGTGGACCGAAACGCCCACATCCACCCCGACGTTTACGCCGACGCAAACTTTCACCCCCACTCTCACGCTCACCCCAACCGAAACCCTGACCCCCACCCTGACGCTGACGCCCACCGTCACTGCCACGCCCACCTACGCCTTTCCAACCGTGACGGTCAACAAGCAGGCGCATTGCCGCTACGGTCCATCAGTGGCTTACCTGCACGCCGCCGACTTGTACCCCGGCGACACGGGCACCGTCCGCGGGAGATTCATTTACAGCAAGTGGCTGTACGTCAAATTCGACAAGTTGAATTACTTCTGCTGGGTTGCGCCTTCGGTGGTGGATGTGGTGGGGGATGTGTCGCAGATTGCCTACAAGGAACTGAACCTGCAATCCATTGGGAGCAATATGTACGGTCCTCCCCGCAACGTCACGGCGGTGCGGGATGGCGACAGGGTGACGATCACCTGGGAGCGGGTGGAGATGACCAAAGACGACGACCGCGGCTACCTGCTGGAATTGTTCGTCTGTCAGAACGGCGCTTATCTCTGGTGGACGGATTCGTACCCGGATCAATACACCACCAGTTACACGGTCAAAGATGAGGCGGGGTGTTCGCAGCCTTCTTCGGGGAAGTTGTACACGGTTGAGAAGCACGGCTTTTCCCAGCCGGCGGTCATTCCGTGGCC
>DAOUBY010000306.1:0-4111 GCA_034432325.1 Anaerolineales bacterium
CGCCTGAAACCGCGAGATACCCTTCGGCAGGCTCACCTGTGCCTGTGGCACTGGCGCAGGCAGGGCGAGAATCTCCCGCCACCGCGTAAGATGAGTTAACTGATCAGGACTTGCGCAAAACCTTGCATAGAGCGCGGTCTCTAACGCGCAAACTGGATAATCAACGCTAGAGAACATTGATTATGCGTAAGTCCTGCTGATGTTGCGCAGTTTTCCGGTGGCGCGACGCATCGCCTCCGAATGGGGATTCTTGCCGCTTGAAAATGCGAGATACCCCCCTACGGGAACAATGTCTCGCGCTACCGCGTAAGGTAAGTTCTTGAATTACCACTCTCAATTTGACAGGAGCCTATGAACACACAAGACTTTATCAAGATCGAAGAGCAATACGGCGCGCACAACTACCATCCGCTCGATGTGGTCATCGAACGCGCGGAAGGGGTGTGGGTCTATGATGTGGAGGGGAGGCGGTACCTCGATTGCCTTTCCTCCTATTCGGCGGTCAATCAGGGACACGTCCACCCGCAGATTCTCAAGGCGTTGCTCGAACAGGCAAAGCGCGTCACGCTGACCTCGCGCGCCTTCCGCAACGACCAACTGCCGCTCCTTTACAAGGAACTTTCCGAAATGACCGGCTACGAGATGTCTCTGCCGATGAACAGCGGCGCAGAAGCGGTGGAGACGGCGGTCAAACTGGCGCGCAAGTGGGCGTATCAGGTCAAGGGTGTGCCGCGTCATCAGGCGGAAATCATCGTGGCGGAAGGCAACTTCCACGGGCGGACGGTCACCATCGTCTCGTTTTCCACCGAGCCATCCTACCGTGACGACTTCGGTCCGTTCACGCCGGGCTTTGTGGTTGTGAAGTATGGCGATGCCGCGGCAATCGAAAAGGCAATCACCCCCAACACCGCAGCAGTTCTGCTCGAACCCATCCAGGGCGAGGCGGGCGTAATCGTCCCACCGGCGGGATATTTGAAGCAGGTGGCGGAGATTTGCAGGAAGAACAACGTGCTGTTTGTTGCGGATGAAATTCAAACGGGTCTCGCGCGGACGGGGAAACTGTTCGCCTCGCACCATGAAGACGTGCGCCCCGATGTGATGATCGTGGGCAAGGCGTTGAGCGGAGGCTTTTACCCGGTCTCGGCGGTGCTGGCAGACCGGGCAATTCTCGGCTTGTTCCAGCCCGGCGAACACGGCTCGACCTTTGGCGGGAATCCGCTGGGGGCGGCGGTGGCGCGTGCGGCGCTGCGGGTGATTCGCGAGGAAAAACTGGCGGAGCGCGCGCAGCAATTGGGCAATTACTTCATGGAACAGTTGGCGGAAATTCCCAGCCCGCATGTGAAGGAAGTGCGCGGCAAGGGCTTGCTGATTGGCGTGGAGTTGAAGCCGGAGGCGGGAGGCGCGCGCCGTTTCTGCGAGGCTTTGCAGACCAAAGGCATCCTTGCAAAGGAGACGCACGAACACGTCATCCGTTTTGCGCCGCCGCTGGTGATTGATAAAGAAACCATTGATTGGGCGCTGCCGTCCATTCGTGAAGTGCTGAATATGAAATAGTACAGACTTCCGAAGTCCTCAAGACTTCGGAAGTCTCAATTGGAGGTCGTACATGAACATAGGCATTCCAAAAGAAAGACGCCCTTTCGAGTTCCGCGTGGGGTTGTCGCCGGCCGGGGTGGCGATTCTGACTCAGAAAGGGCACCAGGTTTACGTCGAGCATGATGCGGGCGTGGGGGCAGGCTTCAGCGATTTGGAGTATGAAAAGGCTGGGGCGCGTCTCGTCTATTCGGCGGATGAAGTCTTCGGGCGAGCCGATTTACTGCTCAAGGTTGCCCGTCCCACCAAGGAAGAGATCGAGTGGCAGCGTCCTGGCACGACGATTGCCGGGCTGCTGCACCTCGCCTCCACCCAGCGCGATAAGATTGACCTGCTCTTGGAAAAGAAGATCACCTCGGTGGCGTATGAGCAGATTCAACTGGCGGATAATTCCCTGCCAGTCCTGCGCCCGTTTAGCGAGATTGGCGGAAGCATGTGCGCCACCATTGCGGCGCGCTTCCTGCAGAACAATCGCGGCGGGAAGGGCATTTTGCTCGGAGGGGTGCCCGGCGTACCGCCCGCCGAAGTGGTGATTTTGGGCAGCGGCGTGGTGGCAACCTACGCCACCCGCGCTTTTTTGGGGCTTGGCGCTCATGTGACCGTGATTGGCATTGACCTGGCTGGCTTGCAAAAACTGCACGAACGCTTCCCCGGCATCGTCACCATGATTTCCTCCGAGCGGAACATCGAAAAAGCCACCGCCTTCGCCGATGTGGTGGTGGGCGCCGTGCTGGTAACCGGTCAGCGTGCGCCCATTCTCGTCACCCGCAAAATGGTGCAGAACATGAAGCCGCGTTCGGTCATCATTGACGTGAGCATTGACCAGGGCGGCTGTTTCGAGACCTCGCGCCCGACCACGCACGAACTGCCCGTCTATGTGGAGGAGGGCGTCACGCATTACTGTGTGCCGAACATGCCCAGCGTGGTGGCGCGCACTGCCACACACGCTTTCGTCAACGCCGCCATGCCGTACATCATCGAGATTGCCGATAAAGGCGTGGAAGCCGCCGCCTCCGCCGACCCCTCGCTGGAAAAGGCAATCAACACCCATCAGGGCAAATTGATGCACCTGAAGATTTTCGAGGAGGCGGCAGATGGACTGGACTAACATTTATAAATCGCGGATCGTCACGCCGCAGGAAGCCGTTCGCGCCGCCATCAAATCGGGGAACCGCGTCTTCCTTACCGGTAACGTATCGGTCCCCCAAAAGGTGCTCGCCGCTCTGGTCGAATACGCCCCCCACCTCAAAGATGTGGAAATCTGCCAGGCGTTGACGATTGGCTCCGCCGACTACGTCAAGCCCGAAATGGAAGGGCATCTGCGCGTCAACACCATGTTCATCAGCCACAACGTCCGCAAGGCGGTGCATGAAGGACGCGCCGATTTCACCCCCGTCCTGCTTTCCGAATTCCCGCTCCTGTTCAAGCGCGGCTACCTGCCGCTCGATGTGGCAATCATCCACGTCTCCCTGCCCGACGAACACGGCTTTTGCAGCCTGGGCGTGGAAGTGGGGTTGACCAAATCCCCGGCCGAATCGGCGAAGGTCATCATCGCCGAGGTCAACCAGCAGATGCCGCGCACCCTGGGCGACTCGTTCATCCACGTCAGCCGCCTCAACTACATCGTCCCGGTGGATTATCCCATTGTCGAAATGCCCATGAGCGAAGAGGGCAACTCCGAAATTGTGGAAAAAATCGCCGGCTACATCGCCGAATTGATTCCCGATGGCGCCACCATGCAGTTGGGCATCGGCGCCATTCCCGATGCCGTGCTGAAATACCTGATGGACAAAAAAGACCTCGGCGTGCACAGCGAACTCTTCTCCGACGGCGTGATAGACCTGGTCAACGCCGGCGTGCTCACCAACGCCCGCAAGACCCTGCATCCCGGCAAAATCATCGCCGGCTTCATGCTCGGGACGAAACGGCTGTACGACTGGTCCGACGACAACCCCATGATCGAATTTCACCGCACCGAATACGTCAACGACCCGTTCATCATCGCGCAAAACGAACGCATGGTTGCCATCAACTCCGCCATCGAGGTGGACCTGACCGGTCAGGTCTGCGCCGACAGCATCGGGCCCAAACTCTACAGCGGCGTCGGCGGGCAGTTGGACTTCATCTACGGCGCCTCCCGCGCCAAAGACGGCGTCCCCATCATTGCCCTGCCCAGCACCACCACCCTGAAAGACGGCACCCCCGTCACCCGCATCGCCGCCATGCTCAAACAGGGCGCCGGTGTGGTCACCACCCGCAACCACGTGCGCTACGTGGTCACCGAATACGGCGTCGCCGACCTCTATGGCAAGACCATCCGCCAGCGCGCGCGGCAGCTGATCAACATCGCCCACCCCGACTTCCGCGCCGACCTCGAAAAACAGGCAAAGGAACTGCATTACCTGTAAGTTAACCAACTCATAACCAAATTTCAGTACTTCACGAAAGCGCGTATTTGGCGGTCTCTACCGCCGAATTTGCGCTAGAGAGCGCAAGTTACGCAGGGTTTTCGTGATCT
>DAOUBY010000307.1:0-13722 GCA_034432325.1 Anaerolineales bacterium
GAATTGCTCTTGAAAAACTATCACAACCGCGAAGATTTTGTGGCGCGACATTCATGTCGCTTTAGGTTGCGGAATGAATTCCGCGCTACGATGGACTTACGCAAAACCTTGCGTAGAGGGCGTTTTCCAACGCGCTGGACAGGTAATTGGTGTTAGAGAACGCCGATTACGCGTAAGTCCTGTTTGATTTACGGGATGACGACCATCATGCTTTGTTCGATTTCCAGGCGGGTGGGAATGCCCGCCAGTCCTTCGCGTTCCACTGAATGGGATGCGAGCAGGGTGGCGAAGCGGGCGGCTTCCCAGGGGTCTCGCGTGGTGAGGTAGCGGAAGAAGAAGGCGGCGGCGAAGATGTCGCCTGCGCCGGTGGCGTCCACTTCGCGGACGGAGGGTGCGCGGAAGCGGCGGCGGTCGCCGTGCCAGTAGAGGACGGCGCCTGCCGCGCCCTCGGTGACGACGAGGATTTTTGTCTGTTCTGCCATGTGTTCGATGAGCAGGTCGTCGCCGTTCACGTCTTCGCGGCTGAGTACGACGGCGTCAGCCTGGGTGAGGGCAGGTTCCGAGTTTGTCCACTGGCGCGGGGAGATTTGCCCGCTGGAATCCCATTGGCGCATCCAGCCTTGGGGGGTGAGTCCGAGCAGGGTGGGGGCAAAGCCGCCGGGCAGGAGGGCGTCCACTTCATCGGCGATGGGGGCGAGGTGGATGATCGGAGCGGAGCGCCAGGGAGCAGGGACAAGGTCCAGTTGGATGCGGTTGGCGCGGGCGCGCAGGTATTGTGTGCGCCGTCCGCCGTTGTAGAGGTTTTCGTAGGTGGTGGTGAAGGGTGAGTCCAGGGAGACGATCGGGATGCCGTTCAAGGCGTCGAGAGGGACGTCTGTTCCTGCCGCTGTGACGATGCCGGCGCGCAAGCCGAGTGCACGGGCGGTCAACGCCGAGTAGGCGGCTGTTCCGCCCAGCCGTGCGCCCTGCGGCGTGAGGTCGCGCGCAACGTGACCGATGACGAGGTAGTCCACTGTTTCGAGCGGGGCGAGACTGGGCATGGGTGAATTATACCGTGAGAAAAATTGCCGCCTCGTTAAAAAGTCTTTCCTCTTTCGTCTTTCGATAAGTTGGGACTGACGCGTAATCGGCGTTCTCTAACACCAATTACCTGTCCAGCGCGTTGGAGAGCGCGCTCTACGCAAAGTTTTGCGTAAGTCCTAAAGTGCAGGGAAAGAAGAAAGAGGAAAGGATGTGGGATGTGGAAAGCGGGAAAAAGTAAGAGGGTCACTCTTCCTTGGGGTAGATGACCACTTTGCGGTATGGTTCTTCGCCGGTGCTTTCGGTGGTGACGGCGGGATGGTCGCGCAGGGCGAGGTGGATGATGCGGCGTTCGGCGGAGGGCATGGGTTCGAGCGTCTGTTTGCGTTTGCTTTTGACAACCTGCTCTGCCAGGCGTTTTGCCATTTGAATCAACTGTTTTTCGCGGCGGCTGCGGTAGCCTTCCACGTCCACCACGAGTTGGACGAACTGTTCCGCCGCCTTGCCAAGCATGAGCGATGCAACGTATTGAAAGGCGTTGAGCGTTTCGGAGCGGCGTCCGATCAGCACGCTCAGGTCTTTGCCGCGCACGTCCAAGTTGATGACGCGGCGGTCGGTGCGGTCGGTCTCAGCGTAGTGTGCGGAGACTTGCGCCTCCAGTCCCATCAGGTGAAGCAGTTTGGAGACGAGGGCTTCAGCCTGGTCGAGCAGGGAATCATGCTGAGGCTGGGATTCGGTTTCTTGGACGGGAACAGGCGCCGGTTCGGACTCAGAAGCGGCGGGTTCAGTCTCGAGGGCTTTTTCCTCCGCCGGAGCATTGACCGTGAGGCGGACGCGCACCTGTGTTTTTCCAAACCCGAACAAGCCTTTGCTGCCGGCGTCCAGCACTTCCACGCTGACGGCATCTGCGGTGAGACCGAGTTGGGCAAGCCCCTGCGCAATGGCTTCCTCGACGGTCGGTGCGATGATCTCCAGTGTGGTTCTTGCGTTCATGCCCGCCTCCTTATTCTTTTCTCATGCTCTTGGGTAACAGATTGCTCCAGTTGGCTTTGCCCTGCGCCGCATATTGGACGATGCCGAGCAGGTTGCTGGTGATGAAGTAGACCGCCAGCCCGGAGGGAAAGGTGAGGGCAAACCAGCCGAGCATGAGCGGCATGGTGATTGCCATGGATTGTCCCATGGCGGCGCTCTGGTCGTTGGGGTTGGTGGCGGGCGGCAGGGTGAGTTTGGATTGGATGTAGGTGGTCGCTGCGACGATGATGGCGAGGATGTAGTAGGGTTCGGGCTGACCGAGGTTCATCCACAGGAATTTGCTGTTGAGCGGGATGAGTTTGGCTACGTCGAGGAAGTTGGGGTTGATGCTTTGCGAGAGTCTGAGCAGGTCGAGCGGGGTGGCGGCGAGGGCGCGGATGATGCTCTGGTAGAGGGCGATGAGGATGGGGAATTGGATGAGGGTGGGAAGGCAGGAGCCGAAGGGGTTGATGCCTCTTTCGCGGTAGATGCGCATTTGTTCCTGCGCCAGTTTTTCACGGTCTTTGGCGTATTTTTTCTGGATCGCCTGCCACTCTTTGTCGTTTTGCAGGTCCTGCATGGCTTTGGCGCCCTTCATCTGCTGGGCGTTGAGGGGCCAGGTGATGATGCGAATGAGGATGGTGAAGAGGATGATGGCAACGCCAAAGTTTTGACCGATGAGGTTGTAGATCCACAGCAGGATGTTAATGAAGATGGAAATGAAGAGATTCCACATGGTTCCTCTATTTCTTCGCGGGGAAGGTCCAAACCTGGCGGCCGTTCGAGTCGAGCGCCGCAAGGTAGAAGTCGGTTTCGAGCGGGGCAACCAGGATCAGGTCGCCGGCGGTGACCGGTGTGGTGTAAATTTTGCCGCCGACGGTTTCGAACCACAAGGTCTTCCCGTCTTTGCCGATGGCGTAGAGGTTGCCGGATTCGGTGGCGAGCAGGAGGTGGTCGTTTTGCAGGATGGCGTTGGCGGTGATGGCGCCGTCGGGCTGGACGCTCCAGTTGAGTTTGCCGCTGGCGGCGTCGTAGGCGTAGAAGTTGCCCTTCAGGTCTCCAAAGTAGAGCGTGTCTCCGTCGAAGACGGGGGTGCTCCAGAGCCAGTATTCGGCGTCGAGGACGGATTGGTGGCTGCCGGTTGCGGGGTCGAATTGTTCGAGTTTGGAGGCGAGCGAGCCGACGTAGAGTTTGCCGTCCGGTGCGAGTGCGGGGGAGCCGGGGATGGCGGCGGCGATGTCTGCCTGCCAGACGATGGCGTAGGTGGCAATGTCCACGGCGTAGACGCTGTGATCGAGGGAGGTGACGTAGATGCGTTTGCCGTCGGTGGCGGGCTGCGCCCAGAGCCGCCCGCCGAGTTCGACGGTGGCGATGGGTTGTTTTTGTGATTGACCGTCGTTCAGGTCGAACACGTAGAGGTTGCCGTCGGCGTTGGGTGCGAAGAGTTTGTTTTCCACGATCAGCGGCGATGCCACCCAGCCGGCGCCTGCGCCGGTGAAGGTCCATTCGATGGCGGGGTTTTTGAAGTCGCGGTTGGTGATGAGGTCACGCGGGTTGAGGGCGTAGAGGGTGTGTTTGCCGCTGGCGCTGCCGACGATGAGCAGTCCGTCGGGTGTGATGACGGGAGGGGCGTAGAATTGCGCTTTGTTGTCGTTGGGGTCGGAGAAGCGCCAGGCTTCGGCGCCGTCTGTGAGGTTGATGCCGTACACGAGGGAGAGGTCGGCGAGGTAGGCGGTGGTTTCGTCGGCGGCGAGTCCGGGCCAGGTGGTGCCGCGCACGGCTCCGCCGCAGGCGCTCAGAAGCAGAGCGCCGAGCAAAACCGTTGTCAGCAAGAGCAGTTTCTTTCTCATTGGAATTTCGTACTCCTATGGAACGGGGTCGTAGCCCCCGGGATTGAACGGGTTACAGCGCAGGACGCGCCATGCCGCCATGAGCGATCCTTTGAGGACGCCGTATTTGTAGACTGCCTGGTAGCCGTAGTGTGAGCAGGAGGGGTAGAAGCGGCAGGTGTTGGGGGGGAGTCCCTTCGAGAGGGTCATCTGGTAGAGGCGGATGAGCGCCAGCAGGGTGATGCGCGGGAGATTCCAGAGGGTGCGCGGCATGTCGCGCAGCCGAGGTTCGCTGGAATAGTCGTGAAGGTGGAATTCAGGGTTCATGCGGCGGGGTGAGGATTTGGGCGCGCTGGAAGAGGGTGAGCAAAGCCTGACGGGTCTCTTCGAGGGAGGCGTGGGCAAGGCTTGGGCGGGCAATCAGGATCAGGTCGAGGTGGGAGGCGAGGCTGGGGAGGAGGCTGCGCATGGCTTCCCGCAGGAGTCTTTTTGCGCGGTTGCGGTGTACGGCTGTGCCAATCGTCTTGCCGGCGGCGATGCCCACGCGCAGGCGGGGCTGTTCGCTTTTTTGCACCATCAACACAACAAGCGGGTGGGCATAAGACTTGCCGGAACGCCGCACCCGCTTGAAATCTTCGGACCGGGTCAGACGGAACCTTCTCTGCACCCGAGACTCGTTTGCGCTGTCTTACCAGCGAACCTTTTTGACGTGTTCGTTGGCAGTGACCGTGAGTTTGTGACGCCCGCGCAGGCGGCGGCGTTTGAGTACGGCGCGCCCATCAGCAGTGGACATGCGTTTGCGGAAGCCGTGCACGCGCACGCGTCGTCGAATTTTCGGTTGGTAGGTTCGTTTTGGCATTCTATCTTCCTCGTATCAAAATAATTGCTATGCCCTGCCTGTCATTGCAAGGCACGACATTATACCGTAAGGATTTCGAATCGGTCAATTCATGCCCCGCCGGATTTCTTCCCGTTTCGGAGGGGGTATACCGGAAAGGCGAGCAGGTCGGCGAGACGTTTGACGCCTTCGAGGCTGGCAACGGCGATGATTTCGTCGTTTTCGCGCAGGACGCTGTCGCCGCGCGGCAGGGTCATGACGCCGTCGCGGATAATGGCGGCGATGACGCAATGCTCCGCCAGATCCATGTCTTTGAGCGGGATGCCGATGGCTTTCGCGCCGGCGGGTACTTTTTCCTCCACCACGGAGTAGCGTCCGCGGCGGATTTTGAAGAGGGTCATCATGTCGCCCAGCGACATTTCCTCCTGAATGAGGTGCGCCAGCACGTCGGCGGCGTTGAGCGCCACATCCACTTTGAATTTTTCGTTGAAGAGCCAGGCGTTGTTGGGGTTGTTGACGCGCGCAATGGTGCGCGGCACGTCGAGCATGGTTTTGGCGATGTAGCAGATTGCCAGGTTGAGCGAGTCTTCGCTGGTGACTGCGGCAATGACGTGGGCTTCGCGCGCGCCCGCCGCCTCCAGCACGCTTGGGTTGACGGGGTGTCCCTCGTAGATTACTTCTGTGGGGAGTTCCTGATGCAGATGCGCGAGCAGTTCGCGGCGGTTTTCGACCAGGCGCACCTTGTAATTCTGGTTGAGTAATAGGCTGGCAAGACGCGCGCCCGTGCGTCCGCCGCCGGCAATGAGTACGAACATGTTATGCCTCCGCCTTTCCTGAGATGCAGGCTGTCAATTCGCCGATGCCGCTAAAGGTGGAACTGACGGTGAGCAGGTCGCCGCTTTGCAGGAGGGTATCCATTTCGGGCAGGAAGGAACGCCCGGCTCTTGTCAGGGCAACTGCGCGGCATTCGCGGATGTTTCCAATCAGTTCGCCGAGTGTGCGTCCGTTCCACGCTTCGGGAATGCGAATTTCGTAGATTTCCACTTCGCCGTTGCCGGCGGAGTAAACGACTTTTTCGGATGGGTTGATGAGCAGTTCTTCGACGCGCTGCGCGCCCCACGTGGTGGAACCCACCGTTTGCAGGTTGAACGCTTCGATGACGCTGCGCAGGCTGGGGTCGTAGTTGCGGGCGACCACCACAGGGACGTTGTAAAATTCGCGCGCCGCATGGCAGACTACGGCGTTGAGGGCGTCTGAATTGGTGACCGCCGCCAGCCCGTCGGCTTCCTGGATGCCGGCGCGTTCCAGAACCGCTTCCGCCAGTCCTTCGCCTTCCAGCGTGCGCCCGCGAAAGTCGGGGTGCAGGCGGTTGAATGCCTGTTTGTTGACATCCACGACGACGACGTGATGTCCGCTTTTGAAGAGGTGGTAGGATAATTCCGCGCCAACGCGGCCGCATCCGATGATGATGAAGTTCATGTCTTACTCCTTTTCTTGCTTGTGTACATGATAGGGCACGTCTGTGATGACGACGCCGTGCCGGGATAATAATTCCTGCCGCAAAACGTCGGCGGTGCGCATGTGCAGGGCGTTGTGCCAGCGTTTCGAGGGAATGAATTGCGGCACGACGATGGTGATGGCTTCGCCGGGCTGGCGGTTTTCGATGATCTCTTCCAGGTATTCGAGCAAAGGTTCGATCAACATGCGGAAGGGCGAATCGAGGATGACCATGCGCGTGCCCTCCCCCCAGATTTTCCATTTCTTTTGCACCTTTTCCGTTTCCGCAGGGTCAATCGAGACGTGGACGGCGGTCACATCGTCGGAAAGCAGCCGGGCGTAGTGCAGCGCTTCGAGCGTTCCCTGATGCACGCCGCTGACCGGCAGGATGACGCGGTGGCGTGTGCGGCGGGAGGGAGTCCCGAAGAATTTATCGAGCGAGAGATGCGCCGCCAGGTCTTTGTAATGGCGGTGAATGGTAAAGAATATCCAGACCAGCGTTGGAATGATAATCAGCACAACCCAGGCGCCCTCGGCGAACTTGGTCACTGCGAAGATGAGCATGACGATAAAGGTGCACAAGGCGCCAAAGCCGTTGATCAGCATTTTGTGCCGCCAGCCTTTATCGGGGCGCAGGATAGAGCCGGGTTCGACAATCTCTTTGCCTGCCGGTATGCGCCCGATCTTCCACCAGCGCAGCGCCATCCCTGTTTGGGAAAGGGTAAAGGAAAGGAATACGCCAATGGCATAGAGCGGAATCAGCAGGGTGACGCTGGCTTTGAAGAGGATGATCAGGAGCGAGGCGATGACGGCAAGCGTGACAATGCCGTTCGAATACACCAGGCGGCTTCCGCGAAAGGTCAACTGCCGCGGCAGGAAGCCGTCTTTGGCGATCAGCGCGCTCAGGCGGGGGAAGTCGGCAAAGGCGGTGTTTGCCGCCATGATCAGGATGACGGTCGTCGCTGTGATGACCATCAGGTACAGAATGCCGCGCCCTTCGAAAATTGTGCGCCCCAGTTGCGAGATGACCGTCTCTGTTTCGGAGGGTATTGCTCCAATGTGATTGGCAAGGAACGAAATGCTCAAAAAGAGCGTGGCGAGGATGAACGCCATCCAAATCAATGTAATGCCTGCGTTGCGGCTGCGCGGCTCCTTGAAGGCGGTGATGCCGTTCGAAATGGCTTCGATGCCGGTCAGGGCGGCGGTGCCGCTCGAGAAGGCGTGCAGGAGAATGAAGGGGGTGAGAGCCGTCAATGCCCCTTCGATTTCCAGATGAGGCGGGTCAACGACAACTCCCAGCGTGCCGGTGAAGTGGCGCACCAAGCCCGTTCCCACTGTGATGAACATCATCGCAACGAAAAAGTAGGTGGGGATGGAAAAGGCAAGCCCCGATTCTTTCACCCCCCGCAGGTTGATCAGCATGATCAGAAACACGGCGGCGACGGCGATCCATACGCGATAGGGGAATAGATTCGGGTATGCCGAGACGATTTGCGCCACGCCTGCCGAAATGGAAACGGCAACCGTGAGGATGTAATCGGTGAGCAGCGCCGCGCCTGCAATCTGCGCAGGCAGTTCCCCCAGATTGTCTCTCGAGACGATATACGCGCCGCCTCCGTCCGGGTAGGCGTGAATGGTCTGCTCGTAGGAAATGGTCACGATTGCCATCAAAATGACAATGGCGATGGAAATCGGGAAGACGTATCCAAAGGCGGCTGTGCCTGCAACCGCCAGAATGACCATGATTTCCTGAGTGGCGTACGCGGTGGACGATAGCGCATCGGATGCAAACACTGCCAGCCCGATGGCTTTGCCGATGGTTTGATGGGGCGCATCGGCAGTGGAAAGCGGACGCCCGATGAGCCAGTGGCTGAGCGAGCGCGGCGGCTTGTAGTCACTTTGCCGCCGCATGATTTCCGTTTGTTTGTTTTCGGGTGATAACATATCTTTCTCGTTATTGCAGGACTTACGCAAAACTTTGCGTAGAGCGCGTTCTCCAACGCGCTGGACAGGTAATTGCTTACAAAAAGACAACCCCGCCCGTGAGCGAGGAGCAGGGACGATTATAGTGCAAATCGCGCACTCCGTAATCGCCTAGGGAACCTGGTAAGGCACCTCGGTGATGACCACGCCCGGCGTGGAGAGCAATTCGCGGCGAAGCATTTCGGCGGTTTGCATGTGCAGCGCGTTGTGAATTTTATGCTCAGGCACGAAGTGCGGCACGATGATCGTGATGGTCTCGTTGGGCTGTCGGGCGGATAAAATTTCTTTGACGTAGTCCAGCAGAGGTTCCAGAAAGAGGCGGTACGGAGAATCGACAATGACGAGGCGCGTGCCGCGTCCCCACTTCTCCCATTTTTTGCGCACCTTTTCCGTATCCTCCGGGTCCATCGAGACGTGAACAGCGGTCACGTCATCCGAGAGCATGCGCGCGTAGCGGAGGGCGGCAAGGGTGCCCTGATGTACGTTGCTGATGGGGACGATGACGCGATGGCGGACATCGTAGGGCGGCGGTTCGCCGTAGTTTTCGAGGGAAAGGCGGCTTGCCAGGGTTGTGTAGTGACTCTTCACCCACAGGAACATGCCGATCAGGAGCGGCGTGAGGATGAGCACCACCCAGGCGCCATCCCTGAACTTGGTGATGGCAAATACGAACATGACAATGCCGGTGCAGACCGCCCCGAAACTGTTGCTGACCATTTTGAGCGCCCAGCGCGGGTCATAGTTGAGTTCAGATGATGAAGCGCCCTTGAGATGACCGATGCGCCACCAGCGGCGCGCCATGCCTGCCTGGGCAAGCGTGAAGGAGAGAAAGACGCCGATGGCGTACAGAGGGATGAGGCGGGTTACGCTTGCCTGAAAGACGATGATCAGCACGGATGCCAGCGCCCCCAGCGAGATGATTCCATAGGAATAGACCAGGCGGCTGCCGCGGAACGTCAGTTGACGCGGCAGGAAGCCGTCGCTGGCAAGCATGGCGCTCAGGCGCGGAAAGCCCGCAAAGGCGGTGTTTGCCGCAAGGATGAGGATGACCGTTGTGCCGATAATCACCAAAAGATACGGAATCCCCTGCCCGCCAAAAACGGTGCGCGCCAACTGTGAAATGACCGTTTCCGCTTCCGAAGGGACGGCTTGCACCTCCCGCGCCAGGAACGAGATGCCCAGGAAGAGGGCTGCCAGGATGAACGCCATCCAGAGCAGGGTGATGCCCGCGTTACGGCTGCGCGGTTCTTTAAAGGCGGTGATACCGTTGGAAATGGCTTCCACGCCGGTCAGCGCGGCGGTGCCGCTGGAAAAGGCGTGCAGGAGCAGGAACGCCGTCACGCCGGAGACCGCCTCGCCGAAATGTTCGATTGTTGGCGGGTTGACCACCGTGCCGAGGTCGCCGGTGAAGGTGCGCACCAGCCCCGTCCCGATGGTGAGGAACATTACCGCAATGAAGAAATAACTGGGAATGGCGAACGCCGCACCCGATTCCCGCACGCCGCGCAGGTTGACCAGCGTAATGAACCCCACACAGGCAACCGCAATCGGGACGCGATACGCGAACAGTTGCGGATACGCCGAAACAATCTGCGCCACCCCCGAAGAAACCGAGACGGAAACGGTGAGGATGTAGTCGGTAAGCAGGGCGGCGCCGGCAACCAGGGCAGGGAAGCGCCCCAGATTGTCGTAGGCGACGATGTAGGCGCCTCCGCCGTTCGGGTAAGCATGGATGATCTGTTCGTAGGAGATGACCACAATGGCAAGCAGCGCCACAATGACCATCGAAATGGGAACGACGTACCCGAAGGCGGTCGTCCCTGCCGCGGCAAGGATGACGAGGATTTCCTGCGTGGCGTAGGCGTTGGAAGATAACGCATCCGAGGCAAATACCGCCAGACCGACAGCCTTGCCGATGGTTTCGTGAGGCGCGTCTGCGGTTTGAAGCGGGCGCCCGATGAGGAAATGGCTGATGCTGCGAGGGGGAGTGTGTTCGGTGGTGCGGTGAATCAGGGAAGTGTCTTGATTGTTCTCAGGATTGATCATGATGGCGGCAAGCCTCCATGCACGGCATGGAGGGTCACATTATACGTTACTTTAGCGGGCTTCGTTGTCTTGGGGTTCTTTTGGCTGTGTGATGGGAATCTGCAGGAAGAAGGTGCTGCCTTTGCCCAATTCGCTTTCCACCCACACCCTGCCGTGATGACGTTCGGCGATGGACTTGACGATGGCAAGCCCCAGCCCGCTGCCGCGCTGAGACAGCGCCTCGCGGTGTGTGCCGCGGAAGAACTTCTCGAACAGGCGCTTCCTATCTTCCGGCTGGATGCCGATGCCGCTGTCTTTGACCGCGAAGGTCAGGGTGTCGGGGGCGGTGAGCAGGTGAAGGCTCACTTCGCCGCCGTTGGGGGTGTATTTGACGGCGTTTTCCACGAGGTTGTAAACCGCCTGATGCAGGAGCGCCTGGTCGGCTTCCACGGCGTGCGGCAGGTCGCGCGGAAGTTCCACAGAGAGGGCAATGTTTTTGCTGCGCGCCGCCATTTGCAGGCTGCCGGTGACGCGTTCGATGATGTCCAGCACGGGGATGCTCTCCACCTGCAAGCCCACGCCGAAGTCAATGCGCCCCAGGTCGAGCAGGTTGTTGACCAGCCGCGACATGTTTTCCACGCCCTGCACGATCATGCGCACGTAGCCCTTCTGCTGGTCGTTCAAGTCGCCGGCGGTTTCGAGCATGGTGGCGTAGCCGCGCATCAGGGTGAGGGGCGAGCGCAGGTCGTGGCTGACGGTGGAGACGAACTCGGATTTGAGCGTGTCTATCTCTTTGAGTTGAGAAACGTCGCGCAGGATGCACACGCGCCCGACGGTGCGCCCGTCGGCGGTCATGGCGGAGGCGGTGGCGAGGAAGGTTTTGCCGTCGGGCATTTTGATTTCGACGGTGCGTTTCTCGCCGGACGCCTCCTGCAGGAGGTCGTAGAGCGGTTTGATCTGGATGGTGCGTTGAAGGTCCTGCCGTTCGCCGCGGCGGATGATCACGTTGAAGAGCTGGCTTGCCGCCGGGTTTGCCAGGACGAGGCGGTTGGAGGCGTCGGTCACCAGCACGGGGTCGGGCGTGGAGTTGAGGATGGTTTCCAACTGACGCCGGCTGGCATCCACCGCCAGGAAGAGGCGGATGTTGGCGACCGCCAGCGCCGCCTGCGATGCCAGAGTGGTGAGGAAGCGCAGGTCGGCTTCGGTGAAGATTTTCTGTTTTTTGTAAGCCGCCCACAGCACGCCGAAGTAGCGGTTTTCGTGCCGCAGGGCAACGGCAGAAAGGGATTCGGGGTGGGGCAGGCTGGGGTCGAGGTCCAGCCCGCGGGTCCGCGAGAGAACCGCCATGACGAGCCGCTCCTGCCGTTCGGTCAGGTCGAGTATCTGCTGGTCGAGGTGGGCGTAGAGGTCCTTTTCCGGTCCGCTGGAATAGCGGATGGGAATTTCCAGGAGGCCGGGCATCATCTCGCGGACGAGGACGATGCGCGCGGCGCTGGCGCCGCTTTCGACCACCGCCTTGAGGATGGCGTCCAGGGCTTCGTCCAGTTGCAGGGTGGAGGCAACGCCCTGGCTGGCGGCAAGCAGGCGGTTGAGTTCATCGAGGCGTCCCTGCAGGCTGACGCGCATTTGCTCGAAGGCGCGGCGCAGTTCGCCCACTTCGTCCACGCCCTCGGTTTGGAGGGGGCGGTCGAGTTTGCCGGCGGCGATGTGCTTTGCCTCGGCGGCAAGGCTTTGCAGGGAGCCGGTCACTGTGCGCAGGCTCAGCCGCAGGGTGACCAGCGCAAACAAGCCGAGCAGGATGATCATGACCGAGATGGGCAGGGCGATGTCAATGGCGATTTTCTGGGTCTCCTGCGCGGGGACGGTCAGCACGATGGACCAGGGGACGCCGGGAATCGGCTGGTGATGGATTAGTTGCCGCGTGCCGTTGGGGGCGGTTTCCTGGTAGAAGCCCGTTTGGGCGGGGCGTCCGCCGGCGTAGGGAGTCATCACTTGCGAGGCTTGAGGGTGGTAGAGGATCATACCCTGCTCGTCCACCAGCATGCCGGCGCCGTTCAGGTCTTGCAGGCTGTTGAGGCTTTCGGTCAGCGCGCGCAGGTAGGGGTTGGTGTGCAGGTCGGTGCGGGCGATCAGCACGCGCCCTCCGCCGGGCAGGGCGGCGAGGAAGGCAATGCGCGCGTTGCCGCTTTCGCCGGGCGGGAGGGAGTACATCTGGTATGGCACGCCCTGCGCGGCAAGCATCACGCCGGCTTCCTCCGGCGCGGTCAGGCGGGGGGAGACCTCCGCCGGGTAACTGGAGACGACGGCGCTGGAGGCGGCGTCGAACAAAATCAGTTGATTGAAATACGGGATGGAGCGCATCTGCCCGCCCAGCAGGGCAGAGAGGTCGCCCGGCTCTTCGCTCAGGCGCGGATCGGAGGCGATCTGACTCACGAGGTTCTGTCCCGCTTCGAGGAACAGCGGCACACTCTGAGAGCCGACCTGCGCCACGCTGGCGAGGCGTTTTTCCAGCAGGTCGCGGGCGGCGCGCCCGGCGAGGAACCAGTCGCCGAGCAGGAGGGTGATGAGCAAAATGAGGATGACCGTGCCGGCGCCGGAGAGGAAGCGCGTCTCGATGCTGCGTTCGGCGGGGGAGGGCTGCAGGGCGCCGGGTGCGCCCCAGCGGGCGGGGAACGCTGCTGCGAGAATTTGCGCCGCAAGCCCGGCGAGGAGCATCTCACCGGCGAATGCCAGAGCCGATATGCCGGCGTTGCTGAGGGCGTAATCCAGGCGTTCGGTCACCGAGGCGGTTGGGGCGGCAAAGAAGGCAACCAGAATGAAAACGAGCGCGTGGAGGGGGGTGAGGCTGAGGGCGGCAGCAAGCGGCTGGCGCAGGAAACGGAAGAATGGGGTGCGGTATTTTTGCCGTACGAAGAGGGCAAACAGCCCAGCCATCAGACCCAGTTCGATCACGGTGAAGAGGCTGTGCGTGTCCCACAATCCGCGCAGCAGACCGCTGAAGATGCCGAGCGCTGCGGCGGCGAGCGGTCCGAACCAGCCGCCGGCGAGGGTCCACGGCAGGGCAGAGAGGAGCATCAGCGTGGAACCGGGCGGTTCGGCCGGCAGACCGGGTACGGGCAGGGGGGAGGCGGAGAACTTCAGTCCAAGAAAGAGTGAGGCGGGGAGAGAGGCGGCGAACAGAGCGGCAAATATTCCCCAGTGATGCCGTTCCCATGTCGTTTGGTAACCCCGCCAGTTGTAGAGCGCCAGCCCCAGCAGCCCTGCAAACCCCAGCCACACCAGCCAGCCCGCCAGCGGGATGGGGTTGAAATACGGCAGGCTGGTCAGCAATGATGCGACGAAACGCATGAATGAGATTATAGCCTCAAATTTATTTCTGCAAAACTTTGCGTAGAGCGCGTTCTCCAACGCGCTGGACAGGTAATTGGCGTTAGAGAGTGTTTTATAAATGGGGATTGACCGCAGATGAACACGGATGAACACTGATTCTGAAGAAAAACGAGATGAAATTCCCTTGTA
>DAOUBY010000308.1:0-24236 GCA_034432325.1 Anaerolineales bacterium
TTAACTCAAGTTGCCACCTTATCTTATCGGAAGGACAAATTCCAATCTTTAGCCACGGATTTCACGAATTCACGCGGATTTTTTCTACAAATCTGTGAAAATCAGCGTAATCTGTGGCGAAAAACAGGACATCTTATGAAGGGTCACATCTTGGGTTAACTTATTCCAGCGGACCGGTATGCTCCGCCAGAATGGTCATCAACGTCTCCGCCAGTTTCTTCGAATCGTGCCGCCAGGGATATGCCGCATCCGCCAGGTCTGCGCAGCGGACGCGCCCATCTGCCAGCGATTTTTCATCCACCTGCACCCACTGCGAGTCGTCGAGCAATTGTCCGCTGTAGTTATCGTTGCAAAGCACCACGTCGAAGAGACGCTCGCCCACATGCTCCTCCAGCACCCGCACGTGATCATGGCACGAAAACAAATCGGTTTCGCCTTTTTGCGTGGCGATATTGCTCACATACACCTTGATTGCCCGGCTCGCCCGAATGGCGCCCAGCAAATCGTGAACCAGCAGGTTGGGCAGGAGACTGGTGTACAGGCTGCCTGGTCCCACCACGATCATGTCGGCGTTGAGCAGTGCGCGGATGACCGGCGGATACGCCGAAGCGTCGTTCGGCTCCAGCCAGACGCGCTGGACGCGCCCGCGCATTTGCGGGATGCGGCTCTCGCCCTCCACCCGAACCTGATTCAACGAATGAGGCAGCTGCATATCTGCAACCAGTTTCACGTTATGCAGTGTGGAGGGAAGCACGCGCCCGCCCACCGACAACACCTTGCCCGATTCGGCAATGGCGCTTTCGAAACTGCCGGTAATTTCCGCCAGCGCCGTGATGAAAAGATTCCCAAACGAGTGACCGTCCAGGTTACCCGCGCCGCTGAAACGGTACTGAAAAAGTTGAGTGATCATCTGCTCATCGTTCGAAAGCGCCGCCAGGCAGTTGCGGATGTCGCCCGGCGGCAGGATGCCGAAACTCTCGCGCAGCCGCCCCGAAGACCCGCCGTCGTCTGCCACAGTGACGACCGCTGTCAGGTTACGGGTGTAGGCTTTCAGTCCGCGCAGAAGCGTGGCGAGACCATGCCCGCCGCCGATGGTAACGATGCGCGGTCCACGCTCGCGGCGGCGGAAGTTCGCCAAATCTTCCACAACCGCGCGCCCCGGGCGGATATAAGGGCGCAGAAGCGAACGGTTCAACTGCCAGATGCCATACGCCGCCAGCCCAATGCCCAAACCTGCAAAAATTACCACACGCAAGCCGCGCGGCAAAAACCGCAAAGAGGCGTACGAAAGCAGTGTCAGCAAAATGGGGTTGGTTGAATCGGTGCGGTACAGGTCGAGCAGGAAGATGGCAAGCCCCACGCCAAGCAGGGTGATTCCCAACAAAACCAGCAAAAACCAGCGCTTGACGCCCAACCCCGGCGCAAACCAGCGCCCCAACCCTCGAATGTTCTTGATAACACCGTTGATGTTCCGCCTGTAATTCTCGTTAATCATGATTAGTAATCACCAACTCTGCATCGAATGACATGAATGCGGCAAATTCAGTAGATCACGAAAACCCTGCGTAGCTTGCGCTCTCTAACGCCAATCACCTGTCGAGCGTGTTGGAGAACGCGCTCTACGCAAAGTTTTGGGTAAGTCCTATACCAAAAAAAGGAGACTGTTATGAAAAAAGTTTTACTCACCATCCTGGCTGTACTCGTGATTTTGGGCGCCGCGGCAGGGATCGGCTTTGCCGGCTACCGCATCGGCTACGTTCAGGGCGCCGCCGCCAACGGCAACGCCCCCTTCTTCGCCCGCCCCGACCGCATCAACCCCAACACCATGCCCGGCTTCCGCCGCGACTTCGGTCTCTGGCGGCAGCCTTACCACATGCCCATGATGGGACGCGGCGGCTTCGGCTTCAGCCTGTTCACCCCCTTCCGCATTCTGTGGAACCTTGCCGTCCTTGCCCTGATCATCTGGTTCGTGTACTGGCTCTTCACCAAAAGCGGATGGCGCATCACCCGCCAGACGACCGGCGAAACCGAGTCTCCTGCCGCCAAAACCGATGCGTAAAAAACCGCCCGTTGGCGGCATCTAAACCCACAACCGCACAAGACCCTGAAGTTCAGGGTCTTGTGATTATCAAGGAGAGACTCATGGACTTTCTCAACCGGCTGATCATTGCGCTTACGGAAGTGCATCCCACCCACCCCATGTTCGTCCACTTCCCCATTGCGCTCACGGGCGCCGCCTTCCTGTTCATCCTGCTCGCCTGGTGGCGAAACAGCGCCGCCCTCGAACAAGCCGCCTTTGCAAACATCGCGCTTGCCGCCGTCAGCACCATCGCTGCCGGCGTCACCGGCTACATGGACAACCTCAAAAACTACCTCGGCGACGCGCCCAACGCCGGCGCAAAAATGCTTCTTGCCAGTGCGCTCTTCCTCCTCACCACCGGCATCAGCCTCGTTCGCTACCGCAATCCGCACATCTTCCAAACAGGCAGCCGCCTGCTCTACGCCGGCGCCTACGGATTGAGTTTTGCCATCGCGCTCGTCCTTGCCTTTCTGGGCGGCGTCATCCTTTATGGTTTCTAGGAAAACCCCTCTATGAAAACAAAACTACTCGCCCTCCTCATTATCATTGGACTGCTCACCGCCTGCGGGACCCAACCCACACAATCCCCCGCTTCCTCCCCGACCGAGGAACCTGCTCCCACAACCCAAGCCGCTACCGCCCCCCCATCCGCTTCAGACACAGCCGTCCCGCCCACTGAGCCTGCCACGCAGGAACCAGCCACCGCCACAGCGGAAGCGCCCGCCTCCGCCGCCGTCAGTTTTGCCAACGACATCCTCCCCCTCCTCAAAAGCCGATGCGTAAACTGTCACGGCGGCGAGCGGGTGGAAGAAGGACTGCTCCTGCGCTCCTACGCCGAAGTGATGTCCGGTTCCGATAACGGACCCGTCGTCATCCCTGGCGACGCCGCAAACAGCCTGCTGGCAGAACTGGTGCTCAACCAGAAAATGCCCAAACGCGGACCCAAACTCACCCCGCCCCAGGTCCAACTCATCGTGGACTGGATCAACCAGGGCGCATTGGACAACTAACCGCCCTGCAAACAAAACAAAAAGCATGTCAGCGTGTGTGGCTGGCATGCTTTTAATTTCTGGTATAATGCCCGTCGCTCTTTGGAGAGGTCGCGTAGCCCGGTTTAGCGCGCACGCCTGGAGAGCGTGTTTCCCGAAAGGGAACGCGGGTTCAAATCCCGCCCTCTCCGCTGAAAAACGCCTCGCACCCTGGGGCGTTTTTTGATTCGGGGGAACGCGCGCCCCCATTGAGGGGATGATATTCAAATCCCGCCCTCTCCGCTGAAAAACGCCTCGCACCCTGGGGCGTTTTTTGATTGGAGAGAACCGCCAAACAAGCGGTAAAATCTATCCCATGACCGAAGACATCAAAGTGGTTGCCACCAACCGTAAGGCGGGCTTCGAATACTTCCTGCTCGACAAGTTCGAAGCCGGGATTGCCCTGCAGGGAAGCGAAATCAAATCCGTTCGCGCGGGGCAAATCAGCATCCAGGAATCCTACGTGGAAATCGAAAACGGCGAACAAGCCTTCCTCGTCGAAGCGCACATTGCCCCCTACGAACAAGCCAACCGCTTCAACCACGACCCGCGCCGCAAACGCCGCCTGCTGCTCCACAAAAAAGAAATTCGCAAACTGTGGGACCAGGTCCGCATGAAAGGCATGACCATCGTGCCGACCCGCGTCTACCTCAAAAACGGACGCGCCAAAGTCGAAATTGCCCTCGCCAAAGGCAAAAAGGCATACGACAAACGCGCCACAATCGCCAAACGCGACGAAGCCCGCAGCGCCGAACGCGAAACCCGCGTGCGCTAACCCGCCCGGCGGCGCACCTCACGAAAGAGCAGACCATGTCCTCCCCCTCCACCATCGGCGGAATCAACAAACTCCCTGAACCCCAAAAACGGGAAATCTACGCCCGCTACATCCCTGTGGAATTGATCCAGCGCTTCAGCCTGCCAGACCTGATCCACAACCACGACCTCCTGAAATTCCGCTACGCCGAAGGCTCCAGCGACGTGGAAATGATGCTCTACCATCAGCCGGGCTTTCCAGACCCCGTCCTCTACGCCCACCTTGCCGACACGCTCAACGGGCAGATTCACGTCCTGCTCTACATCCTCAACGACCCTGCCTCCCCCCGCTTCGACGTGGACAAGATGCCCGACGGAAGCCCCACACGCTTCGGCATCCGCAAACGCAACCTCGAAGCCGAACTCGCCGCCATGCAGGCGGGGCTTGCCCCCGGCCAAGTGCGGCGCGGCTTGCACCTCTTCAAACAAGCCGTGACGAAATTCGAGGAATTCGTCGTCAGCCTCGGGCACGATATGTACTTTGCCGAACCGCTCTACTACCATAACGCCGTCATCTTCGAGCGGCACGGATTCAGTTATCAGATGGGCAGACGCCGCATGGAGAGCATCCACCTCGGGTTCATGGAAGGAGGCGAATTGCACCAAAAACTGGACGGCTCGACCCCGTTCCGCTCCCCCACAGCAGCAAACAGCATCCGCCTGCGCTCCTGGGCAATCCACGACGGCATCCTGGGCGAACCGTTCACCAACGTGACCATGTACAAGTATGTGGGCAAATCGGCAGGGCTGAACACCACCCCCGGCTGTGATTGGTGACAGAAGATGTTCTTTTGAGACGCATTCTCCCGCCTTATCGGGCGTCCGTCGTGTTTTCTGCCGGCTTGAAATTCCCCCTGAAAAGTTTTTGCCCATCCTGTCTCAACCAGTCTGGAGCAGAAGCGCCAAGTAAATAAGCGAACCCCGGTAACAGCATCCAATTAAAGAATTCATCCACCAGGAAAGACCCAATTTGTGGATCATCAATAAAATGCACCGGCAGATTAATCTTTACGAGAAAATACCAACAGGACAGATACCCCGCTGTCATGACCGACAGCACGATCAGGTTTTGCAAGTTGAATTTCAGCCTCAGCCATTGCGAAAGTTGAGGAACGACAAAAACCAGGAATGCCAGGCGGTAATCAAAGTTGTTACCCAACAGAAATGTCCCAAGATAAATTGAGGCGCCCATGCGAAATGCCGCCAGGTTTCTTTCATTTGTCGCTTTCAAACGGTGCGGCTGAACAATGCCCCAAATCAATCCGAATACTATAAATCCCATCGCCAGCCCCTCAAAAAGAAATTTCATGCGCCGAACGGAGCGCATTGCCGGCAGCAGGGACTGCAAATATGTCTCTAGGCGGGTAAGCAGAACAAACGCTCCATAAGAAATATCATCTCCGCGCTGGGTCACGCTCCACGCCGCGCGTTGACTTTCAAGAGTCAAAACCGCATAAACAGCCACGAAGAAAATACAGAATGCCGCCAATTTCCAGAATCGTCCCCTCGGCTCCTTCAACAACACGCTAATCCCAAACAGCGGAAAGGATTTTACGATTGCGCCAAATACGATCAACACCGCCGCCCAATTCACGGAATAAGCCGACACAAAAACAATCATTGCACAAATAAAGAACACGAACAGATCAACATTCCCCCGCTCGTACAACAGCATGGAAGCGGGAGAAAAGACAATCAAAAGCATCAACAGCGCGCCCAGGGGCGATAGAGCCTGTGGAAACAAAATAACCCCCGCAAAATACAACACAAGCATCAGAACCACCATCCATAACGTATCATCTGCGGAAATGTCAGTGTAAAAAAACAGCCGCCAGAAAGCAGGGTAATTGAACAACCTTTTGTAAGGATCGTATGGATTCTTCAGCGTTGGTTCAAAACCGTTACGAAATGACTCGGCGCTTCCGGGAATCATGCGAAAATCCAAAAAGTACGGCTCTTCCACTGGAACCTTCCATAATTCCCAGGTATTGGAATAACCGTACTCCTTGAATAAAACGCCCAGCAGCGCCCACATTAACAAAATCCCTGCCATAAGCAGGAATTTTCCTTTTTCCATTTGGAACACCTTCAAAAACATCACCCCACCACCCGCATTTCCCTCGGCATATCAGAAAGTACATCCGCGCCGCTTGCGGTGACGACCACATTGTCCTCGATGCGCACGCCGTTCCTGCCGGGCAGGTAAATGCCCGGTTCCACCGTGAACGCCATGCCCGTCTCGAGCATTTGCATGTTATCGCCGCGCATGTACGGCTCCTCATGCCCCTCCATGCCAATGCCGTGACCGGTGCGGTGCGTGAAATACTTGCCATACCCCGCTTTTTCGATGACCTCGCGCGCGGCTTTGTCCACCTCCGCGCAAGGGACGCCCGCTCTGGCGGCAGCGCGCCCGGCGGCGTTTGCCTCCTGCACCACTTTGTGAATTTTCTGGTATTCGGCGTCCACCTCCCCCACGGCAAAAGTACGCGTCAGGTCAGAGATGTAGCCCTCGTACGCCGCGCCCCAATCCACCACCAGCAGGTCGCCCGCCTGCAGCCTGCGCTCGGTTGGCGAGGCGTGCGGGTTGGCGGAGTTCGGTCCAGCGGAGACGATGGGACTGAACGGCATCTCCGGCTCGGAGCCGTGACGGAGCAGCTGCATCACCAACTCGGCGGAGAGTTCTTTTTCGGTCATGCCCATCTTGATGAGGGGGATGGTCGCCTCGAGCGCCGACTGGGCGATTTTCACCGCCTTGCGCATCGCTTCGACCTCCGCCGGTTCCTTCCGCAACCGCAAACCAGCCAGCGCCCCGCCCGCATCGGGAAATTCGGCGGCGGGGGCGGCGCTGCTAACGTACTGGAATTCCAGCAGGCGCAGGTTGCGCGGCTCGACGCCAATCCGCTTCCCATCCAGACCAAGAGCCTGCACCGCCTTCCGAAAAACCTCGCCCCACCCCGACGGATTCTCGCCATACGCGAACACCTGAAGCGCATACGGCAGGGACGCCGTCTTCTGCAGTTCCAACTCCGGCAGGACGATGGCAGGGGTTTGATCCCGCGCAAAGAACAGAACGACCGGACGCTCCATCAGGTGGAAACTGAGCCCGGTCAAATATTTCAGCGTTGGACTCGGATTGAGAATAACAGCATCCAGGTCCGAGGTCCGCAGCGAAGCGTTGAGTTTGTCAAAGCGGGTTTGCGTCATGAGGGTCTCCTGTATTCAGGCGGTGATTGAAGCGGCTGAAGAGATAAAGAATCCAATCCACAACCACAGGGAAGAGCGTATCGAAGCCGGTGATGATGCGGAACCACCACGGAATGACCAGCGTGCGGCGCGGGCGTTTTGCCACGTCCACCACGCGTTTGGCGACGTAGGCGGAGGTCAGGTGCGGGTAGGGCAGGCGTTTGATGGCTTCGCGCGATTGGGTGCGCTTGAGTTTTTTGCCAAACTCTGTGACGGCGGGGCCGGGGTAAATGCCGCTGACGTGAATGCCGAAGGGACGCACTTCGCGGCGCAGGGCGTCGGTGAAGGCGCGCACGCCGTATTTGCCGGCCGAGTAGGTGGTGATGAGCGGCGGAGCAATAAGCCCCGCCACCGATGCCATGTTGATGATGTGACCCTGCCGCCGTTTGAGCATGTGCGGCAGGACTTCGCGCGTGACCAGCATGGTGCCGATCAGGTTGACGCGGATGATGGTTTCGATGCTGCGTTCGGGGTCGAGATTTTCGAACCAGTCCATGCTGCCGAAGCCGGCGTTGTTGAAGAGGATGTCAATGTGTTCGTAGATGTCGAGCGCCGTCTGCACCATGACCTTGATTTCAGCGCGGACGTTCAAATCCACCGGCACGGCAAGCGCCTCGCCGCCGGCGCTTTGGATTTCTGCCGCCAGCGCCTGAAGCCGGTCGAGCCGGCGGGCGGCAAGCACCACTTTGCACCCCTCCTTTGCAAACAGACGGGCGGCATCCTCCCCAAAACCGGAGGAGGCGCCGGTAATAAGAACGACTTTGTCTTTCAAATCAGCCATGTACCCTCGTTATCAGCATGGAAGGTCAACCACTCAAATCACCGACTCACTTTCCGCTTTTCAGGTTATGCCAACGGGAGCGTGAGAAAATGCGCCTTGCGCCTCGAATGATTTTTGACCTTCGATTTCACTAACATCAATTACCTGTCCAGCGCGTTGGAGAACGCGCTCTACGCAAAGTTTTGCGTAAGTTCCAATCAATTCGGGATAAGGCTTTTTTCACCGCGGAGACGCAGAGAACGCGGAGAAAACCCAAAAAAGTCTCTGCGGTCAATTTCCTGAATTGAGCAGCGTAACCCGAATTAAAGTCCTTGCGTATTGTGCGCTCTCCAGCGCAACCGGGCGTTAGAGAACGCCCAGTACGCTCCCCAAAAAACAGTACGCTCCCCAAAAAACATCTTTGCGGCAGAGCAACAAATAACCACTACTGCTGTTCTTCTTCACTCTCCTCGGTCTTCTGTTTTCGCGGACGGGGCGGCTCCACCGTCACATTGGGCGAGAGGGCAAGTTTCAGCACGTCGTCCATGTGTTTGACCGGTACGATTTTCAACTCGGTGCGGGCGGCTTTGGGCAGGTCCACCAGGTCTTTCATGTTCTTTTCCGGCAGCAAGACCACCTTCAAGCCGGCGCGGTGGGCGGCAAGCACTTTCTCGCGCACCCCGCCAATGGGAAGCACGCGTCCGCGCAGGGTGATTTCGCCGGTCATGCCCACGTCCTTGAAAACCGGGCGTCCCGTCAGCGCGGAGATGATGGCTGTTGCCATGGTAATCCCCGCCGAGGGTCCGTCTTTGGGAATGGCGCCTTCCGGCATGTGAACGTGAATGTCCATACGCTCGAAAACATCCATGTCAATATCCAACTGCGAGGCGCGCGACTTGATGTACGTCAATGCCGCCTGTCCCGATTCCTGCATCACCTCGCCCATCTGCCCGGTCATCTGCAGAGCGCCTTTGCCTTCCAGCACCGCCACTTCCACCGGCATGATTTCGCCGCCGTTCTCCGTCCACGCCAGCGAGGTCGCCACCCCCACCTCGTCCGCGCGTTCCGCTTCGGGCTGGAAGTACTGCTGCGGTCCCAGCAGTTTCTCCACCGCCTCCGCCGTGATGACCTGCGGGAACTTCTTCCCCTCCGCCTTCAACCGCGCCACCTTGCGGCAGACCTTGCCGATCTCGCGCTCCAAATTGCGGACGCCCGCCTCGTAGGTATATTCGCGGATGATGCGCCGCACCGCTTCCACCTCAAACTGGAGGTTGGTCCCGTCCAACCCGTTTTCCTCAATCTGACGAGGGATCAAATAGCGGTTGGCGATCTCCAGTTTCTCCTCCTCGATGTAACCGGGGAACTCGATCACTTCCATGCGGTCGAGCAGAGCCGGCGGAATGCTCCCCAGATAATTGGCGGTGGTCACAAACATCACCTTCGAGAGGTCGAAGGGCAGTTCCAGATAGTGATCGCTGAAGGAGTGGTTTTGCTCCGGGTCCAGCACTTCGAGCATCGCCGAGGCAGGATCGCCGCGAAAGTCGGAATACAACTTGTCAATCTCATCCAGCATGAACAGCGGGTTGGATGTCCCCGCCCGCTTCATGGTCTGGATGATGCGTCCGGGCAGTGCGCCGATGTAGGTGCGGCGGTGTCCGCGGATTTCCGCCTCATCCCGCACGCCTCCCAGCGAGACGCGCACGAACTTGCGTCCCAGCGCTTCGGCAATCGAGCGCCCCAGCGAAGTCTTGCCCGTGCCAGGCGGACCGACAAAGCACAAAATGGGCTGACGCTCCTTCTTGGGCTTGAGCGAGCGCACGGCAATGTATTCCAGGATGCGCTCCTTGGCTTTCTTCAAACCGTAGTGGTCGCGATCCAAAATCTTTGCGGCGTTCTTTACGTCGAGGTTGTCGGGCGTATAAACCGACCAGGGCAGTTCCACGATCCAGTCAATGTACGAGCGGATGATGCCCACCTCGGGCGCCATCGGCGGCATCTGACTCAGGCGTTCCAACTCCTTGAGCGCCACCGCCTTCGGCTCGGCGGGCAGGTTTGCCGCTTCGATTTTCTTGCGCAATTCGGCGGCATCCTTGGTGAAGACATCCCCCTCCCCCAATTCGTTTTGAATCTGCCGCATCTGCTCGCGCAGATAAAACTCGCGCTGACTGCGATCCACCTCATCCTGCACGCGCGCGTGGATTTCATCCTCCAGTTCCAGCACATCCACTTCCTGCGCCAGAATCTTGTTCAACGCCTGCAGGCGTTCGCGCACATCCAGAATCAGGAGCAGGTTCTGCTTCACCTCGTACTTCAACGCCAGCGAAGTGGCGATCATATCCGCCAGCCAGCCGGGCTCCGAAATGTTCAAGGCAAAGAGATGCGCCTCTTCGGGGATGGTGCGGTCCAACTGCACACAACGGTCGAACAGGTCCAGCGCCGAACGCATGAGCGCCTGCGTCTGACGGTCGGCGGTGGGAGGTTCATGGACGACGCGGGCGCGCGCCACCAGATAAGGCGTGGTGCGGACGAACTCCACCACCTCCACACGGCGGCGTCCCTGCACCAGGGCAGAGCGCGAGCCGTCTGGCATTGCCAGCAGGCGTCCCACCGCCAGTTCCACGCCCACCGGCAGGAAATCGCCCACGCCGGGGCGGTCTTGTTCGGGGTCGGTCTGCGTCAGCCCGATGACCGTCAACCCTTTGCGCTGCGCCTCCTCCACCGCCAGCAGAGACGCCTCGCGCCCCACAAAAATCGGCGAGACCATGTGCGGGAAAATAATCAGGTCGCGCAAGGGCAACACCGCGGCTTCGATCATGCCGTTGGCATCGGGCTCGCGGTTGGGAATGCGATACAACTCCTCCGTGCGCTGCGAGAGGGTCAAATCAAAATCTTCTTCTTCGTACCATTCTTTTGGATGACTCATATCAGCCTCTTCATCATGCCTTTGTTCCTTAATGACTGAAAGGGTAAAGGATGATGAATTTCAACGTTAGGATAGGTTATGGATATTTTATCCTGTATCGCAAAAATCTGTTTGCGAAAATTTACTGGGAAGGAAAAAAAAATAACAGGGTATAATGTCGAACGCAAACTTAGAAAAGAGCGACGGAATGAAACATCAAAGCCCAAAGATAACTATACTTATCACAGATGACCATCCCATCGCGCGCGCCGGCATCCGCGCAATCCTTGCACAGGCAGAAGACATGGAAGTAGTCGGCGAAGCAAAAGATGGCTTCGAGGCTCAAAAACTGGTTGCAAAGCTTCGTCCTCAAATCTTGTTGCTCGATTTAAAAATGCCAGGGCCGCGTCCCGCAGAAATTGAAAAGTGGGTCCGACTAAACCATCCAGAAACAATAACCCTTGTTTTAACTGCACACGATCGGGACTCCTATCTTGCCGCCATGATGGACGCTGGCGCAGTTGGATATTTAAGCAAAGAGGAATCAGAAGACCGTCTAATTGGTGCAATTCGCCGAGCGGTGCGCGGCGAGATTCTCTTTAATAGCACTCAATTCGCGCGTGTAAAACGCTGGAAAGAAGATATCGGGGAGAAACGAAATCAATTAACCGCCCGCGAAAAAGAAATTCTTGAGCTTCTGGGGAAGGGCCTTGATAATAAAGCAATTGGAGAAACGCTTAACATTAGCGCCAAGACAGCAGCATACCATGTTACTCGCATCATGGCAAAATTGCAGGTACAGTCGCGTCAGGAAGCGGCGCTTTGGGCATCCCAAAATTTATCCGACAACCTCGAATAATTTCCAGTACACAACCTCGAAATATTCCCAGTGACAACAGAAATTCATGGCATAGAATTTTCTCCGCACGTACATCATTCTCACAAGGAGAAAAGACTATGCACAAACAACGCCTCTGGATATTTGTATTTGCAGTGTTTTTAACTATTGGGTTTCTTGCGCCATGGAACCCCAGCAATGTTTTTGCAGCAATCGCGTGCTATGGAGAAGGAACACAGACTTATCCAACATGCACCGGAAAATTTGCCGGTTATCAAGGGTGCACAGCAACAAATTCCAGCGACCCCAATTATTGGATTTACGGCAGCGCAAAACTCGAGAGAAGGCAATCCACTGTCTGTGACGCAAAATGGACCAGAGCCACGAACGTATCCGGTTCTGCACGATATACTGCAGCAAGCACAAATTACGGATGCGCATATTACGATTGTCAAAATCAAAGCATACAGTCGGCTGGAGCAATTGCAAACAATGCCCTGGTTTATACCCCCATGAAGGGGCTGAACGCTACGCCAGTACTATCTTGTGGCTCTACCAGCACATCAGCAATGAGGTTGCCTATCTACAACGGTCCTCCCACATACACTGGCTGCAGGGCTTGGTAAAAACTGGAGAAAAAAAATGAAAACGAAGATTCAAAAGTTCATCAATAAATCTGCTCTACTCTTTCTGGCAGCAGGAGCATTGACTTTGGGTATGACAATGAAAGCAACCCTGATGCACTCCACCATTGGGGCTAGCAACGACTTGGTAGCGCAGGCACAACAGCCAAACAACCAGAATAAACCAACGCCCACACCATCCAACGCTCAAAAGCCGCAATATCTGCCGGAAACGCAGAGCCAAAATATACAGGGGATAAAATTCACGGCTTCCAACTTTTCCGCTGCAGACAATCATGTTTTTGTAGATATTTGTTATGACCTGCCCGGCAAGGACGTTTGGGATATTAATGCAGCCACTCTACAATATGGGTCGTTTTCAACGGGAGATTTCGCTGTCAGCGAAACATCCATTGATCTTGCTCAAGAGCGCCCACAAAATGGCTACCGATGCCTGAGGTTGGATTTTTATAATCTCGAGCACAATGCCGATGTATCTTCACTGACACTATCCATTGGAAACATTGGTCAAATCCCCCCCATGGAAGGTCATGAATGCGAGGGCTATCTGGCAAGAATCAACTCGAATGCAAGAATAGCCGAGAAGGGAATAGAGGTAGTTTGCGAGCAATCCCCGTACGGTGTACAAATTAAGGTGGCTAAAAATCCCCAAGGCATCTCTGCCGAGGAGGCTGACAGATTAATCTCCGAAGCAATGTTTAACCAAGTCAATGGTCCCTGGGTTTTTACGGTTACACAAAACAAGTAACGGGAATGGCGGCTTACAACATAAGCCGCCATATTTTTTATTCAACAACAAATTTTCCCCACGCACTCATCACTTCCGCCGTCACAAACATCGAACCGGCGGATAAAACAATGCTACCATCATTTTGGGATAACTCCAACGCCCGCGCCAAAGCCGCCTCCACCGGGCAGACCGCTTCAGATTCCACCCCAGCCTGCTCCGCCAACGCGAGAATTTTCTCCACCTCCAGCGCCCGCGGATGGTTCGCGCGCGTGACGATGAGGCGTTTGATTTTCGGCTTCATCTCCGCAAACATGCCAGGGATGTTCTTATCCTCCGAAGCGCCGAAGATGAGATACGCCTGCCTGCCGGGGAAATATTCGTCGAGCGTCTGCCGCAGTTTGGCAAACGAATCCTGATTGTGCGCCGAATCGAAGATGACGGGCGGATCGCGGCGCGCAATCTCGAAGCGGGCACGCCATTTTACCTGAGAAAACCCTTTTTGGATGGCTTCGTCAGAAACCCCAAGCCCGCTGACCTTGAGCGCGGCATAAGCGGCAGCAGCGTTTTCGAGTTGATGAGTTCCAAGCAATGGAATGCGGAATTCCACATTCTCGATTCTGAATCTTTGTTCCTCCAACGAGGCGCTCTTCGATTCGAACCTTACATCCTGCCCCGCCAGCGTCAGCGGAACGCCTCTTTCTCTGGCGGCGCGTTCCAAAACCTCGAGCGCCTCCTCTTTTTGCGGGGAGGAGACCACCGGCACGCCCGGCTTGATGATGCCCGCCTTCTCGCCGGCAATTTTCGCCAGCGTATCGCCCAACACCGCCATGTGATCCATCGAAAGCGACGTGATGACCGAAACCCGCGGCGTGACGATGTTCGTCGCATCCAGCCGCCCGCCCAAGCCCACTTCAATGACGGCGGCGCTGCATCCCTGCCGCGCAAAGGCAAGGAAACCCAGCGCGGTGGTGATTTCGAATGTCGTCAATTTGGGAATTGCCGCCACCGCCGGCTTGACCTCCTCCACCAACTCGACCAGCAATTCGTGCGAAATCGGCTCGCCGTTGACCTGAATCCGCTCGCAGTAATCCAGCAGGTGAGGCGACGTGTACAGCCCCACCCTGAATCCCGCCGCCTGCAGCGCCGAGGCGCAGAGCGCCGAAACCGAGCCTTTGCCCTTCGTCCCTGCCACGTGAATGATGGGATAGGCGTTTTGCGGGTTGCCCAGCGCGTCCATCAAGGCAAACATGCGGTCGAGGTTGAACTCTGCCCTGGCAAGTTCGGAGGAATGTTTCAGGCTATAATCCACAAACGAATAGAGGTAATCGAGGGCTTTGTTGTAGGCAATTTCAATGTCAGTCATGGAAGAGATTGTAAATCGCAAGCCCCAAATCGTAAATCCAAAATCCTCATGCTCGCCACACTCACCATCCACCTGCGCCTGCCAGCCTGCGCCTCGCTCAAAGAAAAACGCGGACGAATCAAGCCGCTGATGGCGCGCCTGCGCCGCGAGTTCAACGTCTCGGTGGCGGAGATGGAGTTGAACGACCACTGGCAGGAAGCGGTCATCGTCTGCGCCATGGTGGGCAATGGGCGCGGACACCTCGAAGCGTCCTTGCAGGCGGTATCGCACTGGCTCGAAGGTCACTGGACGGATGGGGATGTATGGGAGACAAAAATAGAAGTCTTTTGAAGAACGGAGCACGCCATGGAGTTAGGTCTCAAAGATAAAGTAGTTCTCGTCACTGCCGCATCGAAGGGATTGGGCAGGGCGGCGGCGCGAGAGTTTGCCCGCGAAGGCGCAAAGGTGGTCATGTGCGCCCGCAGTGAACGGGTCGAAGCCGCAGCGAGGGAAATCTCTCAGGAAAGCGGAACCAGCGTCGTGGCGGTGCGAGGCGATGTCACGCATCCCGCCGACATCGAGAACGTCGTCGCCGCGGCCATCCAGAATTTCAGCCGCATTGACATCCTCTTCATCAACGCCGGCGGACCCAAGCCCGGCAATTTCCTCTCGCTCACGCCTGCAGACTGGGAAGCCGCCTTCCAACTGACCGTGATGAGCGCCGTGCGTTTGTGCTACGCCGTGACGCCGCACATGCTTCAGCAGGGAGCGGGGAGCATCGTCGCCACGCAGTCGTATACGGTCAAACAGCCGCTCGATAATTTGATTCTCTCCAACTCTCTGCGGCTGGCGGTGATTGGGCTGATGAAGTCGCTGGCAAACGAACTGGGTCCCAAAGGGATTCGCGTCAACTCCATCAACCCTGCCTGGACGTGGACGGAGCGCGTCGAACAACTGATGGCAGACCGCGCCGCCCGAAATGGGTCCACACCCGAAGCGGAAGCCGCCAAAGTCGTCAGCGATGTGCCGCTGGGGCGCATGGGCACGGTGGAGGAGTTCGCCCGCGCCGCCGTTTGGCTGGCTTCGCCGGCGGCGTCGTTCATTCACGGTCACGCGCTCATGTTCGACGGCGGAGCGGTCAAAGCCGCGTTGTAAGTCCTGTTGACTCGCAGGCTTTCCGATTCGACGCTGGAGAGCGTCTCTTACGCAACCGACGCTGGGGAGCGTCTCTTACGCAACCGACGCTGGAGAGCGTCTCTTACGCAAAGCGGATGCGTCTCGGAACCTTTCGGGGTTTCGAGACGTTTCATCATGGTACACTTCGCCCGTCATCCCCCTTTTTGGAGAACTTCATGAACGAACCCGTCTGCCTGAACTGCGGAAAGACTGACCAGCAAGCGCCCCTCCTGAATCTCACCTTCAAAAACGAAAGCAAACACATCTGCGCGCAATGCTTCCCGATTCTGATTCATAAGATCCATTTACTCGCCGACAAACTCCCCGGCGTGGAAATTACCCCGCCCACTGATCACTGATTACTGATAACTGATTACTGAAGACCACTCACCCATGCCCTCCCTCTCCCGCGTCAGCCGCAACTCGCTCATCGTGGCGTCGTTTTTTCTGCTGGATAAAATCCTCGCCTTTGTGCGCGTGGGCATCGTGTCGCGTCAATTCTCCGATTCGGTGGACCTGCTCGATACGTTCAACGCCGCCAACAACCTGCCCGATGTGCTGTTCGCGCTCATTTCGGGCGGCGCGCTGGCAATGGCGTTCATCCCGCTGATCAGCGAATACCTCACCACAAAAGGACGCGCCGCCGCCTGGGATTTATTCTCACGCGTGGCAAACCTTGCTTTTGTGCTGACCGGCTCGATTGCCCTCCTGGTCGCCATTTTTGCCGAACCGATTGTGAACGCCGAGCTTGGCATTGCCCCCGGCTTCAACGCGCAGCAGCGCGCTCTGCTGGCGGAACTCATGCGTCTCAACCTCATCGGCACGATCATCTTTTCCATCAGCGGGCTGGTGATGGCAAGCCTGCAAGCCAATCAGCACTTCGTCCTGCCTGCCATGGCGCCTGCCATGTATAACCTCGGGCAAATTTTCGGGGCAATCGTCTTTGTGCCGCGCTTTGGGATTCACGGTCTGGTCTATGGGGTGATTTTGGGCGCGGCGCTGCACCTGCTCATTCAGATTCCGGCGCTCTTCAAATACGACTTCAAATGGACGCCCGCGCTCGACCTGCGCAATACCGGCTTGATCGAGGCGCTCAAACTGCTTGCCCCGCGCCTGGCAACCATGGCTGGCATTCAACTGATTGTGATTGCGCGCGACAATCTCGCCTCGCGGCTCGACCAAACCGGCGCGGTGACCGCCCTCACCTACGGCTGGATGATTATGCAGGTGCCGGAGACCCTGCTCGGCACTGCCATTGCCACCGCCATGCTCCCCACCCTTGCAGAATTTGCGGCGCGCGCCGACTGGCAGGAATTCCACGCCGCCATCGAACGCGCCCTGCGGGCGTTGATTGCGCTCACGCTTCCGGTTGCCGCTGTGCTGGCGGCAGGCATCAACCCGCTCGTGCGGGCGGTCTTTGGCTTTGACACGGAAACCTCCACGCTCATCACCTGGACGACGCGCGCCTACCTGCTCACGCTGACCGGTTACGCCATTCAGGAAATCGCGGCGCGTTCGTTCTACGCGCGCAAGGAGCCGTATGTGCCGCTCGCCGCTGTGGGCGTGCGGCTGACGATCTTCGTCGGCATTGGCACATTGGGAGTCACGCTCTTGCGCCGCATCGGGGCGCCGGTCATTGCCTTTGCAGAAATTGCCCTGCTGATCGAAGCCATCCTGCTCTTCTTCTGGTTGAGCCGCCGCCTGCGCGCGCCGCTCAACGTGTGGGGGGCAATCGGCAAGGGCGTTGGCGCCAGCCTGATTGGCGGCGCATCAGCCTACGGTCTGGCAGTGATCGTACCCGGTTCGGCGCTCTGGACCTCGGCGCTGGGGATGACCGTCGGCGGTCTGATCTGCCTCCCCATCATCCGTTCTGAGATTAAGTTGCTCTTAAGACTGTGAAAATAACATTACAGCGCAAAGTAGGCGGACGTTAGAGAGAACATCCGCCTACGCGGGCAGCGTCGGACTTTGTGCTGTAACAATAAGGACTGATATAATTTTAGCCATGACTCAAACCGATAATAATTTCGACACACAACCCAGCACGCCGCTTGCCAGGCGAAAACGCGGCGGCGCGCTTCTGCTCAATGCGCTCATTCTGATTGCCCTGCTTGCCGCCGGCATTTTCGGCGGCTATCAATCGGGAATTGCCGCCCGCAAAAACGCCCAAACTTCGGCAATCATGGGGCAGCTGGGCGAACAATTCCAATACGCCCTTGTGGATATGGAATTTAACCGCTACGACATCGCCAAACAGCGGCTGGAATGGATCATCGAACAAGACCCCGCCTTCCCCGGCGCGCAGGAGAAATTGACCGAAGTGCTGGTGAAAATCAACACGCAGGCAAGTTACGTCCCGCCCACCGCCACACCCGCCCCCACCTCCACGCCCGACTTCAGCGGCGCCGAACAGGCATACACCCGCGCCCAGCAACTCATCGCCGCACAGGATTGGGCCGGCGCGCTCTCTGCGCTGGATGAACTGCGCAAACTCGACCCCACCTACAACACCTCCCAGGTGGACGGCATGTACTACTTTGCCCTGCGCAACAACGGTTATGACCTGATTACCAAGGGCAACCTGGAGGGCGGCATCTATTACATCACCCTCGCCGAACGCTTCGGCACGCTGGACAGCAACGCCAGCGGCGTGCGCGAAGGAGCGCGCGTCTATCTCATCGGCGCGTCGTTTTGGGAAATCAGTTGGGAACAGGCGGTCTTCTACTTCACGCAGGGACTCAACTGGGGCAACCTGTGGGACGGCACCATGACCGCCTCTCAGCGTTACTGGTACGCTTCCATGCGCTACGGCGACGAACTGTTTGCCAAAGGCAAAATCTGCGAAGAAAACGAGGCGCTCGTCCAATACAACAACGCGATGAAAATCGCCCCGCTCGATAAAGCCGCTCAAGCCAACTACGACCAGGCGCTCCTCATCTGCTTCCCGCCGACGGCAACCTTCGATCCCTTCCTGCTCGCTACGCCCACCCCAACGCTGGGAGCAGCGCCCACCGACACCCCGGTTCCCCTCCCCACCGACACCCCCGTTCCCACCGACACGCCAGCCACTCCATGACCCATCCTCCCGCCTGGGCGCTGGCGCTCACCTACTGGCTGCATCTGCTCGCCACCGTCGCGTGGATTGGCGCCATCGCCGCCACGTCCATCCTCTTTCTGCCCGCCGCCAAACAGGCGCTCAAACCGGCGGACCACCTCGCCCTCATCGAAGCCATGCAGCGGCGGCTCGAACCCATCGCCTGGTTCTGCATGACCCTGCTCCTGCTGACGGGCTTATTCCAGATGAGCGTCAACCCGCACTACGACGGCTTCGTCTCCGTCAGCACGCAATGGTCGCTGGCAATTCTCGCCAAACACATCCTCGGCATCTTCATGGTCGTCGCCAGCGCCATCCAAACGTGGGAGGTCATCCCCTCCATCCGCCGTCTGCTGCTGAAAAAAGAAACCGCAGACCCGGCGCAAGTACTGCGGCTTCAAAAACGCGAGACCAACCTCCTGCGCCTCAACTTTGGACTTTCCATCCTGATCCTGCTGGCGACGGCATTTGCCCGCGCCTCCTGACCCCCACATAATGGACGCTCTCGGGCATACAGCGCAAGGTAGGCGGACGTTAGAGGGAACATCTGCCTACGCGAGGAGCGTAAGAGACGCTAGAGAGCATCTCCCACGAAACAGAAACAGCCGCCTCGTTCTTACGGGACGGCTGTTCCTGTTTCATAAACCTTTGCCAAACCGACAATTTCCGCTAAGGCAGGGCTTCCACAGCCCGCCGAGGAGTAAGTTGCAGGCTCACCTTACGCAGCGGCGAGAGATTCTCGCCCTGCCTGCGCCAGTGCCGCAGGCACAAGTGAGCCTGCCGAAGGGCATCTCGCAGTTTGAGGCGACATGAATGTCGCGCCACGAATGAACTGCGTAACGTCAGTTACAGATTGATCAGGGACGGAACCGGCGCTCCGCTCAGGTCATACGCCATTGCGCCGGTGATTTTCACCGGCACAATCTCGCCGATTTTGGCGTTTCCCTCCACGAACACCAGCCCGTCAATCTCCGGCGCATCGCGGTAAGACCGCCCAATGGCAATGCCCCTATCGCGTCCTTCGATCAACACATCCAGCGTCTTCCCCACATACGACTGATTCACCTGCAGGGAAATACCCTGCTGAAGTTCCATCAGGCGGGCATAACGCTCCGCCTTCACCTCCGCAGGGACGGGGTCGCCCAGCGGCTCGCTGGCTGTGCCCGGCTCGAACGAAAACTGGAACGCTCCCACGCGGTCAAAGCGAATCTCCTTCACAAAGTCGTACAACGCCTGAAATTCCTCCTCCGTCTCGCCGGGGTAGCCGACGATGAACGTGGTGCGGATGGCAAGATTGGGGATACGCGAGCGCATCTTGTCGAGGGTTTTATACACCCAATCCATGTTCGAGGGGCGGCGCATGCGATAGAGCGTCTTGGGGTGGGCATGCTGAAGCGGCATGTCCAGATATGGCAGCACCTGACGGCTCGATGCCATCACGTCAATCAGGCGGTCGGTCACATAGCCGGGGTAAGCGTACATCACGCGTATCCAATCAATCCCCCCTCCATCTCCCCTCATTTTTGTGGGGAGCGACCCAGAGGGGCGCGGGGCTTCGCAGACTTCTTTTACCAATCGTTCCAGCAGAACCGCCAGCCCGTCCTTCAGCCCCAAATCGTGACCGTAATCCGTCGTATCCTGGGCAATCAGAATCAATTCGCGCACGCCCATATCGCGCAGACGGCGCGCCTCCGCCAAAATGGATTCGATGGGGCGGGAAACGGCTGTCCCTTTGATGAGCGGGATGGCGCAAAACGCACACGGGCGGCGGCATCCATCCGCCACCTTGAGGTAGGCGCTCGCTCCCGCCACCGAAGCGCGCATCGCGTCCTGTTCATCGGCGCCGACGGTTTTCGCCTCGTCTGGCAGGTGATAGAGCGGCTCGGGGTGCGGACCCTTGCGGAGTTCGCGCACCACCTGCACGATGTCCATCCAGCGGCGCGTGCCGAGGACGCCGTCCACGCCGGGCACTTTTTCGGCAACTTCCGCGCCATAGCGCTGGGTCAGACATCCCGCCGCAATCAAAATTTGATTCCGCTTCTTTGCCTCCGCCAGTTCGCGCAACACCCGCAGCGACTCTTCTTTGGCGGGACCGATAAACCCGCACGTGTTCACAATCAACACGCTGGCGCGGGAAGGGTCTTTCACGGCATGATAGCCGTCGCGGATGAGCAACTGCGCCATCGAGTCGGAGTCAACGGTGTTTTTGGCGCAGCCGAGAGAGACAAGGTGAAAGGTTTGTTTGGTCAAGAGAACCTCTGATAAAAAACTTTCAAGCGCAGTTCGCTAACGTCTGCACAAGGATGCTGGGAATATCTCGATTTTTGGTAACAGCGGCGCGAGATTAATCCCCCTACGGGGACGATGTCTCGCGGTATGAATTGGGGAGTTTAGAGTTCGTTTGAAGTCAAAACCACTCATGGTACAGGCGTGTTGGAGGGCGGCGGCGTATTCGTCGGGCGCAGGGTGGGAGAAGGCGGCGCAGTGACAGTGGGGCTTGGCGTGGGCAGAGGCGTGGGCGTGATGATGCCATCGGCGAGATAGATGTTGTGAACGATCTGACCGAACCCGCCCATCAGCCCCATATCGCGCCCGTTATAGACGAGGCGGATGGCTCCGCCGCTTCCTGTCAGGACCTCAATCTGATTCTCCCCCTCGAACAGGTACGCGTTCCCCGGTATGACCCTGCCTTCGAACACCACTTTACCGTCGGCAACCACCCGCAGATACGTCCGCTCGACCGCCACCAGATTGACCTGCACACGGACATTGACGTTGACGGTGGGGATGATGATGGTTGGCGTCGCTTCATCGGCAAATGCTTCCACCGGCAGAAGCGTGGGAGTGGCGGTGAATTGGGAGGAATCGGGCGTGGACAGCAGCACATCCGAAATGGACGGCGCAGTCGGTTCGACCGCTGCCAGGCTTTGCAGGGTGAGCACGCGGTTGATGCCCCAAATCACAAAGCCCACCAGCAAGACCGCCATGCCGATGCCAAAAATCAGATCGCCGGCGATGAAGTTGGTCAGCGCGGGCAGGCTGGCAAAGATGGGCTCTCCGGGTTTTCGGGCGGGTCTTTGGGGGTTTTTCTCGCGGTGACGCGCCTGCAGGGCATCGGCAAAACGGAGCAGGATGGCGTCCACGTCCATGTCGAGGAAGGAGGCGTAGTTCGAGAGCATACCGCGCGTTTGCACAGTGGAGGGCAGACGGTCCATGGCGCCCTGTTCGAGCGCTTCGAGGTAGTGGGCTTTGACTTTGGTGTTGCGCTCCACTTCGTCGAGGTGCAGGCTCAGGGTTTCACGCCGGTTGCGTAGTTCTCTGCCGATTTCGCGGAAGATTTCACCGGAGGGCGTTGTGCTGGCAGGCGGCGGAGGTTGGGGCGGCAGGCTGACGGGCTGGGAAGGTTCGGGGGCTTGCGGCGTTTCTTCTTCCCGTTTGTTGCGGCTGGAGAGGAGCCCGCCAACGCGGTTCAACCACGCCTGCCACAGGTTGTCGCTGACATCGGGCTGGGAGGACGCTTCGGTTTCGGGCGGGGTGTATGGCTGAGGGGCAGGTTCGGCGGGCGGCGCCGCTTCCGCCGTCGCTGCCGGCGGGGTTTCTGTCTCTGGAAGCAGTTCTGCCGGGGGTTCGTCCTTTTTTCGGCTTCGCCGTTTGGGTTTGGCAAGAGCGGGTTCTTCTGGGGATGCGGCGGTTTCGGTCTTTTTGCGCCGCCGGGGTTTGGCAGGGGAAGGTTCGGGCGGAGAGCCGGTTGGGGACGCAGGGTCAACTGCCGGCGGGGTGAGAGGCGGGGCGTCTTCGGGCAGGGGGAAAGGTTCGGGCGTCGAATCCGCTGCGGCAGGCGCGGCGTCTGCCGGACCGATGACTTTTTCTTCCGAGTGCTGGGAGGCGCGCACTTCTTCGAGCAGGCGGTTGAGGTCGAGTCCGAGGTAGCCGGCGTAGTTGCGCAGGTAGCCGCGCGCCTGCACGGGGGAGGGCATGACGGTAAGGTCGTCCTCTTCGAGCGCGCGCAGGTAGGCGGGGCGGATGCGGGTTGCTTCGAATGCCTGTTCGAGGGTGAGGCGTTGTTCTTCGCGTGCGGCTTTGAGGAGTTGACCGAGAGTGGGCATCAGGATAAATAAAACATCACCAGCCCCCCAGCGAGCGGGAATGAACTGGTGATGTCATGAGCGGTGGGGAGAAATCAGGCTTCGGGGGCGGGTTCGGCAGGCGCTTCTGCCTGGGAGGCGGGTTCGGTTTGGGCGGCGGCGGTTTCTTCGAGCGCTTCGCCTTCGCGGTGGACGATGATTTTGACTTCGGGGACGAGGTCCATCGTCAGGCGGACGTGCGCGGTGAATTCGCCGAGGTTGCGGATGGGCTGCATGTCCACCTGGTGTTTTTTGATTTCATAGCGGGTCTTTTCGGAGATGGCGGCGGCGACATCCTGTGTGGTGATGGAGCCGTAGAGTTTGCCGGTTTCGCCGGCTTTGGCGCTGAAGGTGAGGGTGATGCCGCTGATTTGTTCCGCCAGTCCTTTGAGTTCGGAGTTGAGTTCGGCGCGGCGGATTTCAGCCTGCTGGCGGACTTTTTCCGCCTGTTTGAGCGCGCCGGCGGTGGCGAGGACGGCGAGTCCCTGCGGGATGAGGAAGTTGCGCCCGTAGCCGTCGGCGACTTTTTTGATGTCGCCTGCGCGCCCCAGTTTGTACACGTCTTTGAGAAGCATTACTTTCATGGTTCAAGCCCTTTCTGGCAAAAATTTTCGAGCGAAGGGTACTACGCTCGGCGGGGTATTTTACCACGATTCATCACGGCGACAGTCGAACGTCCGCTACGGAGTGCAGCGCAAGAGTTGTCATCTATCCGACGCTACACCTGTCCTGGCGGGTGGTGCCAGGGGAGAGCGTCTCTTACACTTCCGCCTGACATCTTTTGCATGGACACCGGCAACGTTTGACCTTTGACCTTCGAGGTTAGACATGTTTCTCCAGCAGATCCATGTACGCGCCTTCGAGCAAATCGCTTCGTTCCACGCCGAGGCTTGTCATCAACTCTTCGGCAATTGCCTGCCCCTCAGCCTCTCTCTGTCCTTCGCGCAGGACGACTTCGAGTTCCATGAATTGACCCAAGCCCTGCACATCGTCCAAATGCACGCGCGTCTGCCCGACGAGGTAGAGGCAGCGGGTCTTCTTCACCACGCCGCGAATTCCGCAGGCAAGTTCGAGTACGCGTTTGAGGGCTTCGGGGTCGGTTGTCTCTGCAATGTGGTAGTCGGAGCGTTTCGGTCCCTGCTGATCGGGGCGGGTGTAGTAGATGAGTTGTCCGCGGTTGGGCGCGAGGAGGCGCAGTTTGAGGCGTCCGTGTGGAACGTGAAAAAATGTGTCCTCCTGCAGGATGACTTCGGCGGGCGCGTTGCTGAGTTTTTCGGCGCGGGCTTTGATCGCGTCAAAGTTTCGTGCGCGGGCTTTGATTTCGATGTTGGCTGGCATTGGTCCTCATTTCTTTGTGTATCAGGACTTACGCAAAACCTTGCGTAGCGCGGAATTCATTCCGCAACCTAAAGCGACATGAATGTCGCGCCACAAAATCTTCGCGGTTGTGATAGTTTTTCAA
>DAOUBY010000309.1:0-9931 GCA_034432325.1 Anaerolineales bacterium
ATGCACCCGGGCGTCCTCACCTGCAAGCCCGATGCCACGCTGGGACAGGTGGCGACTCTGCTCGACCAGAATCAGGTTCATGCCCTGTTCGTCACTGACCGCGACGGGCGCATACTGGGGGTCATTTCGGATTTCGACTTGCTGGCGGGGGAGTGGCTCTCTGCCGACCACGAAAGCCTGGATGTGATGCGGAAACTGACCGCCGCCGATTTGATGTCACAGCCGGTTGATTCGGTGGAAGCAAACGTGCCCCTCTCTGAAGCCGTGCATACCCTCATCGAAAGGGACGTCAGCCGCCTGCTGGTGACCGAGAACGGCAAGCCTGTTGGGGTTATTTCCATCTCCGATTTTGTCGCCAGCCTGACGACAAAACTCAAAGCCAAACGCGAGACCGTCGGCGATGTCATGTCCGACGCGATTCTTGTCTGCCGCGGCAAGACGCCGGTCCTTTCCGCCGCGCGCGCCATGACCTCTGCCGGCTGGCGCTCCGTCCTTGTGGTGGATGCAAAAGGGAAGGCGCTGGGTGTGGTCAGCGGCAGGGACCTTCTGCGGTTCGTTCAGAACGGCGTGGATGAGAGCCTCATCGTCCGCGATGTGATGCACCCTGCCCTGACCATTGACATCCATGCCAGCCTGCGCGAAGCCGCAGACAAGATGATTCAAAACCATCATCACAGGTTGGTGGTCGTTGACAAAGAAGATCCCGACGCTTTTCCGCTGGGCGTCATTTCGACGTTCGACATCGTGGCGGAAATGGCGCGCCCCGATTCGATCTGGCAGAAATGAATTGACTTCAAAGGTATTGCCGTTTGGCAATACCTTTATATTTTCACAATTGAATTCGTCATTGCGAGTGGCGCCTCGGCGCCACGAAGCAATCCCCTCTCTCGAACGGAGATTGCTTCGTCGGGGCTCGATACGGCGGGAGAACACCGCCTACTCAACCCTCCTCGCAATGACGGAGACCAGCAGACTATAAGACTGTAAGACTGGAGACTCTCTCATGGCTGAATTTCCAACACAAGCGCAGGTCGTCATCATCGGCGGAGGCGTGGGCGGGGCAAGCATTGCCTATCATCTCACCCTCATGGGCTGGAAGGACGTGGTGATTTTGGAACGGCACGAATTGACCGCCGGCTCCACCTGGCATTCGGCGGGGTTGGTGGGGCAGATGCGCTCGGATGCCAACCTGACCCGCATGATGCACTACAGCACCGACCTCTACCGCCGCCTCAAAGCCGAAACAGGCGTGGACACCTCCTGGCGCGAAGTGGGCGGCGTGCGCCTTGCCTCATCCGCTGAACGCATGGAAGAGACGAAGCGCCTCGTGGGCATGGCGCGTTCCTTCGGCGTGCCGATGGAATTAATCACGCCCCGCGAAGCGCAGCAACTATTCCCGCTGATGGACATCAAGGGCGTGGTCGGCGCGGCGTACACCCCCAACGACGGCAGCATTGACCCGACGGGTCTCACCAATGCGCTTGCCGCCGGCGCAAAGAGCCGCGGCGCACAAATCTTCACCAACACCAACGTGGAAAAAATCAACCTGAAAAACGGCCGCGTCAGCGAGGTGGTGACCAATCGAGGCGCGATCAAGACCGAGGTCGTTGTGAACGCGGCGGGGATGTGGGGACGCGAAGTCGGAAAGTTGGTCGGCTTGAATCTGCCGGTTATCCCCATGGCGCATCTCTACATCATGACCAAGCCCATCGAGGGCGTGACGAATAAATTCCCCAACCTGCGCGACCCCGATTTGCTGGTTTATTGGCGCGAAGAAGTGGGCGGGTTGATTACGGGCGGGTATGAGCGTCAGCCAGCCACCTTTGGCATGAACGGCATTCCGCACAATTTCAAGTTCCAACTCCTGCCGCCCGATTGGGAACGCTTCGCCCCGCTGATGGAAAACTCCATCCGCCGCGTGCCTGCCATCGAAAACGCCGAGATCGTCAGACTGCTCAACGGTCCCGAGGGCTTCACGCCTGACGGCGAATTTCTGCTGGGACCGACTTCGGTCAAAGGCTTCTGGGTGGCGTGCGCGTTCTGCGCGCATGGGCTGGCGGGCGCGGGCGGAATCGGCAAAGTGATGGCAGAGTGGATTATTGACGGTTCGCCCGAATGGGATGTGTGGCGGCTGGACGTGCGCCGCTTCGGTCCCAATTACAACAGCCTGGATTACGCCGCCGCGCGCACCCTCGAAACCTACACTCAATACTACGACATTCACTTCCCCGGCGAGGAACGCATCTCGAAGCGCAACGTGCGCCTTTCTCCCACCTACTTCCGTCTGCGCGAACTGGGCTGTGCCTTTGGCGAAAAGATGGGCTGGGAGCGCCCAAACTGGTTCAAACCCTATGAAGAACTGGCGACCCACGGTCACGAACCGAAGGGCTGGGCGCGTCACAACTGGAGCCGCGCCATCGGTTACGAACACCTGATGACGCGCGAAAACGCGGGTCTCTTCGACGAGACTTCGTTCAACAAATTCGAGGTGCGCGGACCCGGCGCGCTGAAATTCCTCAACTACGTCTGCGCCAATCAAATTGACGTTCCTGTCGGCACGGTCGTCTATACCCAATGTCTCAACAAACGCGGCGGCATCGAGTGCGACTTCACCGTCACCCGCCTGGCGGAAGACCGCTTCTTCATCGTCACCGGGACGGCATTCGGGCAACACGACATGTCGTGGCTGTCGCTGCAAATGCCCGACCCTTCAACTGCGCTCAGGGCAAGCGATGCGGTGACCATCGAGGATGTCGGCTCGAACTACGCCTGCATCGGAATGTGGGGACCCAAGGCGCGCAAAATTCTCGAAAAAGTGACCACCGACGACGTTTCGAACGCGGGCTTCCCCTACATGACCGCCAAACACATCACGGTTGGCGATGTCCCCGTCCTCGCTTCGCGCGTGACCTATGTGGGCGAACTCGGCTGGGAGTTTTACTGCCCCATGGAGTACGGTCTGCGATTGTGGGATACGCTTTGGGAGGCTGGCAAACCCGAAGGCATGGTGGCGGCAGGTTACAAAGCCATAGACACTTTACGCCTCGAAAAAGGTTATCGTTACTGGAGCGGTGAAATCTCGCCCGATTACACTCCGTATGAAGCAGGGCTTGGCTTTGCCGTGAAATTGGACAAGGGTGAGTTCATCGGGCGCGAGGCTCTGCTCAAGCAGAAGGCGGAGGGCATCAAGAGGAAGTTGTGCTGCATCACGCTTGCCGATGACCGCACCATCGTCCTCGGCAAGGAGCCCATCCGCGCCGGCGGTCAACTCGTGGGATGGGTGGCTTCAGGCGGCTTCGGGTATTCGGTGAAAAAGTCCATTGCCTACGCTTATTTGCCGGTGGAATACGCCGCGGTCGGAACGAAACTCGAAATCGAGTGCTTCGGCGAACAGGTGGAGGCGGAGGTTGCGCCGCCGGTGTTATGGGACCCGAAAGGCGAGAGGATCAAGGCATGAGCGCAGAATCGGGTTCAAATCGAGGTTGAGGCGAAGCGCCTCCCATCTTCACCACGGAGTAAACGAAAATGATGACCACTCTGGCGATTGATAAGGCGATAGCCAAAGTCCCCTTCCTGGCAGAATCAAAGAACATCAAAAAGATTCCGCTCAGCGGCGGCATTACCAACCTCAACTTCAAAATCGAAGCGGATGGCAGAGCCTACGTCATCCGCCTCGCCGGGGATAACACCGAATTGCTGGGCATCAAGCGCGATGTGGAACACGCAGCGAACAAAGCCGCCGGCGAACTGGGCATTGCGCCGGAGGTGATGTACTTCATCGAACCCGAAGGTTATATCGTCACGCGTTTCGTCAATGGCAAAGCGGTGCCTCCCGATGTCATCAAACAACCCGATTATCTCGCCCGCGTGGTCAGGAAAATCCGCCTCTTTCACAGACGCGGACCGCATCTGAAGAACGAATTCAACGTCTTCCGCCGCGTCGAGATGCTGACCGAGGTTTCCAAACAACACAATTGCAAATTTCCCTCCGATTGGGACTGGATCATGCAGAAGATGAACGAGGCAAGGCGGGCGCTGGAAAAAGACCCCTACACCCCCACCCCCTGTCATGATGACCTGTTGAATTTGAACTGGCTGGAGGAGGAGGTGCCGGGCGAGATCGGCGAACTGCGCCTGCTCGACTGGGAATACGCCGGCATGGGCGACATCTTCTTCGACCTGGCAAACTTCTCCCATCATCACCGCCTGAACGATGAACAGGTGCGCTTCTTTCTTAACGAGTATTTTGGCGAGGTGACCCCCAGGCAGTATGCCCGCCTGAGGCTGATGTGGCCCATGTCCGAACTGCACGAGGCGATGTGGGGAACCACCCAGACCGGCATCTCGAAACTGGAGGAGGACTTCCAGGGGTATGCCGATTTGTGGTTTGCCCGCTTCCGCCAGCACGTGACGGATTACCGCTGGGAGCAGTGGTTGAAGGATGTAGCAGCAGGAGGAAAAAAGAAGAGAAAGGCGAAGAAATGATGAATGCTGAAGGATGAAGGATGAATTTTCATCGTTAGACCTCTTGCGAAAGTGCGCCAGAGAGCGCACAATACGCTCTGGCGCAGGAGGCGTTCTCTAACGCCGGTTGACTTGTGCAAGAGATCAATTCATCCTTTCGTAAAAAGAGCCCGGGTTTTGTAAATCACCCTACGCGGTAGAGCGAGATTCATCTCGCATTTCCAAGCGACATGAATGTCGCGCTACGGGAAAACATCAGTTTTGTAAATCACCCACGTAAAAAAAGGAGTAAACCATGTCCATTGCAAATGCAAAAGAAGTCATGATTGAAGCCGCGAAGAAAGGGTATGCCGTCGGCGCGTTCAACATCACCGACCTGATTCAATTCGAGGCGGTCATTGACGCGGCGGTCGAGACCAAGTCGCCGGTCATCGTGCAGACCTCGGTCAAGCCGTCGCAGTTTTACGGGGCGGACGTGCTGGTCGCCATCTACCGCACGCTCGCGCAGAAGGCGCCCGTCCCTGTGGTGCTGCATCTCGACCACTGCACCGACATTGACTACTGCAAAAAGTGCGCCGATGCCGGCTACACCAACATCATGATTGACGCCTCCAAACAGCCCTTCGAGGAGAACATCCGCCAGACGAAAGAGGTGGTGGACTACTGCCACAGCGTCGGGAACATCTCCGTCGAAGGGGAGTTGGGAACCGTCTCGGGCGTCGAAGACCAGATCAAGGTCGCGGAAGATGAAGCGCAGTTGGCGAATCCCCAGCAGTCGGTGGAGTTCGTCGAGCGTACAGGCGTGGACATCTTCGCCCCCGCCATCGGCACCGCGCACGGCGTCTACAAGACCAAGAATCCCAAGATTGATTTCGACCGTCTCGCCACGATCAACAAGATGTTGAACGGCGGCGGAATCAAAACCCCGCTCGTCGTCCACGGCGGGACGGGCTTGCCCGAGGATTACATCAAGAAACTGCTGGCGGCGGGCGGCGCAAAGTTCAACGTCTCCACCGAATTGAAGCATACCTTGATTGACACCAAGTACGAGTACATCACTGCCCACCGCGACGAGTACGACCCCGGCAAGATTGACAAAGCAGTGCGCGAGGCGACGAAGAAAGCGGTGATGCACTGGATGGAGATGCTGGAGTCGGTCGGGAAGGCGTGAGCATTGGAACGTTGGAACGTTAATCATATTCAGGAGATAACAAATGACAAAGAAGATCGAAGAATACTACGCCCCGTGGGTGAAGGGCATTCCGATGTACATCTCGGAGCATATCGAGAAGGCATGGCGCGACCCCAGGCTGCACCGTATGATGTCGAACGAGAATCCGCTTCCGCCCTCCGACAAGGTGCTGGACGCGATGTACAAATATGCGAAGATGGCGAACCGCTATCCCGATCAGGGGTTGATCGTCCGTTCCAAGATTGCAGAACTCAATAACGTGGACGGACCCGAAAACGTGATGATCGGCAACGGCTCCAGCGAAGTGTACGACAACATCTTCCGCATGTTCATCGTGCCTCAGCAGGATGAGGTCATCCAGCACACGCCGTGCTTCGGCATCTACCAATTGCGCGGCACTCTGCTGGGCGCGAAGATGGTGAGCGTGCCGATGATTTACAAGGATAACTACCTGCATTTCGACCCGGACGGCATCCTCAACGCCGTCACTGAGAGGACCAAAATCATCGTCGTTGCCAACCCCAACAACCCCACCGGCAACTTCATGGACGCCAAAGACTTTGTCCGCATTGCAGAGACGGGCATTCCCTTCGTCATTGACGAGGCGTATGTGGAATATGCCGGTCTGGGCATGTCGCAGGTGCAGTTGACGAAGAAATACAAGAACGTCATCATCACCCGCACATTGTCGAAGGCGTATGGGCTGGCGGGGATGCGCTTTGGCTACGCCATCGGCGACAAGGATGTCATCGCGCAGATTTCCGGCTCGCTCCTTCCCTGGAACGTGGGGACGATCCCCATGTGGGCGGCGCTGGCGGCGTTTGAAGATCAGGAAGGGCTGGCGGAACGCGTCAAGTTCAACAACGATGCGGTGGATTACATCACGGAATCCCTGAGCGTCATCCCCGGCCTGGTCATCTTCCCGTCGAAAGCCAATTACATTCTCTTCGATTGCGGTCCCACCGGCAAGACGGGCAAGGAAGTGCTTGCCTACGCCGAGACGAAGGGCATCATCCTGCGCGGCGAGAGCAAGAAGTACGGCTCCGACGGCTGGTTCCGCGTCACCATCGGCACGAAGGAAGAGAACGAGTTGTTCGTCAACACCATTCTTGAGTTCTTTGGGATGAAGAAGTAAGACTATCATCGCCATTGCGAGGGCGTTCTCCCCAAAGCAATCTCCTCGTTCAGCCGGGGATTGCTTCGCCCCATCGGGTTCGCAATGGCATGGAGGCAATCATGTCACCAATCAAAGCAGTGTTCTTCGACCAGGACGGCGTGATCATTGACACCGAACGCGACGGTCACCGCGTCTCGTTCAACATGACCTTCAAAGAGTTCGGCTTCACCGACGAATGGGACGTGGAGTATTACCACGAGCTGCTCCAGATCGCCGGCGGCAAGGAGCGCATGAAGCATCACTGGAAGACCAAAGGCTTTTCCAAGCCGATGACCGAGGAAGAGATTGACGCGCTCATTCCGCAGATGCACAAGCGCAAGACGGCGCTCTTCGTGGAGTTGATCGAGACGGGCAAACTTCCCCTGCGCCCGGGCATCCATCGGTTCATGAAAGAGGCGATGGAGGCGGGCTTGAAGATTGCGGTCTGCACCACCTCCAACGAACAGGCGGCAAAAGCCATCACCGGGAAGATTCTCTCCGACATCAAATTCGACGTGGTGCTGGCTGGCGATGTGGTGAAGAACAAGAAGCCCGATCCCGAAATCTACAACCTTGCCCTCGAGAAACTTGGGCTGAAACCTGAAGAAGCCTTCGTGGTGGAAGATTCGAAGAACGGCGTCAAAGCCGCCAAAGCCGCCGGGCTGAAAACCATCGTCACCACCAATCACTACACCGAAAAAGAGGATGTCAGCGCGGGCGATGTCATCGTCACCTGCCTGGGCGACCCCAACGGCGAAAAAGCCGAACTCCGCAAAGGCGACCTGCCCGGCTTCGACGGCGTGGTACACGTAAAGGACGTGGTCGCGTTGTTCAGCAAATAAATCAAAATCGAACTTCAGTTGAAGGTCAAAAGCCGAACGCCCGGCTTTTGACCTTCGATCTTTGACAGGACAAATACAACAAATGGAAGAGCAATTCGATATTGTAGATGAAAACGATAATGTAATCGGGCAGTCTGCACGCTCCCTTGCCCACGCCCAGGGACTCTGGCACCGCGGCGTCCATGTCCTGCTTTTCGACCCCGCCGGCAGGCTGCTCGTCCAACAGCGCAGCCGCACCCGCAGCCACTCTCCCCTCACGCTCGACTGTTCCATCTCCGAGCATGTTCAGGCAGGCGAGACCTACCTCCAGGCAGCGGTGCGCGGGCTCAAGGAGGAACTCGGCGTGGAAGGCGTCGAACTTCAGCCCCTCCTCAAATTCAAAATGAACTACGGACCCAACGACAACGAAATCAGCCTCCTCTACCGCAGCGAACTTGACCGTCAGACCGTCCGCTTCGACCCCGAAGAAGTCGAACGCGTGGACTTCTTCACCCTCGCCGAACTCGAAGAGCGCCTCGCCAGCGACCCCGCCGCCTTCAGTTACTGGTTTGCCCAAATCCTGCGCTGGCAGTTTGGTCAGCCCTCCGCCTTGCAGCCCCTCCACAGCCCCTCAAAATAAACCGCGGTGCGGCTATAATCTCCCCTCCATGTTTTCCAGCATTTCCCGCCTCTTCAAACAGGCAGACATCCCGCCTCAACACCACGCCACCTTCCGCCACCTCTACTACGACATCGCCTGGTTTGGCGTCCTGAGCGGCTCCGTCATCAACTTCCTCAGCGTCTATGCCACCCGCCTGGGCGCCACCAGCGTTCAACTCGGTTTGATCGGCGCCATGTCGGCGGTGGTCAACCTCTTCCTCGCCATCCCCGCCGGGCGCTGGCTGTCCAAACGGGATACCCGCCGCGCCATCTTCTGGACCTCCGTTCTCTACCGCATCGGCTTCCTCTTCTTCATCCTCCTCCCCTGGTTTTTCGACGAACCCCGTCAGATCGCCGCCATCATTATCATCACCTTCCTCATGGCAATCCCCCTCACCCCGCTGGGTGTGGGGTTCAACGCCCTCTTTGCCGAAGCCGTCCCCGAACGCTACCGCGCTCACGTGGCTGGCACGCGCAACGTGATGTTCGCCCTCGCCTACATCTTCACCTCGCTGCTCAGCGGCTTCCTGCTCGACCGCCTGCCCTTCCCCGCCGGCTACCAGGTCGTTTTTGGGATTGGAGCCTTTGGCGCGGCGATGAGCAGTTACCACATCTACTTCATTCGCCCTGCGCCGGAGGACTCCTCTGCGCCTCCCTCCTCCCCTCAGCCTGCTTCTCCTCAACCGGCCGCCCCTCCCCGGCGCCTTGCCTCCCTCCTCCGCCTCGATATTCTCTCCTCGCCGTTCAAACGAGTCCTGCTGGCGCTGTTTGCCTTTCACCTGGCGCACAACCTCACCACCCCGGTCTACCCCCAATACAACGTGCGCGTCCTCGGCTTGAGCGACAACACCCTCGGCATCAGCCAGGCGCTGTATTACCTCACCATGCTCATCGGCTCGATCCAGTTGCGGAACGTCGTCCACCGCCTCGGTCACAAACGGGTGACCGGCTGGGGCGTGGTGGGCATGTCGCTCTACCCCCTTTTGCTGGCATTCACGCATGAAGTCTGGCAGTTCTACGCCATTGCCCTGCTCGGCGGCTTCACCTGGGCGTGGACCAACGGCGCCTACGCCAACTACATGCTCGAACGCATCCCCTCCGATGACCGCCCGTCGCACCTGGCGTGGTACACCGTCGTATTGAACCTTGCCATTTTGGGCGGCTCGCTGGGCGGCTCTGCCATCGCCGCGCAGATCGGTCTCTTCAGCGCGTTGATTTTGTTCGGCATCCTGCGCATCCTGGCGGGGATTTACATCTTGAAATGGGGATAACATTAAAGCCCGAAATTCGACGCTATGGCGTAGCGGACGTTCTCTAGCATTTGCTGCACCTTGCGCTGTATGTTAGAGAGTGTTTCTGAAGTCCTTTTTGTACACGGATTACGCGGATTTCACGGATAAATTCTCAGGACTTACACGTAATCAACGTTCTCTAACGTTGATGATCCAGTCTGCGCGTTAGAGAACGCGCTCTATGCAAGGTTTTGCGTAAGTCCTGTCCTCTTTAAAATATCCGTGTTTGTCCGTGTACATGAGAAACAGTCTCTTATGGGGATTGACCGCAGATGAACACGGATGAACACTGATTCTGAAGAAAAACGAGATGAAATTAATTTGTAAATCCAATTTCAGTGCTTCA
>DAOUBY010000310.1:0-3794 GCA_034432325.1 Anaerolineales bacterium
AGAATCTTGAAATTCGATGCAAGATGATTTAAAAAAACTTCGTGGTCTTTGTGTTCTTCGTGGTAAGAAAAGGTTTTTTCAGTGCAGTCAACGTATGAATACTTCAGGAGGAAAAATGAATAGTCAGGACGTAAAGAATGCCATCTCGGGCGTGCTGGTTGTGGACAAGCCCGTTGGCATGACTTCTCACGACGTTGTGCAGGCAATCCGCAATGGCACCGGACTGCGCCGCGCGGGGCACACCGGCACCCTCGACCCGCGCGCTTCCGGCGTGCTGGTCATCCTTGTAGGACCAGCCGTGCGGCTGAGCGAATACGTCTCCGCCTCGGATAAACGCTATCAAGCCATCATCCGCCTTGGCGCAAAGACCGACACCTTCGACGCGGACGGGAAATTTACCCAAAGCAACCAGCCCATCAACATCACCGAACAGCAATTCGAAGAAGTGCTCAAAACCTTTATTGGCGAAATCGAACAGACTCCGCCGCCCTACTCCGCCGTCAAAGTGCAGGGACGCAAAGCGTACGAAATGGCGCGCAAAGGCGAAGAGGTCGAGTTGGAACCGCGCAAAATCACCGTCCATCACCTCGAAGTGCTGGAATGGGCGCCGCCCGAAGTTGTCATAGACGTGCATTGCTCGTCGGGCACCTACGTTCGCTCACTGGCAAACGACCTCGGCGAAAAACTCGGCTGCGGCGCCTACCTCGTCGGCTTGCGCCGCACCAAGAGCGGGCGCTTCTCCCTGCGCGACGCCGTGCCCCTGCGCAAACTGCAGGAGGCGTTCCAGGCGGGCAACTGGTATCAATACCTGATCCCCGCCGCCGAAGCGCTGGGCGACTGGCCCGCCATCGAACTCAACCCCGATGAAGTGGAAGGCGTGCGCCACGGGCATCGCGTCAAAGCCGAACCCGACACCCCCGTCGGCAAACGTGTGCGCGGCGTCAGCACCCAGGGCGAACTGGTTGCCCTGCTCGAATGCGTCATCGGCGAAGACGGCGCCCCCGCCTGGCAGCCCAAAAAAGTCTTCTTCACCAGCGACTGACGGACTCCCGCTCCAGCCCTCGAACCGCTGAAGCGAACCCTCCCATGCTGCATTACCGCTCCCTCGAGGAAGTCACCCTCCCTGCCTCATGGCTGACCGTCGGCGTGTTCGACGGAGTCCATCGGGGTCACCAACAAATCATCAACAAACTTGTGGCAGGCGCTCATGCCGATGGGCTGCCTGCCGTCGTTTTAACCTTCGACCCGCACCCTGCCGCAGTCTTCGGGCGCGGCGACATCAAACTGCTCACCCTGCCCGGCGAGCGCGCCCGTTTACTGGGCGAATTCGGCGTGGACGTGGTCATCACGCAGACCTTCGACCGCCGCCTTGCCGACACCACCGCCTACGATTTCATGACCCGCCTCAAGACTCGGCTGGGGCTTGTGCGCCTGATCCTCGGCTACGACTCCACGCTGGGAAAGGACCGCGAAGGCAACGCCGCCCGTCTGACCGAGATCGGCTTGGAATTGGGATACGCCGTCGAAACGGTATCAGCCCTGGGCGACGAAAGCGGCGTCGTATCCTCCACCGAAATCCGCAAACTGGTCACCGTCGGCAACGTGGAGGAAGCCGCCCGCCTGATGGGACATCCCTACCAACTGCAGGGACTCGTCACCCATGGCGACCAGCGCGGCAAGACCATTGGCTTTCCCACCGCCAACCTCGATTACGCCCGTGAGAAAGTCCTGCCTGCCGGCGGCATCTACGCCTGCTGGGCATACCTTGGCAGCGAGCGTCACATGGCGGCGGTCAACCTCGGAACCAACCCAACCTTCACGCCCGACAAACGAACCTTGAACGTGGAGGCGTACCTGCTCGACTTCGACCGCAACATCTACGGCGAAATGCTCAGGCTGGAATTCATCGCCCGCCTGCGCGATGAGTTGAAGTACGACTCGGTGGAGGCGCTCATTCGGCAAATCCGACTCGACGTGGAACACACCCGCAGGATATTGGGAACGGCACAGTAGTACAGCGCAAAGCCCGACGCTAGAGAGCGTCTCTTACGCCGTTGATAGCCCGTTCCCTTTTTTGTCGAAGCGCCTCCCCTGCAGGTATAATCGGTCGGAATTTGACGAGGAGAGACCCCATGCCCGAACGTGACATTTACCTGCTATCCCCGCGCGCCCTCAGCCCCGAAACCATCGCCGTTGCCTTCGCCAAGACCTCGCGCTCGCCCGAATCCTTCCGCGAGATTGCCGCCGAGTTGAGCGATGAATCATCCGCCAGATTCCATGAGAAGTGGGTGGTGGGATACGGGCATGCCTCGGTGGCGGAACACGCCGTTCTGCACCTTGCCTTCGAAAACGTGTCCCGCCTTGCCATCGAAAGCATCGAAAGCAACCGCCTCGCCTCCTACACCGAAAAATCCACCCGTTACCAGCGCTGGGGCTTGGACGATTTCTGGATTCCCGCCGAACTCGACGGGCATCCCCTCCGCGAAGACTATGTGAAGACCGTCCGCCTCCTCTTCCAGACCTACGCCGACTCGCTGACCCCCATGCAGACTCTCATCTTCGGGCGCTTCCCCCGCCGCGACAACGAATCGGACGACGCCTGGGACCGCCGCGTCCGCTCCAAATACGTGGACGTGTGCCGCTTCATCCTTCCCGCCGCCGCGCTCGCCAACGTGGGCATGACCGCCAACGCCCGCGTCATCGAGAACATGATCCGCAAGATGCTCTCGCACGAACTTGCCGAAGTGCGCGAGATCGGCGCAAGGGTAAAGGAGGTTTCCAAAGCCGAAACGCCCACGCTGGTGAAATATGCCGATGCCGTTCCGTATCTCATCGAAACCATCACTGACCTTGCCAATCAAAAATCCAAAGTCGTAAATCGTAACTCCGATGATTGGTGTACGCTGATTGACTACGACCGCAGCGGCGAGAACAAAGTCCTTGCGGCGGCGCTCTACCGCTTTGGCGAAATGACCTACGCCGATGCGCTGGCTCACGTCGAAGCGTTGACCGCTGAAGCGAAATCCAGTCTCGCCGCGTCGCTGTTGGGCAGGCTGGGCAGGTACGACACGCCGCTGCGTGAACTGGAATACTGCACCTACACCTTCGACCTCGTCATGGATCAGGGCGCGTATGCCGAGTTCAAACGTCACCGCATGATGACGCAGACGCCGCAAAGGCTGACGACGCGGCTGGGGTACGCCACTCCGCGCCTGATGGCGGAGGCAGGCTTCGGGTCCAGGTACGAGGCGGCGATGGACGCGGCGGCGAAGATGTATGAGAAGTTGTATGAGTTCAGTCCCGTCGTCGCGCAGTATGTTGTCCCCAACGGATATAACCGCCGCGTGCTGGCGCAGTTCAACCTGCGCGAGGCGTATGCGTTCTGTCAGTTGCGCTCCGCCGCCAACGCGCATTTTTCCATCCGCCGCGTGGCGCAGAGGATGTACGAGGAGATGGCGAAAGTCCATCCGCTTTTGACGAGATATATGAAGTTGCCCGAAGAGACATGGCAGGGGGTTGAAGAGGGTTATTTTACGAAGGCGTAACGCGGAATTCATTCCGCAACCTAACCGCGAAACGCAAATGATTTGCGCAAACAAGACTTCCGAATTCGCTGAGAGAGTGTTTTATAAATCGGGGTTTACCGTAGATGAACACGGTTGAACACTGATTCTGAAGAAAAACGGGATGAAATTACCTTGCAAATCCAATTTCAGTAGATCACGAAAACCCTGCGTAACTTGCGCTCTCTAGCGCAAATTCGGCGGTAGAGACCGCCAAATACGCGCTTTCGT
>DAOUBY010000311.1:0-9190 GCA_034432325.1 Anaerolineales bacterium
GGACCCGGTCAAATTCAGGACGCGGGCAGCAAGATGGTTCACTTCGCGCCCAACACCACCAGCAAAATCACATCCAAATCCATCAGCAAGAGCGGCGGACGCGCCTCCTATCGCGGCTTGCTCAAGGTCTATAAAGGCGCGAAAGGCGTCAAATCCAACGTTGTTTGCGACGCGCTGCTGCTCGACCCGCAATCCCGCTCCGACACGTATCCCTACATCGAAATTGACGAAGACGATGTCACCATCGGTCACGAAGCCTCCGTCAGCAAAGTGGGCGAGGAGCAGCTCTTCTACCTCATGAGCCGCGGCCTCAGCGAAGAAGAAGCCACCACCATGGTCGTCTCCGGCTTCATCGAGCCGCTCGTCAAGGAACTGCCGATGGAATACGCCGTCGAAATGAACCGCCTCATCGCCCTTCAAATGGAAGGTTCGATCGGTTAATAATTACCAATTACCAATTACCAATTACCTGAAGTAACCGGTAATTGGTGATTGCCAAGGAAACGCACATGCAAGAAAAACCCAAAGTAGTTGTTTCAAAGACTCGACGAACCGAAACCGCCATAAAGGACTTCAACTTTACCGAAGCCGACATCCGCGCAGGGAACGACTTCGCCGCTTCCTACCGCGCCTCAGCCTGGTCTGCCTTCAAGAGGCTTCCCCTCCCCGACACCTCGCTCGAAGCCTGGCGGCGCACCGACATTCACAACCTGCCCGCGGACAAGTTCAAATTTGCCGCAGAAGGCGCATACAAAGACCTCCCGCCCGTCCGCGAAGACCTGCTTCGTCCCCTCGTCGCCGACCAGCACGGCGGGCAGATCGTCCTCCTGCCCGGCGGCGTGAAAGTGGAATTGGACGAAAAACTCGTCCGCAAGGGCGTCATCTTCACCGACCTGCAAACCGCCGAAGAAAAACATCCCGATCTGCTCGCCAAAATGATGGGCAAAACCGTCAACGTGGAGGAGGGAAAGTTCTCCGCGCTGGCGGGCGCCTTTGCCCGCAACGGCGTCGTGCTGTACGTGCCGAAGGGCGTGACGGTGGAAGAACCCCTGCATTCCGTCCTGTGGGGACCCGGTCCCGACATTGCCCACATCTCGCACATCCTCGTCCTTGTGGACGAAGGCGCTTCAGTCACCTACGTCCACGAGGCGGCATCGCCCGACCTCAAAGGCGCCAACTCCATGCACGCGGGCATCGTCGAAATTCAAGTCATGCAGGATGCCTCGATGAAATTCGTCGAACTGCAGTCGTGGGGACGCCACGTCTGGAACTTCAGCCATGAGCGCGCCCGCGTCGAACGCGGCGGCAGCCTCGACTGGATCTTCGGCGCCATCGGCTCGCGTCTCACCAAGAACTTCTCCGAACTCGATCTGGCGGGCGAAGGCGCAAGCGGGCGCATGTCTGGCTTCTACTTCACTGACGGCGACCAGCATCTCGACCACGACACCCAACAGAATCACCTCGCCCCGCACACCACCAGCGACTTGCTCTTCAAGGGCGCGCTCAAAGGCAGGAGCCGCTCGGTGTGGCAGGGCATGATCTACGTCGCGCCCGGCGCGCAGAAGACCGACGGCTATCAGGCGAACCGCAACCTTGTCCTCAGCGATCAGGCGCGCGCCGATTCCATCCCCGGTCTGGAAATCCTTGCCGATGATGTACGCTGTACACACGGCGCAACCGTTGGTAAACTGGAGCAGGAGCCGCTCTTCTATCTCAAATCACGCGGCATTCCTCAGGCGGAGGCTGAAAAACTCGTTGTGGAAGGTTTCTTCGACCCGATCTTTCAGCGTATCCCCTTCGAGGGCGTGCGCGAACGCTTTCAGCAATACATTGCCGATAAAATGTCGTAGCGCGGCGTTCACGCCGCAGCCAAAAGGTGAACCCATGGCTGAAAAAAAGAAGGCTGGTTCCAAACTCGCGGTAACAAAACCCAAATCATCGAACCGTGGAAAGGCAAAACCAATGGAAAAGGATAAAGGGAAGAAAAAGGTTGTTTCGAAAGCGGCAGCCCGTCCCAAGGTCCAGGCAGAACCGGTGCGCGTTGTCAACAAGATTTCTCCTCCCCGCATCGTCAACGGCGAGGAACGCAAGCCGGTTCGAATCGGGCGTCCTGCAAATCAATTCAATTACATGAAAGCCCCGGGCGCGATGTATGACTTTCAGGTGGGCGACAAGGTGGAAGTCTTTTGCGACCACGAAAAGGGACGCGAACGCATCCGCGGCTGGATCGCCGGCATCGTCGTCCAGGTGGATAACAAGATGGTCGCCGTCCAGTTCCGTTCCAACGTCTATCTCACGGACGGCTGGATGGTGCCAGACCGTATTCTCTGGTATCCGCTCAACTCCGAGCATATCCGCCCATTGCAGGGCAAAAAGTCTTCAGCCAGGGAAAAGGCGAAAGCCATCCCTGAGTATTAGTGAACGCCCGCGGTAGAGCATAAGGCTTGCCGCGGGTTCCCCTTTGCTTCATGCCGCTCAACATCCAAGAAATCCGTAAAGATTTTCCCATCCTCCAGCGCGAAACGTCAGACGGCGTGCGGCTGGTGTATCTGGATTCCACTGCCACGTCGCAGAAGCCTCTGGCTGTCATCGAGGCGATGAACGCCTATTACCGCCGCTCGAACGCAAACATCCACCGCGGCGTCCACACTCTTGCGGAGGAAGCCACCGCCCTGTACGAAGAAGCGCGTGAGAAGATTGCCCGATTCATCAACGCCCCTTCTGCGCGGCAGGTCATCTACACCCGCAACACCACCGAGTCCATCAACCTGGTCGCTTATGCCTGGGCGCGGGCGAACCTCAAGGCGGGCGACCTCGTCGTCCTGACCGAGATGGAGCATCACTCCAACCTTGTTCCCTGGCAGATGCTTCAAGCGGAACGCGGCATCGAACTGGACTTCATCCCTGTGACCGAAACCGGCTTGCTCGACCTGGACGCCTACCAAACGCTTCTTGCGCGGACCCCGAAACTGGTCGCCTTTACACACATGTCCAACGTCCTCGGCACGATCAACCCCGCCGCCGAGATCATCCGCCTCGCCCACGCTGCCGGCGCCGTGACGCTGGTGGACGCGGCGCAATCCGTCCCGCACCTCAAGGTGGACGTACAGGCGCTCGACGCCGACTTCCTTGCCTTTTCTGCGCACAAAATGTGTGGTCCGACCGGCATCGGCGCGCTCTACGGCAAGGCAGACCTGCTGGAAGCCATGCCCCCCTTCCTCGGCGGCGGCGATATGATCAAGGAAGTGAAACTGCGCTCCTTCCGTCCGAATTCGCTTCCGCACAAGTTCGAAGCAGGGACTCCGGCCATTGCAGAAGCCGTCGGCTTTGGCGCGGCTGTGGAGTATCTCTCCTCCATCGGCATGGACGCCATTGCCGCGCACGAACACGAGATCACCGAATATGCCCTCGAACGTCTGGAGGAGATTCCCGGCGTCCAATTGTTCGGTCCCGATGCGGCTCATAAAGGCGGCGTGGCGGCGTTCACGCTGGATGGCGTCCACCCGCACGATGTGGCGCAAATTCTCGATAAGGATGGCATCGCCGTCCGCGCCGGGCATCATTGCGCCCAACCGCTGCATGAGAAGTTTGGCATCCCCGCCACCAGCCGGGCTTCGTTCTACCTTTACAACACAAAGGAAGAAGTTGACCTGCTGGTGAACGGGATTTACAAAGTGAAGGAAATGTTTGGGTAGGATATGGACGATCTCTATCGCGAAGTCATCATCGAACATTACAAGCACCCCGCTTACCGGGGACGCCTCGACCCGCACGATATTCATTTTGCCGATAACAACCCGCTCTGCGGCGACCACATCGAAATCACCATGCAGGTCGGCGCGGATGGCGTTGTGAAGGACGCCCGCTTCGACGGTCATGGCTGCGCCATCTCGCAGGCTTCGGCAGACCTGCTGATCGAATCCGTCATCGGCAAGCCGCTCGAAGAAGTCAAAAAACTCAACAAGCAACATATCCTCGATCTGCTCGGCATTGACCTGGGACCTGTCCGTCTCAAATGCGCCCTGCTTTCGCTCAAGGTGCTGAAGGCCGGGGTGTATGGTCTTGGCGAAGCGAGCGATGAGTTGGTGGAATAGCCTCCTTCCCATCTTCCCAAGGGAGAGGGCAGGGTGAGGAAGATCATGTTCAACTATACCCAGCAAACCGAAAACATCGAATTTGTGGAAATTGCCCCCGCCTCCGAACTTCCCAACGGCGAACGCCTCTTCGTGGAGGTCGAAGGCAAATCCATCGTCATCTTCAACATTGCCGGTCAATTCTTTGCCATTGGCGACATCTGCACCCACGACGACGGTCCGCTGGGAGACGGCGACCTGGAAGGATACAACATTGTCTGCCCCCGCCACGGCGCAGAATTCGACGTGCGCACCGGCAAAGTCATGCAAATGCCCGCCGTGGTGGATATTCCTGCTTACCCGGTCAAAGTGGTGGACGGGATGATACAGGTGGGAATGCCCCTGGAGAAACGGTAAAAACCATCTCAAAATCGAACTTCCCGCTGATGTTACGCAGTTTCTTCGCAGCGCGACATTCATGTCGCCTGAAAATGCGAGACATCGCCCCCGCCGGGGGCGATGTCTCGCGCTGCTGTGTAAGGTGAGTTGCAGTGTACAACATAGTTGCGATTCTAACCCTGGTGTTGTCCTGTTATTTTCTGCTGCGGATTCTCAGGCTGGCAGGAATGATGGAGTACATCCTTGGCTTTTTCTGCCTGGCTGCCGGATATGTGGTCGTCTGGGGGTATATCCTCTCCGCGCTGGGGCGTTTGAGCGATGTGAAATACTGGTCGCTCTCAGGGTTGATGACCGCTTTGGTAAATGTGTTGATTGTGATTGCGCTAAAAGACGGTCTTCAATCTCCTGCCAGCCTCAAACTTTCTTATGTCATTGCCTCTGCCAGGGACCTCTATCGTGAGAGTTCGCGTTTTGAAAAATTCCTGTTGACGCCCTTGCTCTTCACCGTTTTGCTGCTGGGCGGCATAAATCTGGCGGTCATCATTCTTACTGCGCCTCATAATTGGGACAGTATGACCTATCATCTTGCCAGGGTGGCGTATTATCTTCAGCAAAACAATATAAATTACTTCGACGCAAACTACTGGGCTCAGGTCGTCCATCCCAAGGCTTCACACCTGCTTCTCTTATACACCTACCTTGTCTCGGGAAAAAACGAAAACCTGACGCAACTGGTGCAGTTTGTCTCTTATTGGGTTGCCGTATGCAGTGTGTATGCAATTTCGAGAAAGGCGGGAAACAGTAAACCCCAAAGCGTCTTTGCCGCCTCCGTAGCCGCTTTGCTGACCGAATGGCTGATGGAATCCACCACCACACAAAACGACATGCTTCTCACGGCGTATGTGGGGGCGGCAGTTTATTTTCTCTTTGCGTTTCGAGAAACACGCAACTGGAAATATCCTGCCCTGGCGGCTTCTGCCATTGCGCTTTCCATTGGGACAAAAGCCTCTTCCTTCCTTCCGCTGCTTTCTGTGGCTTTGATTGCGTTTTATATCTTCTTTTCACCCAAAGCGCGCTTCCAGCGCCAGTTGCGGGACTTTGCCGTCTTTGGAGGGATTACATTGCTTGCAGTTGTCATTCTTGCGCTTCCCTCCGGCTATTTTGAAAATTACCGTCTCTTTGGGCATCCTGTGGGTCCCGAAAATGTGAGAGCCATGCACGCGTTCGAGGGAAAGTCCCTCGGCTACATTGCCGAAAACGGAACGAAGAATCTGCTTCGTTACGGGTTTGAGTTTTTATCCCTGGATGGCATGCCAACAATCAACCCCGTCCTGCGCGCGCAAACCTTGATCAGGTCTCTTCCCGAGGCGGCGATAAACAAAATGGGGATGGACCTTGAAGCGGATGACGCAACAAGAGTGCCATTCGACCTGCAAAAATGGCCCAGTTCTCACGAAAATGGCTCCTATTGGGGGGTGTTTGGCTTTGGGCTTGTTTGGGTGATGGTGTTTCTGTCGCTGGCGGGAATCATCAAATCAACCGATGTTCGAATTCTTTCGCTTGCGGCTGTTTTATTTCTCATCGCCCAGGCTTACGCTGGTCCCTACGATCCCTGGCGCGGCAGGTACTTCACCACTTGCGCCATTTTTGCCGTTCCTCCCATTGGCATGGCTTTACAGAAAAATCGCCTTGTCCGCTTATACTTGCTTCTTCTTGTCGGCGCGGGCTGCCTTTCTGCCATATCAGCGGTTGTGCTTAGAGAAAACAGCGCTCTTGTCTCTGTTCGTTACCATGATATTCAGACGAAATCCATCTTCGCCATGGACAGGATGGAACAACTGACAAGAAACCGTCCCAAATACTACCAACCGCTGAAAACATTCGACCGCCTGACGCCGCCTGATGCTGTGGTGGCGGTCTTTCTGCCCGAAGATTCGTTTGAATATCCCCTGTTTGGAAAATACCTGACAAGAACCCTGCTGCCGATAAATTCCTTCAGCAAAGGTCCCCAGCCTGTTCCTTCAAACGCCGAATACCTGCTTTATGCGCAAAATATCTACCCCTGCCCGTCTCCGGATGATATTCACCTTGGCGCAGATTGGTATTTGAGACGTTTGACCGACGCCAACCGCCAATGCCCTTTGGAATAAGTCTCTCCGCCCTTCAAGCCGCTTGCACAAAGCCTTCAGGATCGTTCAAAAAGGCTATAACAACTTTTTCAGCACCGAAAACGGAGAATCATCCGCCTGCTGGCTGTGACCGCAATCCCTCACGTTCAAATCCTGCCCGCACTCGATGCACAACCCCTTACAGTCGGGCTTGCACAACGCCTTGATTGGCACCTCCAGCAGGGCATACTCGCGCAGAACGGGCGCAAAGTCAATGTGACCGTCCTCCGGCATCAACAGCCCCGACTCGCTGACCGACTTTTTCGTAAAGGCGTACAGTTCCGTCCACTCGCCGTGCAGGGTCTGGCGGAACTCCTTCAGACAGCGCACACATTCCAGCGTCGTCGCGCCCGAAAACTCCCCCTGAACAACCAGTCCCTGCTGGGTGCGGTCAATCACAATCAGGCAGGTAAAATCATCCAGCGTGAGATCATCCCCCAGCGCTGCATGTGCAAACTCCAGCGGAAATTTATGACTGTACCCGACTTCCTCATGCACGATGAAGCCGACGTTGAGACGAAATGGTTTGCGTGGATTGGTCATGGGACTCTCCAGACGTGCGCGTCTGGCTAGATCTTCCTGTCCACAATGAAATTTGCCAGTTCAGCCAGCGCTTCACGCTCAGGGACGGCTGGCGCCTCTTCCAATGCGCCCAGCGCCCGGCGGACGGCTTGCCGCGCCTCATCCATTGCCTTTTCGATGGCGGCGTTGCGGCGGATGTTATCCACAATGCGCTGAACGCGGTCGGTGTCCTTCCAGCCGCCATCCGGCAGCGAGCGGATGTCTTCATCGTGCGGGTGCTCTTCTGCATAGTAAATGGCTGGAAGCGTAACCAGCCCGTTCAGCAGGTCGGAGCCGATGGGTTTGCCCACCGTAACCTGACTGCCGGTGAAATCCAGAATATCGTCCACAATTTGGAACGCCATCCCCACTTCATAACCGAAAGTCTTCATCGCGGCGCGGATGGTTTCGTTCTCGGTGGCGACCATCGCCGCCGCCAGCGACGACATCTCGAACAGGGAGGCGGTCTTGGCGTAAATGCGCTCGTAGTAGTTGGCGCGGTCAATCACGCCGCGCGCCGAGAACATCTGCGTCAGTTCGCCGTTGACGATGATTGCCAGCGTTTCGGCAAACAGTTTCATCAGGGGCAGGTAATCGGTTTCGGCGGCGAGTTTGGCGGCGCGCGCAAAGAGGAAGTCGCCGGTCAGGACGGTGGCGGCGGGCGACCAGCGCGCGTTCAGCGTGGGCATGCCGCGCCGCAGGAGCGCGCCGTCAATCAGGTCGTCGTGCACCAGCGTTGCGGTGTGCAGCAGTTCCACCGAGGCGCCGAGCGTGATGATCTTTTCCTCGGGGGCGCCCAGCATGTTTCCGACGAGCAGGCTCAGGGTCGGGCGGATGCGTTTTCCTCCCGCAGAAAGAAGGTGCTCCAGCGCAGAACGCAGGTCGGGGTGATGTTCATCACCAGCCTGATCCCGAATCCGCTGTTCGACGAATTTCAGTTGATCCTGTACAGAAGTGAAAAAAGTAACCGTGCTCAAACGTCAGCCTCCCCAACCGAACAGGCGCGTTGCGTTGGCGGCGGTGATTTCAGCCACCTGTTCGCGGGTTGTCTTGTGAATTTTGGCAATTGTATCAGCAATGTGCGCCACGAATGCGGGTTCGTTGCGTTTGCCGCGATGCGGAACGGGCGTGAGGAACGGCGCATCGGTTTCGATGAGCAGCCGCTCGAGGGGCAGTTGGCGGATGATTTGACGCTTCTCCTCCGCATTTTTGTACGTGACGGGACCCGTGACCCCGATGTAAAAATGACGCTCGATGGCTTTTTGGGCGGTTTCGAGACTTCCGTTGAACGAATGCAGCACGCCGGGCTTTTCCGCCAGCGGGTGACCCTCCGCCGCCAGCCCGCTCTGCCACTCAATCAGGATGTCGAGCAGGTCAATGGACGCCTGCCCGAACCAGGCATCGTCCGCCTCGCGCATGTGGATGATGACCGGCAGACCCGCTTCGCGCGCCAGCCGGAGTTGATCCTTCAAAACCTGCCTTTGCCTCGCCTGTTGTTCTGGTTCCTTCACCCAGTAATAATCGAGACCAATCTCGCCGATGGCGACGATTTTTCCCCCTTTCTCACCAGCAGAGGGGGTGGGGCGAGGGAAAATCATCCCGCGCAGATTTTCAATGGAGTCATCGTTCCAGCCGTTTAACTCGGTGGGGTGAAAGCCGACCGCCGCGAAGAGATTCGGGTGAGAATTTGCCAGGCGGATGACCGCCTGGCACGACTCGAGTTCGATGGCAGGGATGAGAATCCGTTTCACGCCCGCTTCGAGGGCGCGTTGAATCACGGCGTCGCGGTCTTCGTCGAATTTGTTGAAGTCGAGGTGGCAGTGGGTGTCGGTGAGCATTTTGGATAAAGATTGTGAAAATTATAACATATTGTTGACTGCGCTGAAAAAACCTTTTCTTACCACGAAGAACACAAAGACCACGAAGTTTTTAAATCATCTTGCATCGAATTTCAAGATTCTGAATAGCGCCTTTTGGAATTCCTTTGTG
>DAOUBY010000312.1:0-3456 GCA_034432325.1 Anaerolineales bacterium
TGAGCATGTGGACGGTGGCTTTTTCGAACTCCACAAGTTTGCCGTCCGACCAGATGTATTTCGACTCCATTCCCATAACTCAATTCTCCTCGATTCGTTTAATGATTTCATCCGCCATCTGGCGGGTGGTGAGTTTGCCGCCCAGGTCAGCGGTCCGCGCGCCGGCGGAGAGGGTTGCATTGACCGCCTCTTCGACCGCACAGGCTTCGGATTCTAACCCAAACGAGTGACGCAGCATCATCGCCGCCGAAAGGATTGTGCCGATTGGATTGGCGATTCCCTGCCCGGCGATATCGGGCGCGGAGCCGTGAATCGGTTCGTACAAACCCATCCGCGCTTCGCCCGCGGACCTCGAGCCTGCTTCGCCCAAACTGGCAGACGGCAGCATCCCCATCGAACCCGCCAGGACGGAGGCTTCGTCCGTGAGAATATCGCCAAACATGTTTTCGGTAACGACGACATCCAGCGAGGCGGGAGAGGCAATCAGGCGCATGGCGGCGGTATCCACCAGCGTATGTTCCAGCTCGATGTCCGGATTCGCCGTCCCGAGGTCTGAAGCGATTTGCCGCCACAGGCGGGAGGATTCCAACACGTTTGCCTTATCCACCGAGGTGACCTTTTTTCTGCGTCCGCGCGCCAATTCAAAGGCGAGGCGCATGATGCGGCGGATTTCGTAGTCGTAGTATTCGAGGGTGTCCACCGCCCGTTCCGCGCCGTCTTTCATTTCGCGCATCTTGGGCTGACCAAAGTACAACCCGCCGGTCAGTTCGCGGATGACGAGAATATCCACGCCGTGCAGTTTTTCGGGCTTGAGCGGGGAATGATCCACAAGCGCGGGATGCACTTTGACGGGGCGCAGGTTGGCGAAGACGCCCAAGCCTTTGCGCAGGGCGAGCAGCCCGCGCTCGGGGCGGTCTTTGGCGCGGGGGTCATCCCATTTCGGTCCGCCCACTGCTCCGAGCAGAACTGCGTCGGAGGACTGGCAATCGGCGAGGGTTTCGTCGGTGAGCGACGAGCCGTATTTATCAATGGAACAGCCGCCCATCAACCGCTCTTGAAACTCGAAGGTGTGGCTGTATTTGACGGCAATGGCTTCCAGAACGCGCACGGCTTCGCCGACCACTTCGGGCCCGATGCCGTCGCCGGGGAGGAGGGTGATTTTGAAGTGCAAGAGGTTCTCCGTAAATTTCCAGTTACCAGTTACCAATTACCATTTACTTCAATTGGTGATTGGTAATTGGTAATTTGGTAATTAATGCGCCACCATCAAGCCGTATTCCACCGAATCTGCCAGCGCACGCCAGGAGGCTTCGATGATGTTGGTGCTTGCGCCGACGGTGCTCCAGCGGCTGGTGGCGTTGCGCGTGTCAATGAGGACGCGGGTGATGGCTTGCGTGCCGTTCTCCGAATCGAGGATGCGGACTTTGTAATCGGACAGGTGGAAGTTTTTGATTTGGGGGTAATAGCCAGCCAGCGCTTTTCGCAGGGCATTATCCAGCGCGTTGACGGGACCGTTGCCTTCGGCGGCGGTGTGCAGCACCTCGCCGTTCACGCGCACTTTGACGGTGGCTTCGGCAAAGATGCCGCGCCCCTGACGATGCTCGACGTTGACGAAGAAGTCAATCAGTTCAAAGGGCGGTTTGTAGCCGTATTCCTGCCGTTTCAACATCATCGTCACCGAGGCTTCCGCCGCCTCGAAGGAAAAGCCGCGCGCTTCGAGCTCCTTGATTTCGTTGAGCACAGGCACGACTTCCTCGCCTTCCACTTCCACGCCGTGTTCTTCGGCTTTGCTGAGCAAATTGCCGCGCCCCGATAAATCCGAAACGACGACGCGCATTTTGTTGCCGACGAGTTCCGGCTCCACGTGCTGGTAGGATTGCGGCGAACGGCGCATTGCCGCCACATGCACGCCGCCCTTGTGCGCGAAGGCAGATTTGCCCACGAAGGGCAGATGTTCATCGGGGGTGAGGTTTGCCACTTCCGCGACGAAATGGGAAAGGTCGTATAAATACCGCAGGTTTCCCTTGGGCAGGCATTGATAGCCCAGTTTCAGTTCCAGATTCGCGATGATGGAACACAGGTTGGCGTTGCCGCAGCGCTCCCCCACCCCGTTGATGGTTCCCTGCACCTGAATCGCGCCTTCGCGCACGGCAACCAGCGAATTGACCACGGCGCATTCCGAGTCGTTGTGGGTGTGAATGCCAAGCGGGTGATGGATTTCTTTCTTCAACTCGCCAAAGATGCGTTTGATTTCCCAGGGAAAAGTGCCGCCGTTGGTGTCGCACAGGACGAGCGTCTCTGCGCCGCCGCGGATGGCGGCGCGCAGGGTTTCGAGCGCATAGGAGGGATCGGCTTTGTAGCCGTCGAAGAAATGTTCGGCGTCGTAGATGACGCGCTTGCCGTTGGCTTTGAGGTACGCCACAGACTGTTCGATGATGCGCAGGTTGTCGTCGAGGGTGGTCAGCAGGACGTCGGTGACGTGCAGGGTCCACGTTTTGCCGAAGATGGTGCAGACGGGGGTGTGCGAATCGAGCAGGGCTTTGATGTTGGCGTCGTCTTCGGGTCCGTTTTTGACGCGGCAGGTGGAGCCGAATGCCGCAATGAGGGCGTTTTTCCAGTGCATGTCGCGGGCGCGTTGAAAGAATTCGGCGTCCTTGGGGTTCGAGCCAGGCCAGCCGCCCTCGATGAAGGCGACTCCGAGTTCGTCCAATTTTTGGGCGATGCGGATTTTGTCGTTTGCGGAGAGGTTGAAGCCTTCGGATTGGGTTCCGTCGCGCAGGGTGGTGTCGTAGATTTGGAGAAGGGGTACATCCATGTTGCTGCCTTTGGTGGTGAAGGGAGTAATTGGCGATTGGTAATTGGCGATTCCCAATTACGCTCTTTGCTCATAAGCCGTAATTTCTTTTTCAAAGCCCATGATGTAGCCGAGTTCGTCCACGCCGTTGAGCAGGCAGGTTTTGTTGAACGGGTCAATGGGAAAGGTGAACGAGCCTGCAGGGTGGGAAACGGTTTGGGAGGCAAGATCAACCGTCAGTTCGGCGTGAGGCGCTTCTTCCACAAGGTCGAAGAGCATCTTGTGAGTGGCGGCGTCCACGATGATGGGGATGAGTCCGTTTTTCAAGGCGTTGTTGCGGAAGATGTCGGCGAAGGAGGTGGAGATGACGGCGCGGATGCCCCAGGCGGTGAGCGCCCAGGGGGCATGTTCGCGGCTCGACCCGCAGCCGAAGTTGTCGCCTGCCAGCAGGATTTGCGCGCCCCGCGCCTGGGGTTTGTTGAGGATGAAGTCTTCGTTGGGGGCGCCGTCGTCGGTGTAGCGCCAGTTGTAGAAGAGCGCGTCGGCGAGTCCGTTTTTGTCGGTGACTTTGAGGAAGCGCGCCGGGATGATTTGATCGGTGTCCACGTCATTGACGGGGAGCGGAATGACGCGGGAGGTGAGGGTGGTGAATTGAGCCATAT
>DAOUBY010000313.1:0-18441 GCA_034432325.1 Anaerolineales bacterium
GAAAGCGCGTATTTGGCGGTCTCTACCGCCGAATTTGCGCTAGAGAGCGCAAGTTACGCAGGGTTTTCGTGATCTACTGAAATTGGATTTAAAGGCGATTTCATTGCGTTTTTTCATCAGCATCAGTGTTCAAAAGAATGCGCAACCGCCGCCAGCGGCGCATAGAGGACGTTCTCTAACGTCTGCGCTTTTTTTATTGTGTAAAAGTGGCGCGAGATTAATCTCGCGGTACGAATTTACACAACTTTCGGCATACGACCGCGTCTCTGCGGTCAATTTCCTGAATTGGGCAGCGTAACCAGAATTGAGGTAAAGCGGAGGAAAACATGGAAGAAGAGAAAAAATACTTTGGCATGACCCGTATGCAAATCGGCATTCTTGCCGCTCTGGCGGCGGCGCTGATTCTGGTTGTTTCTGTGGGGGCTTTTCTCGTGCTTCGCAGCCTGACGCCCTCCGCCTCTGCCCCGCCCCAGCCGACCGCCACGCCCCTCCCAACCGTGACCCTGATGGCGGCTTCCTCGCCAACGGTAACCCCCACCTCCGCGCCGACGGCGATTCCCTACGAACAACTCATTCCCGCAGGCTGGAAACAATACAAGACCTCCCTGGTTGAAATCTGGCTGCCGGCAAATTTCAAACTCGCCGATAAGAAAGCGCTCAATCAAACGGCGCAACTGGCTCTCAACGAACTTTTCATCACAGAAATTCCCAGCAAAACATCCACCTATAATATGCTGGTCAGCGTTTCCTACAACCTGTTGACCGGCGATTCGCTGGACGCGTTCCTCGAAACTCAGATCAAACAACTTCCGCCCGAAATCCGCGTGACAGACCGCCGCACCGTGTACGTAAACACCGTCGAAGCGCGGCGAATCATGCTCGAATATCGCGTCAACAACATAGACATCAATGACATGGTATATGTGTTTTTGGACGGCAACACGGTCTGGTTTGTGGAGTACGTGGCGCAAATTGGCGAATTCTTCGAAAATCTCCCCATCTTTGAACAAAGCATCAAGACGTTTCGGACGGTGAAGTATTAGGACGCCCGCAGCGTATCCCGGCATGCGCGTCCGTTGGCGTAATCTCGCGGCGCGACTCAATCGAAGTAAATGTTCAAATCCGAGCAGTCGAAGCGGTTGCCGCAGTTGGGGCAGATGACCTTGCAGTTCTTTTCGTACATCTCACTTCCGCAGCGGTCGCAGATATAGATGGATTTCCCCTCTTCCCATTTCACCGCTTTTAACAGGGCTGGATCAAAATCCCCGATTCGTTCGGGACCGAGACGCTGAAGCGCCTCAAGGGCTTTTTCTGCGTCCCTGCGCAGTCGCCCCACCTCCACCCCCTGACAGACGGCTGGCAAGCCATCCAGCCATTTTTTGCTCCGCTCATAGACCTTGAGCGCACCGATGTAATTTCCGCGCGTGATGTGCAAATAGGCGACGGCAACCTGCAGAATGCCGCGGTAGAGATTCTTTGCCTCGCCCTCTTCGGCTTTCCAAGCCTCTTCGAGCGCTTCATGCGCCTCGAAATATTCCCCGGCGTTGAAGCGCCGCAGTCCCTCGCGGGCTTGGGGGTGCAGTGCGCCGTGACAGTCGCTCATGGGCAAAAGTATATCATCGGGACAGGCGAATGATCCTTCCAGGGAGGGGGGTGAGGGAAAATGCGCCGATGGTACAATTTCATCACCTTGTATGCCTTCCTTGTTTGAGAAGAAACCCTGGGTTGTGCTGCTTTCACTTCTGGCGCTGGCGGCGTTGACAGCGCTCTCTGTCAGCGTGGAAAAGGTCTCGTTTGGCGGCGCCCAGCCCATCCGTCGGGAAGAGGCGGAGCAGTTGAGGGCGTCTCCCCTCACGCAGTTGAAGTCCACAGACGAAGAGGCGCTCAGTTCGCAAGTCATCCTGGGGCTGGCGCTGCTTTTTCTGGTTGCGTTGATCGCCGTTTTGCTTTCGCCGGAGGGACGCAAGCGTCTGTTTCGTTTTCTCTTTCGTTTTCTTTTCACCGTTTGGGGATTGTACTTTTTGTTCAGCCGCTATCCCGGCGTGTTCGACTTTTTAGCGCCCGGCGCTGGCGGAGATGCCCCCCGTTCCCAATCGCCCGCCGCGGCTGCGGGCGGTGCGCCGCCGGTCTTTACGCCGCCCGCAGAGACGCCCCTGCTTACGTATGCCGTCAGCCTGTTGATTGTTTTGGGCGCGATTGTGGCTGCCTGGAGGCTGTTCCGCGTTTGGCAGGCAATGACCCGCCGCCCGTCGGGGTCTTTGCAAGACCTGGCGCGGATTGCGCGCGCTTCTCTGCGTGAGTTGTCGGATGGGCGCGAGACGGCGGATGTCATCATGAATTGTTATTTCCGCATGAGCGATGTGGTGGCAGACCGGCGCAACCTTCAGCGCGGACCTGGTATGACGCCGGCGGAATTTGCCTCCCGGCTGGAGGAAGAGGGGCTGCCCGGCGACGCAGTGCGGCGGCTGACGCGGCTCTTCGAGTCGGTGCGCTACGGCGACCGCAAGGCTGGACCGAAGGATGTCAACGAGGCGGTCGCCTGTCTGACGACCATCCTGCAATATTGCGGCGAGGCGGTATGACTCTGCGGCGCATCCTTGCCCTGACAGGCATTGCGGTTATTTCCATCCTGCTGGCTTTCCCTCTGCGCGAGACGGTGTACCGCACGGTGATTGTTCCGCTTGCGTATGTGTTTTGGGCGCTGGGATTGTGGTATCACGCTGTCAGCCAGTCCCTTTGGTGGGGGGCGGCGCTCTTCCTTGTGTTGTTCATTCTGGCGCGCAGTCTTCGACCGTCGGGCAGGGGTGTGGAGCGCGTTCGTCTCAAACCGCGCCCGGCGCTGGGACAGGTGGAAGACCTCGCTCTCTGGATGAAACGCACCGAACGCGGAATTTATTTCAAATGGCTGATTGCCAACCGCCTCGGGCGGATTGCCCACGAGATTTTGTTGCAGCGCCTGGGAGGGAATCCCCGTTCCTTCTTCGACCCGCTTACAGGTCCGGACTGGACGCCCGACGAAGCGGTTCGCCGCTACCTCGAGGCGGGGTTGGGCGGTTCGTTTGCCGAATATCCGCAAAAGCGGCGCTTCTTTGCGAAGCCTGTCCCTACGCCGCTGGATTATGACGTAAAAGCCGTCGTTGAATTTCTGGAAGAGCAAATCAGCAATCAGCCGGCGGCTCATGACTAAGGCTGATTCCCACATTCACCCGCAGGAGACCCATGTGACCGAACTATCAACCGTTTCCAAAACAGCCCGGCAAGTCATCGCGGAAGTGGAACGCGCCGTCGTCGGCAAACGCGACCTGCTGGAGATGATGATGGCGTCTGTGCTGGCAGGCGGGCATATCCTGCTGGAGGATTTCCCCGGCCTTGGCAAAACCCTCGTAGCGCGCAGTTTTGCCGCTGCGCTTGGGCTTCAGTTCAAACGCATTCAGTTCACACCCGACCTCCTGCCCGGCGACATTACCGGCGGCTACATCTTCAACCGCGTCAAAAACAAGTTCGAACTCCGCAAGGGACCCATCTTTGCCAACATCGTCCTTGCCGACGAAATCAACCGCGCCTCGCCCAAGACCCAGTCTGCCCTGCTCGAAGCCATGCAGGAAGGGCAGGTGACCATCGAAGGCGAAACGCTCCCCCTGCCCGAACCCTTTCTCGTGCTTGCCACGCAAAACCCCATCGAGTACGAAGGAACCTTCCCTCTTCCCGAAGCGCAGCTTGACCGCTTCACGCTCAAACTCAAGGTGGGGTATCCAAGCATCGAAGAGGAAAAACTCATCCTCAAACGCCGCCGCGAGCGCAGACAGGATGAAGTCACGTTGAGCGAGGTCACCAAAGCCCGGCAGCTGCTCGACATGCGCGCCGCCGTCGAAACCGTGCATGTTCACCCCGACCTCGAAGGCTACATTGCGGCGCTCGTCCACGCCACCCGCACCGACCGCCGCGTGGCTGTGGGCGCGAGCCCGCGCGGTTCGCTGGCGTTTCTCAAGATGGCGCGCGCCAATGCCGCCCTCGAAGGACGCGGCTACGTCATCCCCGACGACATCAAGCGTTACGCCATGCCCATTCTGGGTCACCGCATCATCCTCCAGCCGGAGTATTGGATGGCGAAATCGGTCACCGACGACGTGATCCGCGACGCGCTGAACCGCACGCCCGTGCCGGTGGTCAAGTAGTCAGATTGTCTCATTGCATCCCTTTCAGGTGGCGGATTGTCCCGTTCTTTGTTTCTCGGTTTATTGATGTACGCCCTTTTGCTGGCTGGCATGGCAAGGTTGCAGGGCGAACTGTTTGCGCTTATCCTGCCGCTGGCGGTGTATGCGCTGGCGGGCTATCTTTCTGTGCCGGAGACGATTCGCCTCGAAGCAGAGCGTCACCTCAGCGCAGAGCGCGCCGCGCCAAATAGCGAAATTCATGTGACGGTGACGGTTACGAATCGCGGCTCACACCTGGAAGAAGTTTTGCTCGAAGACGTTTTACCCGCCGGCTTGCAGACCGCTTCGGGGCAGACCCGACACCTGATACGGCTTCCGAAAGGCAGTTCCTACACCTTCGCCTACACGGTGAGCGGTCCGCGCGGCGGATATGGTTTCGAGAAGGTTCAGGCGGAGGTGAGAGGTCCTTTGGCGCTGACCAGCCGCGAGGTCCAGATGGAAGCGAAGAGTCAGTTGTTCGTTTTCCCCGCGGTGACGCGTCTGCGTCATGTGGCGATTCATCCGCGGCGGACGAGGGTCTATGCGGGGTTGATTCCGGCAAAAGCGGGCGGTTCGGGGACGGATTTCTTCGGCGTGCGCGAATATCAGCCCGGCGATTCGCCGCGGATCATCAACTGGCGGGCGAGTGCGCGCAGTTTGGATGCGCTGTATGCGAACGAGTTTCAGCAGGAACGTGTGGCGGATGTGGGCATTGTGCTGGACGGGCGTTTGCGGACGAATCAATTTGCGCGCGGACATTCGCTCTTCGAGCATTCGGTGCAAGCCGCCGCCGCTCTGGCAGATGCGCTGTTGACGCAGGGCAATCGCGTGGGCTTGCTGGTGTATGCCGCTTTTTTGCAATGGACGGTGCCGGGGTATGGCAGGGTTCAACGCGAGCGCATTCTGCATGCTCTGGCGCATGCCCAGCCCGGCGGGAGCGAGGTGTTTTCGGATCTGAAGAACATTCCTGCCCGCTTGTTTCCGCCGGAGTCGCAGATCATTCTGGTCTCGCCTTTGCTCGAAGATGACCTTTTGCCGTTGCTGCATTTGCGGGCGCAGGGCTATCAGGTGCTGGCGGTCTGCCCGGACCCGGTGAAGTACGAGCGTTCGTATCTGCCGCCCAGCCGCAACGTGGATCTGGCTTCGCGTGTGGTGAGGCTGGAACGGATTTTGCTGCTGCAGAAGATTCAGCGTGCCGGCATTCAAGTGTTGGAATGGGATGTGAGCGAGCCGTTCGACCTGGTTGTGAAGCGCAAGTTGAGCCGTCCGCCGGGATGGCTGCGGGCGGTTGGGAGATGATGGTGTATCCACGAAGGACATGAAGTTTTTTACTTAAGAGTTTAAACCTTCGTGACCTTTGTGTCCTTTGTGGCAAGAATCTGGAGTTATATGACACTCGTTGCAATGGTCTTGAGCATCATCACGGGGACGCTCTCTCTTGCCTATGGGTACTCGCAGGAGGGATTTTCCCGTCCTGCCTTGTGGATTGTTTTGCTGGGCATTGCCTGGCTGCTGGCAGAGTGGAGACGGCTGTATTGGTTTGCTTCTGCTGCCCTGCTTCTCGTCGTTTTTGCGGCGGGGTTTGGCGTTTGGCAGGAGTTTCCGCTGGTCTGGATGTTCGCGGGCGCGCTGGGCGGCTTGCTCGGCTGGGACCTTTCGGATTTTGCGCGCAGGCTCCGTTACGCCGCGCCGACCGACAACGTGGCAGACATGGAGCGCAGGCATTTAGCCCGCGTGGGAATGGTCGCTTTGTTCGGAAGCGCGCTCGCTTATTTGAGTACGGTTCTTCAGGTCAGGCGGCTGGCATTCGAGGCGGCGGTGGGATTGAGTCTGCTTACCGCCTTTGGGCTGGCGCGGCTGGTGATGAGATTGAGAAGATATTGAAGCGTTCATTGCGTTGAATTGGTCATGCTTTGCAAGTAAGGTATAATTGCTTCGCTTCATTCACTGAAACGAGAAAATTCACATCAAGGCTTTGGAATGGCAAGCGAAACAATCCTTTCATCTGACTATTGGAAAAACCTGCAAATCACTCCACAGGACGTTGAGTTCCTGCATAATCATCTTTTTGAAACCGAAACGCCTCTGACCACACGCGAACTGGTGACCGTTCTCATTCATGAACGCAACCGCGCGGAACGGCAGGCGCTGCAACAACGCAGGCAGGCGGGTGGGAAAGTCTACTTCCCAAAAGAAAGTTTTCAAACCGGCGATGGCGTGGTCTTTCCCTTCCTGAAATGGAAGCACGGAAAGGTGGTCAATGTCCGCCCGGGCAACAACCCGGAACTGGGCGAATTCGACGTGTTGACTGTGGAGATGGAGGACGGCGCTGAACGTCTCTTTGCCGCCAGGCTGGCGGCTCACGCCTTGAACGATCAGCCTGTCACCGAAGAAGGGGACGATTTCGACCCCGACGCCATTTTGCGTTCCTATGGCGCACTGTTGGAGAAAAAACTCGAGGCGGCGTTGAGCGGGCAGGAAGACATCGTTCGGATTGCCGGGCGCTGGTTCCCGCGCGCTTTGCTGGTGGATGTCAACGTGGGGCATCTCAATCTGGCGGAAGCCGTGCTGGATATGGCGGGCGGCGAACCGCTTCCCACCTCTGCTTTGTTGAAGGACGTGTCGCTGCCGGACGGGGTCAACCCCAAACTGGCGGAATTCTCGCTCAACCTCGCCCTGCAGGAGGATGGACGCTTCGATGAAGTGGGACCGGCGGGCGAGGTGCTGTGGTGTCTCTACCGCCTCGAACCGCAGGAAGTGCGTGAAGTTCCCCTGCACCTGCGCTATGCGCCGATTGAGTACGACCGTTCGGTTCTCAGCGAGGAAATGATTGCGCTCGAAAGACAGTTGGACGACGAATTGAGCGACGTGGATGCAGAGGATGGTGTCGAGCGGCGGGAAGTCACCATTTCGCTGATCTATCCCCACCTGCGGGCTGGCACTCTGCCGCTTTCGAATCGCGTCCGCTCGTTGTTTCCCACCGCCTACGAATCGCCGCGCGTCCGCTTTACGCTGGTGGACGGTAAAACCGGTCAAAAGATGCCCGGCTGGGTGGTTCGCGAAAACAAGTATGTCTACGGTTTGCAGAACTGGTACAAGGCGCATGGTCTGATGCCCGGCAGTCTGATCAATATCCGCAAGGGCGAGAAGCCCGGCGAAGTCGTCATCGAGGCAAAGACCCAGCGTTCCACCAAGGATTGGGTGCGGACGGTCATTGTCGGGGCGGATGGAGGCGTGGTCTTTGCCATGTTGAAGCAGCCCATTTCCGCCGAGTTCAATGACCGCATGGCGTATGCCATCCCTTCATTCGAAGCCGTGGATCAGTTATGGAAGAAGGAAGCCAACCGCCCGTTCGATCAACTGGTCATGAAAATGGCGCGGGAAATTTCCAAACTCACCCCGCAGGGACACGTCCACGCGCAGGAGTTATATGCGGCAGTCAATATCGTGCGGCGCGTGCCGCCCGCTCCGCTTTTTGCCCTGCTGGCAACCCGCCCCGAAATCACGCATGTCGGCGATTTGCATTTTAGAATCATCGAGTAGGAGAAAGCAAAATGCCCGAAGGCAAACGCACCAGCCTGGTAAAACCGACCCCCAAAACGCCCTTTCATATTGACTTCGACTGGTGGCAAACGAACGAGCGCGACTGGCATGTCTATCTGCGTTCGCTGCTTTGCGCGGAACATCAGCAGATGTTTGCCAATATGGAAGAAGGGCAGCCCATTGATTGGGTGGACCCGGTCACGGCTGAAGTCAAACCGGTGGACGGCGTGCAAAACACGCTCATGTCGCACTGCGCCCGCCAGCCCGATTTTCTCACCGAGCAAACCGCCTTGGTCGAAGCCGTCTTCCGCCTGTTCCTCACAAACGGCAACATTCCCATGACCTCGGAAGAACTTGGCGCCCGCCTGAACCGTCCTGCCGCGACAATTCTTCGCACCCTCACTGCCGGGCGGGTTTACAAAGGCATCAGACCCGTTTCATGACACGGCGCAATTTGCCTGCTTTGCGGGGACGTACTAAAATTGGATACACTGCCCTCGTAGCTCAATGGACAGAGCGCCAGCCTTCTAAGCTGTTGGTTGTGGGTTCGAATCCCGCCGAGGGCGCCTGGCTGCAATAAGACTCACTTTTCGTTTGCATCGAGTTTTTACGAATTTCCCGAAGAAAATTCGCCGCATTCGTGTTGTTCGATGCAGAATTAGACCTCTTGCAAAAGTGCGCCAGAGAGCGCACAATACGCTCTTCCGGCGCGTTGGAGAACGCGCTCTACGCCAAGTTTTGCGTAAGTCCTATGATGATTACAAATAATCGCTGCTGTTTCCCTTTTAGCAGGAAGGTGGTTGGATATGCCCACGATTGTACGTAAATTACACCCGGTGATGGTCGAAACCCGCCGCGAAATCCTTGGCGCCATTACCTGGCGAGTCCGCGCCAACGTCTGGCATCCGCCCACCGACGTGTACGAAACGGAGGATTTTTTCGTCGTCAAAATGGAAATTGCCGGCATGCGCGACGAAGACCTCGAAGTGGCGGTGCAGGGCAATCTTCTGATGATCAGCGGCTCCCGTTCCGACTCGCTGGAACGCAAAGCCTATCATCAGATGGAAATCCCCTTTGGAAAGTTTTCTGTGGGCATCGAACTGCCTGCCCGCCTGAACCTTGATAACGCCAGCGCCGAATACAAGGATGGTTTTCTGACCATTCAATTCCCAAAGGAAAAATAACCGATGCCTGCATCAAGGTGGCAAACCAGTTACATTGACCTGTTCCGCTGGATGGAGGACGCCGGTACGGACCTGATGTTGAGCGCCGCGCCGCCGCTCTTTTCCCACACCCCAAAACCCAAACCGCCCGAAGACGAATCGCCCGCCGAGCAAAGCGGACCCAAATACCCGGAAGTGCTTCCCATCCTGCCTCTGCGCGGCGTGGTGGTTTACCCCTTCACCGCCGTCCCGTTGACGGTGGGGCAGCCGCGCTCCATCCGCCTGGTGGATGACGTGGTCAGCGGGGATAAACTCGTGGGCTTGGTGACCGCTGTAAATCCTGAAATCGAAACGCCCGGTCCGGCAGATCTTTACCGCACGGGTACAATTGCCATTGTCCATCGGCTGCTGCGCGCCCCCGACGGCACCGTCCGTTTGCTTGTGCAGGGCTTGGCGCGCTTCCGTCTGGGCGAGTTCGTGGCGGAAGAACCCTACCTGAAGGCGCGCATCGAACTTGCTCCCGAAATCGTCGAGCAGGGCTTGGAAATTGACGCCCTGGCGCGCAACGCCCGCGACCAGTTCCGCCAAATCACGCAGATGATCCCCTCCTTCCCGGAAGAGTTGGAGATGTCCATCACCTCCGTCGAAGACCCGCTTCAGACGGCGTACAACATCGCCAACTTCCAGCGGATGGACTTGAAGGATGCGCAGGAAATCCTCGAACTCGATTCGGTTTCCGCCAAACTCAAAAAACTGATTGGCTTGCTCGTGCGCGAAGCGGAAGTGTTGCAGTTGGGGCAGAAGATCCAAAACGAAGCGCGCGGCGAAATCGAAAAAGTCCAGCGCGATTTCTTCCTCCGCGAACAGATGAAAGCCATCCAGCGCGAACTGGGTGAAAAAGACGAGCAGGCTGTGGAGGTGGAGGAATTCCGCAAGAAAATCGAAGAAGCCAAAATGCCCGAAGAGGCGGAAAAACTCGCCAAGCGCGAACTCGACCGCCTCTCCCGCCTGCCAACCGCTGCCGCAGAATACGGCGTCATCCGCACCTATCTGGACTGGCTGGTCTCCCTGCCCTGGTCCATTTCCACCACCGACAACCTCGACATCAAACACGCCCGCGAGGTTCTGGATAAAGACCATTACGGCTTGGAGGATGTCAAAGAGCGCATCCTGGAATTCCTCGCCATTCGCAAACTTCGCCTCGAGCGCCAGAACGAAGAGAAAGCCCCCAGCGACGATTTCATTCGCCGCGAGCGGGAGGGCGTCATCCTGTGCTTTGTCGGTCCGCCTGGTGTGGGCAAGACCTCGCTGGGGCAGTCCATTGCCCGGGCGATGGAAAGGAAATTCGTGCGCGCCTCCCTCGGCGGCGTCCGCGATGAAGCGGAAATTCGCGGTCACCGCCGCACCTACATCGGTGCGATGCCGGGACGCATCCTGCAGGCGCTTCGCCGCGTCGAGTCCAAAAATCCCGTTTTCATGCTCGACGAAATTGACAAACTGACCTTCGACTTTCACGGCGACCCAGCCTCGGCGCTCCTCGAAGTGCTCGACCCCGAGCAAAACAGCGAGTTCCGCGACAACTACCTCGAAGTCGCCTTCGACCTTTCGCAGGTGTTTTTCATCACCACCGCCAACACACTGGAGACCATCCCCGGTCCGCTGCGCGACCGCATGGAGATCATCTACATCTCCGGTTACACGGAGAACGAAAAGATTGCCATCGCAAAAGGCTACCTCGTTCCGCGGCAGATTCGCGAGAACAGCCTGCATCCGAACGAAATCAAGTTCAAGGATGAAGCCCTGCGCAAGATCATCCGCGAATACACCCGCGAGTCGGGAGTGCGCAACCTGGAGCGAAAAATCGGCGCCATCTGCCGCAAGGTCGGCACGCGCATTGCCGAAAATAAAATCAAACGGGCAACGATTACGCCCGAACGCGTCGAGGAATATCTCGACCACCCCATCTACCGCCCAACCGAGGAACTCAACAAACGCATCTCCATCCCCGGTGTGGTGCCGGGGTTGGCATGGACTTCCTACGGCGGCGACATCCTCTTCGTCGAAGCGACCGCCATGCCCGGCTCCAAGGGCTTTCAGGTGACCGGCTCGATTGGCAACGTCATGAACGAATCGGCGCGCGCCGCCCTCTCCTACGTCAGGTCGCGCGCCAAACAACTCGGCTTGGACGACGAATTCTTCAACAAATCTGACATTCACCTGCACATTCCTTCCGGCGCCCAGCCCAAAGACGGACCTTCGGCGGGCGTCACCATGGCAACCGCCATCGTTTCGCTTGCCTCCGGACGCAAGGTCAAACCGAATTTGGGCATGACCGGCGAAATCACCCTGCGCGGTCAGGTGCTTCCCATCGGCGGCGTCAAGGAAAAGGTGCTTGCCGCGCACCGCGCCGGTTTGCGCACCGTCATCCTGCCGCGCAGCAATGAGCAGGACCTCGACGACGTGCCGAAGGACATCAAGCAGGAGATGAAATTTATTTTCGTGGATACAGTGGACGAGGTCATAGAAGCCGCGCTCGAACCGCCCCGCAAAACGAGCGCCGCAAAGCCCCGCTCAAAGCCAAAACAAAAACCAAAGACCGTAACATCGGCGCGGGAGAAAAAACGGAATGTCAAAAATACTGCTCGCTGAAGACGACCCCACCATGGTCTCCCTCCTGACCACCCTGCTCAAAATGGAAGGATATGAGGTGGTTGCGCTGAACGTTCATCGGGATGTCGCCTCGGCAGTGGCGCAGGAAAAACCCGATATTCTGCTGATGGATGTTCACCTCGGCGGGCAAAACGGCATGGACATCGTCGAAACCATTCGCAAAGACCCTGCCAACGGCGGCATCAACATCGTCATGACCTCCGGCTTGGACATGCGCGACGAATGTCTTCAACGCGGCGCGAATCACTTCCTCCTCAAACCCTTCATGCCCGATGACCTGCTCTCTCTGCTCAAAAACTGACCTCCGCTCATGACCTCCCTCCGCGAATTTCAATTCCCGCAGGATTACCCCGCTGTGCGCGCGCTGTGGGAAAGCATGGAGAAGGGCGTCCAACTGGGGCGCTCCGACACGCCCGAAGAAATCCAGAAAAAACTTTCCCGCGACTCCGACCTCTTCCTCGTCGCCGAAGAAAACGGGCGCATCGTTGGCGCGGTCATCGGCGGCTACGACGGGCGGCGCGGCTTGCTCTACCATCTCGCCGTTCACAAAGACTTCCGTCAACAGGGGCTGGGGAGCCGCCTGCTCGCCGAAATCGAAAACCGCCTGCGCGCCAAAGGATGCCTCAAGTGCTACCTCATGGTCACCCCCGATAACCCCGAAGCCGAACGCTTCTACGAAAAACGCGGCTGGCACTTCATGGATTACGTCCGCCCGTTTGGAAAAGAACTGGCATGACCATTCGATTTGGAATACTGACCCTCTCCGACCGCTCCTCGCGCGGCGAACGTCCCGACGCCTCGGGGCCCGCTCTCACGCATCTCATCGAGACCCAGGGCTGGTCGGTCGCCCGCCAAGCCCTCCTCCCCGACGACGAACCTGCCATCCGCGCCCTGCTGGCTGACTGGGCAGACAGCGGCGAAATGGACGTCATCCTCACCACCGGCGGCACCGGCTTCGCCCCGCGCGATGTCACCCCCGAAGCGACGCGAGCCGTCATCGAACGCGAAGCGCCCGGTCTCGCCGAAGCCATGCGCGCCGCCAGCCTCAAAATCACCCCTCACGCAATGCTCTCACGGGTGGTCGCCGGCATCCGCAAACGCACGCTCATCCTCAACCTGCCGGGCAGCCCCAAAGGTGCGGTCGAAAACCTGCAGGTCGTCCTGCCGGTGCTCCCGCACGCCGTCCAACTCCTGCGCGAAGACCCCCGCTCCGAATCATCTCACTGATTGTTCGTCTCGTAGTATAATCCCGCCGCTAATCGCGCAGGGCGCGTTCTTTCATGCGTCTGCGCCAGCCATCTTCACCAAATCATTCAAGGAAACTGCAAGCATGATTGATGTAAACGAACTTCGCAAAGGCGTCACCTTTGAACTGGACGGCGCCCTCTACAAAGTGCTGGATTACAGCCACAACAAATCGGGGCGCGGCAACGCCACCATTCGCATCAAAGCGCGCAACCTGCTCACCGGCGCCAACATCGAACGCACCTTCACCTCCGGTCAATCCGTGCAGGATGTCCGCCTCGACTTCCACAACGTCTCCTACCTCTACACCGACGGCGAGTTCTACCACTTCATGGACAATGAGACCTTCGAACAGCCCGCCATCAAAGCCGATATGCTCGGCGACGACGCCCTCTACCTCAAAGAAGGCATGGAAGTCAAACTCACCTTCTACAACGGCAACCCCATAGACGTGGAACTGCCCGGCTCCGTGGACCTCAAAGTGGTCGAAGCCGAAACTGCCATCCGCGGCGACACCGCCACCGGCGTGACCAAAAAGGTCAAAACCGAAACCGGGCTCGAAGTGCAATGCCCCCAATTCGTCAAAGTCGGCGACGTCATCCGCGTCAACACCGAAACGGGCGAATACGTCACCCGCGTGTAAGGGAGGCTCTTTTCTGCCATGCGGCGGGCGGTTTGGTAATTAATCCAGCCGCCCGCTCATCATTCCCCTGAAGGACACCATTCTTTTTCGCCATGAAAACCCCTGCCGGCAAGGAATGCCCCCACTTCTACGGCGACTACTTCCGCGGACGCAACGTGGAAGAATGTCGCCTGCTCAAAGCCGCCGGGCAAACGTGGACGCGCAACCTGTGCGCCGCCTGCCCCGTTCCCGAAATCAGCATGGCAAACGCCTGCGAATTCATGAAACTGCGCGCAAAAGTGGGGCGTCCGCTTTCCGCCGCTTTCCTGCGGCGTGTTCAAATCCAGGCATTTTGTGAAAAGACCCAAAGGTCTGTGAAAGAACCGCACATCGGCTGCGGCGAATGTCACGCTTTGCCGTTTGAATTCCAAATCAAATCCTGACGCATCTTTTCGTCTGGCGGGGTAAGCCGAAAACAAAATGCTCGCTCGTAATTTTGTTGAAAATTCTGGTGCGTACCGGCGTTCTCTGCCTTGCGCGTACTCGGCGTTCTCTACTTTGCGCGTACTCGGCGTTCTCTTACGCCGATGGACACGTTAGAGAACGTGTCCTACGCTTGTTGCCAAAGGAACGTATCCTGCGCTTCTTGATGATTCTCACCCACGAACGGATTGCACACAATGACACTCACACTCCTCCTCGACCTCGATGACACACTGCTCGACACAAACACAGAAGCCTTCATCCCAGCCTATTTTCAGGCGCTTTCCGAACACCTTGCTCCCTACGTTCCTCCCACAACCCTCATTTCCGCCCTGCTCGCCTCCACCCGCCTGATGCTCGAAAGCGAAGACCCCTCCCGCACCCTGCAGGAAGTCTTCGAAGAAGATTTCTACCGCAGGCTGGGCATTCCCAAAGCCGACCTTGCTGCCCCCCTCGAAGACTTCTACGACAACATCTTCCCCCGCCTGCAAGCCCGAACCGCGCCGCGCCCCGAAGCCGTTCCCCTCATCGAATGGGCGTTTTCACAAGGGTACCGCATCGCCATCGCCACCGACCCGCTCTTTCCGCGCAAAGCCACCCATCACCGCCTGCGCTGGGCGGGTCTCGACCCGGCGCAGTTCGAAATCGTCTCCTCCTTCGAAACCTTCCACTTCACCAAGACCCACACCGCCTACTACGCCGAAATCCTCGGTCAACTCGGCTGGCATGACGGACCCATCCTGATGGTGGGCAACGACGCCGAACGAGACTTGCTCCCCGCGGGCAGGCTGGGGCTGAAGACCTATTTCATAGACGGCGACCCCGCCTCAAGTCCCGGACTGGAAGCGGGGCGCGGCAAATTAGCCGACCTTCGTCCCTGGCTCGAATCCATCGACCTCTCCGCGCTGGAACCTTCCTTCAAATCCCCAGAAGCCATCCTCGCGATTTTACAATCCACCCCGGCGGTCATGCGCACCCTCACCTGCTCCCTTTCGGCGGAACAATGGCGCGCCGAACTTTCCCATGACGATTGGACGTTGAACGAGGTCATTTGTCACCTGCGCGATACCGAACGCGAAATCCATCAACTGCAGATCAAACTTCTGCTCGAACGCGAAGACGCCTTCATCCCGCGTCCCGATACCGCCGTGTGGGCAAGCGAACGCGATTATCTGCACGTGGACGGAGCGGCGGCTCTGCGCGAGTTTGTATCGGCGCGCATCGAAACAATGGCGCTGCTCAAAAACATCAGCGGAGAGGTCTGGTCGCGCCGTGCGCGTCATGCCATTTTTGGTCCGACCAATTTCCTCGAAGTGTGCGGCTTCATGGCTGACCATGACCGTATGCACATCCAGCAAGCCTGGAAGATCCTGAAAAGCCTGCGCCGCGGGCGTGTCTAACGGCGGAAAGGCGTGTTATAACACCTGACCCGGGCGGCAGCGCGAGATTTATCCCGCCTTTTGCACAAACGCTCTCGATTTTTGTGTAAAAGTGGCGCGAGATTAATCTCGCGGTACGAATTTACACAACTTTCGGCATACAACCGCGGCATGAAAGCCCATATCTGGATTGTTCGAATGAAGGCAAAACCTTTTGGACGCGGATTACGCGGAATTTACGGAATCGTGCGGATTTTTCCCAATCACTCCGTGCGAATCCGTTCAATTCGTCACATCGTGTCCGCAGGGTAAATCCGTTGCTTGCGTTAGAGAACGCCGCTTCCGCACAAACGATCAGTTCTCTAACGTCGTGAACCGCACAGAATTTTGTACACGTAAAAAAGGAGAGATCATTTTATGCGCAGACGAGTTGTAGTGACGGGCATGGGGTGCATCAGCCCCGTCGGCAATACAGTGGAAGAGACTTGGAAGTCCCTGCTGGCGGGCAAATCCGGCGCGGGTCCCATCACTCTGTTCGACGCCAGCCGCCACAAAACCCGTTTCGCCGCCGAGGTGAAGGGCTTCGACCCGGTGGCGGTATTCGGAAATCGCGAAGCGCGCAAAATGGACCGCTTCACCCAATTTGCCACCGTCGCCGCGCTCGAAGCGCTGGCGCAAGCCCGCCTCACCATTGACGACTCCAACCGCCACCGCGTGGGCATCGTCATTGGCACCGGCATCGGCGGCATCGGCACAATTCTGGAACAAGTGGAAGTTTTGCGTGAACGCGGACCGGAACGCCTCAGCCCGTTCCTCGTCCCCATGATGATTTCGGACAGCGCCGCGGGTATGCTTGCCATCCGTTTCGGCGCACGCGGACCGAACATGGCGCTGGCAACCGCCTGCGCCTCCGGCAACAACGCCATCGGCGAGGCGCTGGAAATGATCCGCCGCGGCTCGGCGGATGTCATGATTGCCGGCGCAGCCGAAGGCGCGCTCGTGCCGCTTGCCATGGCGGGCATGAACGTCATGGGCGCGCTCTCCACCCGCAACGACGATCCCCTCACCGCATCGCGCCCGTTCGACAAGACCCGCGACGGCTTTCTGATGGGGGAGGGCGCCGGCATCCTCATCCTTGAATCGCTGGAACATGCACAGGCGCGCGGCGCATCCATCCTCGCTGAAATCAGCGGCTACGGCACCACCGATGACGCCTATCACATCTCTGCCCCGGCCGAGAACGGCGCCGGTGCCGCAATGTCCATGCGGCTGGCGCTGGAAGACGCCGCTCTGCAAGTGACGGACATTGACTACATCAACGCACACGGCACCTCCACGCCGCTCAACGACAAAAGCGAGACCGCCGCCATCAAAACCGTCTTCGGCGAGCAGGCGTACAAAATCCCTGTCTCCTCCACCAAATCCATGACCGGGCATTTGCTGGGGGCATCGGGCGCGGTGGAAGCGGTGTTCAGCATCCTCGCCATGCGCGAAGGCGTCATCCCGCCCACCATCAATTATCGAACGCCCGACCCCGAATGCGACCTGGACTACGTCCCGAACCAGCCGCGCAAAGCAGGCATTCGGCACGCCATGTCCAACTCTTTCGGCTTCGGCGGTCACAACGCCACACTGGTATTCAGTCAATTCGAGGGATAGAGAACGCCCTTCGTACGACGATGTAAGAGGAGCAAGTATGCCATACGCACACATCACCGGCTGGGGAATGTCGGTGCCTGAAAAAATTCTGACCAACGACGACCTTTCCAAAATCGTCGAAACCAGCGACCAGTGGATTCGCGAACGCACCGGCATCCGCGAACGGCGGATCGCCGCTGACGGACAAACCACCTCCTCCCTGGGCGTCGAGGCGGCTCTCAAAGCGCTGACCGTTGCCAACCTGCGCCCCACCGACCTCGACCTGATCATCTGCTCCACCTCCACCCCCGACTATATCTTCCCCGCCACCGCCTGCCTGATTCAAGACCAAATCGGCGCATCCAAAGCCGGCGCTTTCGACCTGCTGGCGGCTTGTTCCGGCTTCATCTACGCCACCAACATGGCGGCGCAGGCGATTCGCAGCGGCTCGATCAAGAACGCCCTGGTCGTGGGCGCAGAGACCCTCTCCCGCTTCGTCAACTGGAAGGACCGCAACACCTGCATCCTCTTCGGTGACGGCGCCGGCGCATTCGTCCTGCAGGCAAGCGAGAAACCCGGCGGCGTATATTCCGCCGTCATGCACTCCGATGGCTCCGGCGGCGACCTGCTGGCAGTGCCCGGCGGCGGAAGCGCGCTCCCTGCCAGCGAAGCGACCATTCATGCCGGCAAGCACTTCATTGAAATGGACGGCAAGGAAGTCTTCCGCTTCGCCACCCGCGTCATGGCGCAGGCAACCCTCGAAGCGCTGGAAGCCGCCGGTTTGAGCATCGAAGACATCAACTGGGTGGTGCCGCATCAAGCCAACATCCGCATCATCGAAGCGGCGGCGCGCGGGCTCAAACAGCCGATGGACAAATTCATTGTCAACCTCGACCGCTATGGCAACACCTCCACCGCTTCCATCCCCATCGCCGCCGTCGAAGCGGTCGAAAAGGGGCGGCTCAAGAGCGGCGACAAATTCGTCATGGTCGGCTTTGGCGCCGGGTTGACCTGGGGCGCCCTCGCCGCCGAGTGGACGGGACCGCTTCCCAGCAAGGGACAGATACGCCCCTCGCAATACCGCGCGCTTGGACGTATCCGCTCGCTTGTGCGCCGCGCCCTGCGCTTCATCGAGGGCATCATCTTCCGCCGCGAACTATAATGGCGCATTAATCACGGTTGTGGTACGATAAGCGCATCACTGAATAAGGAGCAACCATGTTTTCACGTCTTGGACCTACAGAACTGATCATCCTTCTGGTGATTGTCCTACTGTTGTTTGGGCCGGGCCGCATCGGTAAAATTGCAGGCGAACTCGGCAAGGGAATCAAATCCTTTCGCGAGGGTTTGAGCGGCGATGACGAAAAGAAAGACAGCCAGACCGACTCTCAAGGCAACATCGAACCGAAATAAAAAATGAGTCTACTGCAAAAAGGTCTTTATCCACGAAGGACACGAAGTACACAAAGGAATTCCAAAAGGCGCTATTCAGAATCTTGAAATTT
>DAOUBY010000314.1:0-11234 GCA_034432325.1 Anaerolineales bacterium
CGAATTTCAAGATTCTGAATAGCGCCTTTTGGAATTCCTTTGTGTACTTCGTGTCCTTCGTGGATAAAGACCTTTTTGCAGTAGACTCATAGATACAAACGGAGAATACCTTATGCTCACAAAAGTTCAAAAATGGGGCAACAGCCTCGCTGTACGAATACCAAAGGCGTTTGCTCTCGATGTGCAATTGGAAAATGATTCGCTTGTGGAAATATCAATCGTTGACGGTCAAATTATCGTCAAGCCCGTCCGCACAGCGAACTGGACGCTTGATGAATTACTCGCTGGCATCACCAAAAACAACATTCACGGCGAAGTTGACACCGGCTCTGCCGTAGGAAATGAAGCCTGGTAACTCTATGGCATATATTCCTGACAGCGGTGATATTGTTTGGATTACGTTCAACCCACAGGCGGGGCATGAGCAGGCAGGCCGTAGACCAGCCCTGGTCTTATCGCCAGCGGCTTATAACGGCAAGGTTGGATTAGCCATCCTTTGCCCAATTACGAGTCAAATCAAAGGGTATCCTTTTGAAGTGCTGATACCTGATGGTTTGAAAATCAACGGAGCAGTATTGTCAGACCAGGTGAAAAGTCTTGACTGGAAAGCAAGGCAGGCAGAATTCGTTTGCAAATTACCGCCCATCGCGTTCAATGAAGTTGTTCAGAAATTGAGCGTCTTGATTCGCCAACAAATTCAAAACCCATAACAGGATTGCTCAAGGAAATTGGATGCCGTTCCAAGGATATTTCGGGGGACCTGACATCTCAACGTTCAAACGTTACAAACTCCTCCTCACCCCAAACTCCCGAAACTCCCCTGTCGGGTTCTCCCACTCCACTCTCGCCTCATCCACCCGCGACATGCGCGGACCTTCCTTCATCGTCTCGATGAAGCGTTCCACTTTGGCGCGCTCCCCTTCTGCCACCGCCTCCACCGTGTCGTAGCCCACATTCCGCACCCAGCCCGTGACGCCGATTTGGCGCGCGTAAAATTCCACGTGGGCGCGAAAGCCCACGCCCTGCACATGTCCCATCACCCAGACATGAGCGCGAACCAGTTCATGTTGATCGTCCATGAGCAGATCCTTTCTTCCAAAGGGAATTGAAAATGCCAATCAACGGGAAAAACACGACCACGCACAACAATACCAGATAGGGGAGAAACCCCTCAAGCGTCGAGGCGAGACTTTCCTGCCCCAGCACGTTCACACGCCAGTCACGCTCCAGTTTGGCGAAGGTGACGCCGAAAGCGCGCTCGGGTCCGCGTTCACAGGTCACGCCGTTGGCGTAGGCGCGGGCAAGGGTCAGCAAGCCGTCTGCGCCATACATGCCGCGCAGGTAGTTGGTAAAGGATCGGGATTGGGCATAGGCGAGAAACGCCGAATCAGCCTGAGGGGAGAATGAAGCGCACAAGTCCCGCATGGGAATCAGCGCGCTGCGGGCGGCGGCGTCTGCCAGAACCTTGTCGTAATCGGGGTTCGGGTATACCTCCGCCAGCGCCGACATGCCCTCCCTCAGCCAGGCGGGGAGGCTGCGATAGCCCGCGCCGACCTGACGCGCAAACAGGACGTGCATGAGTTCGTGCGGGATGCGCTGTTCCATCAGGATGCCTTGAGCGGCGCCCGCCTCAACCGTGACCGTGATCACGCCCGCCCCCGAATCGGCATGACCCGCCGCCCAAGCCTCCGCGCCGGGGAGCGCGCCGCGCAGGTCGCTTTCGCTGGCGTAGAGAAAGATGTCAATCGGTTGGGAAAGGTCAGGGGAAAAAAAGCCGCGAATATTCTGGATGCCCGCCTGCGCGGCGTTCAAGGCGGCGAGACCGAAGGAGTCGTCGGCGTTGTACCAGTGGATGCGAAGCGATTCCGCCTCGAGGGTCTGCCAGGCGAAGCGGGTGTCGTCGTAGCGGACGGAGCCCGTTGCGCTCTGGAGGACGCTGCCATCGGCAAGGGTCAGGTCGTAGCGCCACAACAGGGTGGTGAACGGACGCAGGGCGTTCTGCCGCGCATCGAAGCGATATTCCGAAACGCCGTTCGCGTCGAAGGTCACGGGCTGGGAGTAGGTGACGCTCCGCGCCGTGTCGTGAACGTAGATGATTGCGCTTTGAAGCGGGAGCGGCGTGTTGAGCCTTGCAGTGAAGGTAACGCTTTCCCCAAATTGGACGGAGGCGGCAAGTTGCATCTCTGCGGCGGTCTGCGCGCCGGCGGGGTTTACAGCGGTCAGCGCCAGGGCAAGCAGGAATGGCAGTATCAAATGACGGACTGTGCGCATCTCAACTCCCCAGAAAAACCAGCAACAGGGTGAGCGTCAGCGGACTGAGCAAAGTGCTGACGAACACTGCCGCGGCAATGAGTTTCGAATCGAGCTGGTATTCCGCCGCCAGCACTGTGGCGCTGACCATGCTCGGCATCGAAGCCTGCGTCACCGCCCCCTGGCGGGCAAATCCACGAACGCCGTACAGCGCGGCAAGCCCCAGCCCGATGAGCGGCGCGGCGAACAGGCGCAGCCCCACGCTGAGCGACAGGGCGCGGCGGTTGCCCGTCAGGACAACGTCCGTCATTTGCACGCCCAGCAGGACGAGCATGAGGGGAATCGTGCCGCCTGCGGCAAGGTCCACGGCGCGGGCAAACGGCGCAGGGAGGACGATGCCCAATTCGATGACCAGCATGGCGATGAAAACCGCGTAGAGCGTGGGCAGTTTGAGCAACCCGCTCACGGCTTGCCCGAGGTTCATGTGTCCCAGCGAGGCGATGACCACGCCGACGGTGTAGAACATGAAGGTGGTGGTGATGAAGTACACGCCCGCATACGAGAGCGCCTTCTCGCCAAAGGCAAACGTCACCAGCGGAAGCCCGTAGTTGCCCGTATTGGCAAACATGGTGGTAATGACGATGGCGACGAGAGCGGGACGCTCCAGTTTGAGAAGGCTGCCAAACAGGAACGCCAGCGTCCCCATGCAAAGCACAATGGTGACCGTAAAGCCGACAACAGAAGCGGCTTCGTTCCACTTGAGTTGGTTCTTGACGAGCAGGTCGAAGATCAGCACCGGGCTGAAGACGTAGAAGACCACCCGCCCCAGACTGCGCGCATCCACGTGCAGGAGTTTGCCGAGCGCGAAGCCCGCGCCGCCGAGCAGGAGAATCGGAAGGATGTTATTGGCAAAAGTGTTTGCGAGGATGGAAAGCGACATCGGTTGACCGCCAAAAAAGGATAGTATCTTGATTTTTGTGTAAAAGTGGCGCGAGATTAATCCCCCTACGGGGACGATGTCTCGCGGTACGAATTTACACAACTTTCAGCATACGACCCAAAAAAGAAATCACGGAGATTATAAACTTCTCCGTGATTTCAAGGTTTAATCGCAAAGCGCCGGGTTACATCTCTTCTTCGTCGTCTTCGTCAACTTCCTCGAGGGCTTCCAAATCGTCGGGGTTGAACGCAAACAAATCGAAACGGTCGAGGTCTTCGGTGAAGGCGAGGTTATCGAGCGCGTCTTCGAGGAATTCGATCAGGTCTTCGTCTTCCGCCTGGTCGAGCAGGGTCTCGAGGTAGGTTTGCACGTCCTCGCCGCCGATCTGCGAAAGCGACCAGATGACGGCGGTCATCACATCGCCGTCCTCCTCGCTTTCCAGCATGCGCAAAAGCGGCAGGCGCGCCGATTTGAGCGCCAGCATGCCCGCGCTTTGCACGGCGGCTTTGCGGATTTTCACGTTGTCGTCGAGCATCGAGCGCAGGACGCGGTCTTCCCAGCGGTCGTCTGCCGAGCGCCCCATGGCGGTCAGTGCGCTGACCTTCCAGTCAACGCCGCCTTCGAAAGCGGATTCGATCAATTCGACGACTTCGGGATTCGACGACCAGCCCAGCGCTTCGAGGGCGCGGCGGCGGACCGGCGCTTCATCCGCCCCTCGGGCTGATTCGAGCAAAGCGGCATGGACCTCCCCGTAGGTTTGCTCTGGAATTTCTTCCAGTTCGCCCAGGTCCACGAACAGGTTGAGGGCGTTCGCCGCTTCGGCGCGGACGGAGGCGTCCGGGTCGTTTTTCAGCAGTTCGATGTAGGCAGGGACGAGTTTGAGGTCTTCGCATTCGTCGAGCAGGCGGATGGCTTGCACGCGGACGGCGGCTTCGGGGTCGCGCAGGATGGCGCGGGCGAAGTCGTCGTAGTTGACGAGGGTGTCGTTGTCAGCCGCGGCGCGAAGCCCTTTGAGCAGGGACAGTTTGCGGTCCGGTTTGACGCGGGACCAGATGTCGAGCAGGGTTTTGAGTTCGAGGGGTCCGATATCCGAGAAGTATTGCAGGTAGCGGCGCGGGAAGTCTTTGCCGGTATCGAGCAGGGCATCGAGGACGGTTTGGAAAGAGGTGTTCTTTGGTTTCATTCTTGGTCTTACGGAATAACCGGGTCAATGAAATCGCGCACGTTGACGTAAATCATCAGGATGAGCAGGAGCGCCATGCCGATGCCATGCACGAGGTTTTCGAGTTTGGGCGGGATACGGCGGCGGAAGATGAGTTCGGGGAGGACGAAGAGGATGCGCCCGCCGTCGAGCGCGGGGAAGGGAAAGAGGTTGAAGATGCCGAGGCTGATGGAAAGCAGGGCGATGATGGAGAGGGTCTGCACGGGGGCATTGGGGTTGGGCGCGGAGGCAGGGGCAGTCGGTTGGGTTTGAGCGGCTTCCACGTCATTGGAGACGCTCTGCGACATGATGTCGAAGATGCCTTTCAAGCCGATGAGGCGTCCCTGTTCCGGTGCGATGGAGCCGCGCAGGAGGCGGATGGGAAGCGTGGCGAGGGCGTAGATTTGCGCGCCGGTGACTTGCAGACTCAAGCCGAGGGTTTCGGTGAAGGAGGCGATGGGTTTGAATTCACAGCCGGGGCAGTAGCCAATGCCGATTTTGGCTCTGCCGGAGGGCGCATCGAGGCGGGGGGTGACGGTGAGGGCGATGGTCTCGTTGCCGCGCCGCACGTCAAAGCGTATGGGCGTATCGGGGCTGGCTTGAATCAGTTCGCTGAGCAGGTCGGGGCTGGTGAGGGGCTGTCCGTTGGCGGCGAGCAGGATGTCGCCCACCTGAATCCCGCCCTGTTCGGCGGGGCTGCCGGCAACGACTTCGGTGATGAGGATTTGTTGAGGCGCGTTGGAATCGGACGAGGGCGAGACGATGATTCCGCCCACCTGGTTGATGATCAGACTGATGACCAGAACGGCGGTGACCAGGTTCATGAAGGGACCGGCAAAGAGCACAAACAGCCGCTTCCAGGGGGAGGCGGCGGCGAGTCCGCCCGGCACAGCCGGGTCGTTTTCACCTTTCGGGCGGACGAAGCCGCCGATGGGAAGCCAGTTGAGGGTGAAGCGGGTGCCGGGGTGAACTTCGGAGATGACTTCGATGAGTTCCATGCCGCCTTCGGCTTTGCCGGCTTTGATGGAGCGTTTTGCCGGAGGTTCGTTTTGAGAGGCGGGCGCAATGAGGAGGACTGCCTCGATGGATTGCAGAATCAATCTGCCGTTTTGCTCGCGGACGGTGAGTTTGGCTTCGTGATTCTCCAGGTCGCTCCATAAGACGGGCATGCGGAAGTTGCGGGGAATCTCCACCCGTCTGCCGCTGCGCAGGAAGAAGTAACCGGGCGAGACCCAGAAGGTCACCGCGCCGGGCGTGGGAAAGCCGATGCCGAACTCTTCCACTTCCACTTTGACGAGCCGCGCAGCAACAAAGTGCCCAAGTTCGTGTACAACCACCATCCCGCCAAAGGCGAGGATAAAAATAAGCCAGGTAAGCGCTGTTTCGTTCATTCTTTTTTTCCTTCGCGAGGCATTATATCGCCTTTTGGATGGACAACGCGGAAAGGTAAGATATTTCTAACACTGTGCAGGGAATGAGGGTAAAATGCGCCCCAATTGTGACGAAAGCCTGCTGGATCAGGAGAGTGTTTTATAAATCGGGATTTACCGCAGATGAACACGGATCAACACTGATGCTGAAGAAAAACGGCATGAAATTCCCTTGTAAATCCAATTTATCTGTGTTCATCTGTGGTTGGAACATGAATTTCAAAACACTCTCGATCAGGTGTAATTCCACCGAGGAGCAAAGCCGCCATGACCGATCCCTGTATCTTCTGCAAGATTATTACCCGTGAAGCCCGCGCCGAGGTCGTTTATTCGGACGAACAGGTGACCGCCTTCCGCGATATTCACCCGGTCGCGCCGACCCATATCCTGATCGTGCCGAACAAGCACATCGAGTCTGTGAACGCGCTCGCTCCCGAGGACGAACCGCTGATGGGGCATCTCGTTGCGGTGGCAGGGAAACTTGCCCGCGAGGAGGGAATCCATCACAACGGCTACCGCCTCATCGTCAACACCGGCGCAGACGGCGGTCAGACCGTGTTTCACCTGCACCTGCACCTGATCGGCGGACAGCGGATGCTCCACCCAATGGGGTAGTCGCCAAAGAGAAAAAAGAGACCGCCGATGGGCGGTCTCGTGTTTTATCGCTTCAGGAGCGGGCTTCCCTTGAGTTTGCTCTGCGGCTGGTTGGCGCGGTAGGCAAAATATCCCAGCCCCAGCCCGCCCAGCAGGAGTAACAAGCCAAAGATGCCCAATAGCGGAGAGCGCCCGCCGCTTTCTTCAACGGCTGGGTCTTGCAGGGTGAGCGTTTTGGCTTGCGCGCCAAAGTCCACGGAGGCGCGGTCACCGGCTTTGACATCCAGGGTGTAGGTGAGGGACATGGTGGGGTTGTAGCCGTCGGGAACCGCCATGCTGATGTTGTATCTGCCGGCGGGTACGTCGGTGAAGCAGGAGCGGACGGGTTCGAGCAGGTCGGGGTCTATGGCGGAGGTGGTGGTTTGAGTCTGGGAGTAGGAACCGTTGACGTTGGTGAGGCTGACCGCTCCGCCGTCTATGCCCAATTCATTCGCCTGGCGCAGGGCGTCGCCGTTGAGGTCGTTGAAGAGCAGAATGCAGACTTCGGTGGTGCCTTCGAAGGGCGTGGGCGCAGCAAGGGGCGGCGTGGGCGTGACGGTGACTGCGGCAGTGGGGGCTTGCGGTGCAACAAGACCGACGATGAGTTGCTGCCCAATGGCGACAATGCAGTTTTCGTCCAGGCGGGTGTTAAACTGGCGCAGTTGGGAGACCGTAATGCCGTGTTTGAGGGCGATGCTCGAACAGTTGTCGCCTTCGACAACCGTGTAGAGGATGCGCCCGTCGGGGCCGGGGGTGGCGGTGACGAAGCCTTGCAGGTCTGGCGCGGCGGTTGCGCTCAGGGAAGGCAATGCCATTCCAAGCAGCACAAGGGTGAAAAGAAAAAAGCCGATGAGGGGTGCATTCCAGTTTTTCATCGGCGGAGATTATAACATTCGGGCGCGGGGCGTCAGTACAGGATTTCGCGGGTCGCCTGTTCGATTTCTTCGTAGATTTTTTTGACTTCTTCTTTCATTTCGGCGGAAACGCCGGCGGTCTGCGGGATGAATTTGACCAGGTCGCGCGCCTGACGGAGCAAGTCTTTGACGCTGGCGATGTAGGAAAAGTCGGATTTGCCCAGCCCGCCGGTTGGGACGGGCAGGTCGCGGGCTTGTTGAATCAGTTTGCGGGCGCGCTGGATGCGCTCGGCGGCGGGGATGAGTTTTGCCATGCAGTCTCCTGTGAGACTTCCGAAGTCTCGAAGACTTCGGAAGTCTTACGGGCGGTGGTGTTCATTTTTTCTTCAAGCCCAAAAAAGCGCGGGCAAAGCGGCGAACAGTCGTTGCAATTTCGAGCGCTTCTTTTGCTTCATCGGGAGTCGGTTGATTTCCCGGATAGCGGGTACGTACCGCATACCCCGACAACCTGCCCAAGTCTTCTTTCGTAAAACCCGTAAGAATTCCCGCATCAGTGCAAAGCGTATTGAGAATCAGCAAATCGTGCGTTTTAGGAAATTCAATATTCCGTGAGACCAGGATTGCTTTGAAATATTTCTCGGCGCATTGCTGGCTATGGAAGCAGGAGCCGATTGGAAGGGGCTTGCTGCGCCGCAAAGCGCTTTTTGCCAGGGTCAAATCTTCCTCGGCGTATTCCACCCACTCCAGCGCCTCATCCATTTCGGTCATAGAGCACCTTCCCCTTTGTCAAAATTTCACGCATGAAGAAGTTACCCTTTTTGCCGGCTTCCACTTTAATTTCTTTGGGCGTTTTTACGAGAATATCCACCGGAAATTGACGGGGATAGAGAAGATTGGAAACAGCCACGTATCTATCAATCTCTTTGGCTCTGGTTTTCATTATTACAAGCAGATCCACGTCGCTATCGGGTGTGGGATTCCCATACGCATAGGAACCAAACAGAATGATTTTCTCAGGCTTGAGTTCATCCACAATCCGCTTTACAGCCTTGGGCAGGGTTTTGCTAACGGGAGGAAACCCCACAGGCTGGACATCGCTTTTTATGGAAAACTTTATCCGTTTCATGATTTTGATTGTACCATTGTGAGACTTCCGAAGTCGCGAAGACTTCGGAAGTCTCAATTGTTTGCGCTAACACTCGCTGTATCCGCAGGCGTAGCACTTGCGGCATCCCTCTTCGTTGACGACTGCCGCTTCGCCGCATTCGGGACACAGGTCGCCGATGCGCATTTTATGAGTCAGCGCATCGTCTTCAATGGGATGACTTCCGCCATTGCCGCTGTTGGTTTTTTCCTCCAGAACGGGCAGCGCGCCAGCCTTCTCACGCAGGTACATATCCAGCACCTGACCGATGCCGTCGGGCAGGGAGCGCACGCGGTTGGGTCCCAGCCCCAGCGAACGCCCGCCGCCGATGCCCATCAACTGCCGCACCACTTCGCGCAGACGGTCGGTCGGTTTGATGGGCGAGGTCATGCGCAGGATGTAGGAGATGAGCCTCCCGATCGCCTCGGAGACGGCGGCGGTTTCGGAGCCAGCCTTGGCGGTGTTGATGAACGCTTCAAAGGGTTGTTCGCCGCCGTTTTCGTTGATGGTCACAAACGCTTTGCCGACGGGGGTCTCGACGCTGTAGGTCTTGCCGGTCAGAGCGCGGGGACGCGGCTTCTTCGGGTCGTGGAAGAAGGTGGGGGCGAGTTCGGGCTTGGCAGCAGAAGCAGGCTGAGGCGGAGTCTGAGGCGCTTCCTTCTTTTCGGCGGTGGCTTTTGTTTCCAGCACCACTTTTTCGCGCGAGCCGGTCACGTACACGGTAATCCCCTTGCAGCCGAGTTCCCATGCCAGCATGTAGGCGGTGGCAACGTCTTCCACGCTGGCGCCTTCGGGGAAGTTGATGGTCTTGGAGAGCGAGTTGTCCACGAATGCCTGGAGCGCGCCCTGCATGCGGACGTGTTCTTCGGCGGTCACGTCGCTGGAGACGACGAAGGTGTCGCGGATGTGTTGGGGCAGTTCGGTGATGTGCTGGCAGGTGCCTTCGCGCATCACCTGTTCGACGATTTCCTGCCGCTTCTCTTCGCCGAGACCAAGTTTTTTGAGCGCCTCGTCGAAGCGCGGGCTGGCGTAGGTGAGTTGGAGGTCTTTGCCGTTGTCGTTGACGTGGCGGATGTAGGCGAGGGCGAAGACGGGTTCGCAGCCATAGCCTTCACAGCCTGCGACGGTGGCGATGGTGCCGGTGGGCGCGACGGTGGTTTGGGCGGCGTTGCGGATGCCATGCTTTTTGATGCCTTCCACCACCGCTTCCCACTGGACCTGGGGTCTGCCCCAGTTATGCTCGTAGCGGATCAAACTCTGAGGCGGGGTCCAGGTCATGTTGTCCATGTCGTAGATGGAGCCTTCGATGGCGGGGAATGCGCCGCGCTCTTTGGCGAGTTCGATGCTGGTGAGCATGGCATGGTAGCGGACGAATTCCATCACCTGCGCGCCGAATTCCTGTCCTTCGCGCGAGCCGTAGCGCACGCCCACGTGGTACATCAGGTCTGCCAGCCCCATGATGCCGAGACCGATGCGGCGGGCGCGGTGGGCGGCTTCCTTGAGTTGCGGCACGGCGGGGACGTAGGCGTTGGCTTCGACCACGTCATCGAGGAAGCGGGTGGCGGTGACGACGGATTGACGGAGCAGTTCCCAGTCCACCGTGCCGTCGGGTCCGCAGTGTTCGTTGAGGTTGACCGAGCCGAGACAGCAGTTTTCGTAAGGTCCGAGCCATTGTTCGCCGCAAGGATTGGTCGCCTCGAGGGGATACAGGTGCGGGACGGGGTTGGAGCGGTTGGCGGCGTCGAGGAAGAGCACGCCCGGTTCGCCGTTGTGGTGCGCCTGTTTGACGATTTTGTCGAAAATATCGCGGGCGCGCACTTTGCCATACGTATTGATTTTGACGCCGGCGGCTTCCGCCTGTTCGAGTGTGCCGCTGAAGCCTTTGGCTTTGGCGTCTTTCGGGTCGGGGAAGCGCAGTTCCCATTCCTTGTCTTCCTTGACGGCGCGCATGAAGGCGTCGGTGATGCCGACGGAGATGTTGAAGTTGGTGATGGAGTTTTCGTCGGTCTTGCAGGTGATGAATTCCTCCACGTCCGGGTGATCCACGCGCAAGACCGCCATGTTGGCGCCGCGGCGGGTGCCGCCTTGCGCAATCTCGCCGAAGGCATGGTCATAGACGCGCAGAAAACCGACCGGTCCCGTTGCCTGACCGGCGGAGGTGTGCACCATGGCGCCTTTGGGGCGCAGGCGCGAAAAGGAGAAGCCGTTGCCGCCGCCCGTCTGCTGGATCAATGCCGCGTCGCGCAGGGTTTGGAAGATGCCGGCGCTGTCGCGTCCCATATCGTCGGTGATGGGCAGGACGAAACAAGCCGCCAGTTGACCGAGCGGCGTGCCGGCGCCGGTGAAAGTGGGAGAATTGGGGAAGAACTTCTTGCTCGAAAGCAAATGGTAATACTCGATGGTGCGCTGTAAAACGTCTGCCCCCCATTGTTCCTCCACTTTGGCAACGTGATAGGCAACGCGCCAGAACATCTCTTCGACGGTTTCGACCGGTTTGCCATCCTCCCCGCGGCGGACGTAACGCCGCAGCAACACCTGACGGGCATTGTCGGTCAACTGCGCTTTGGGCAGTCCCTCCGGCATGGGCGGCGTGGGGAGCAGCCCGTGTTTCGATTGGTCGGTTTTGGTGGCGTTTTTGCCTGTCATGATACACACTCCTCTAAATGGTTTTGAGAGATTATCGGGAAATTCAGTACTTCACGAAAGCGCGTATTTGGCGGTCTCTACCGCCGAATTTGCGCTAGAGAGCGCAAGCTACGCAGGGTTTTCGTGATCTACTGAA
>DAOUBY010000315.1:0-5025 GCA_034432325.1 Anaerolineales bacterium
CCGCCGTCAGCGTCGTCTTCCCGTGGTCGATGTGTCCCATCGTCCCCACGTTCAGATGCGGCTTGCTTCGATCAAATTTTTCCTTCGCCATGTCTTTTCTCCTTTTATAGACACAGATCTTGATTTCAGCAATTGAGCCCTCAACGAGACTCGAACCCGTGACCTCACCCTTACCAAGGGTGTGCTCTACCGACTGAGCTATGAGGGCTTAACGTGCTGTCCCGCGCTTGCGGGATAGTGGGCGGTGAAGGATTCGAACCTCCGAAGTCTGCTGACAACTGATTTACAGTCAGTCCCCTTTGGCCACTTGGGTAACCGCCCAAGTAAAATATTGAATTGTTAATCACGCGCCGACTCTTTCTCAACGCATGACCAGAGCCGACGACGAGAATCGAACTCGTAACCGCCCGCTTACAAGGCGGGTGCTCTGCCGATTGAGCTACGTCGGCAGACCCATTTAAGCAGGACGATTATACCAAAGCCATGCCTTATGGGGAAGTAAATTTGCAATTAAATTGCTCCCGCGCAAAGGGAGCGGGCGATAGTTTAGCAGGATTCGCCGGGCTAGTCAAGAATTATAGCGGTTGAAAATATAGTTTCTTGCTTTGTTGCAATCATGCAAAAAGTCCCTGCCTATTTTGCGCTCTCTAGCGCAACCGGGCGTTAGAGAACGCCCAGTACGCTCCCCCCCACCCTAAATATCATCTTTGCAACATCTCATTATCGCGAAAAGGAGCAGCAAAAGTTTAGAAAAGATGAGCAGCAAACCAACACCTGTCCGGCGCGGGCTTGGACGTTCCGATGCGACGAACAGGGTAATCTTCTTTATCCCAACCTGACATGTTGACTACCCATGTCAGGTTGACACGACACACAACCAGCAGGAGTGGCACAGTCCGCTTAACGGCGTACCCCGCCATCGCAGGCGGGGCAGCCAGTGACCAACTCAGAGGGAGGAGAGAGTTATACCCTTTCGGGTATTATGAATTTACCAAATGGGCGTGTGACAGCCCACTTAGTTTACAAAGGACGGACGTCGGGGTTGGTGCCGCACCACGCACAGACCATTTTGTCCAGGCTGTTGCATTCCATGGCGTTGGAGCAACGGCTTGCCATCACTCGCGGAGGCTGATCGGGAAGATGCTCGGCGGGATAAACCACCTCATCTTCCAGCGCCACCTCACGACCGACGTGCTCGCAGTATCGGATCTTTACGATCTTCCACTGTTTCTGAGCCATACGACACCTCCAGTGTACAGCCAACATTGTATGACAATTAAAAAACGCCTGCCAGTGACAGGCGTCACAAATTGAAGTGACAATCCGCCTATAGTGGATGAGACTTGACCAAATTACTTTCGGGCGAGTTGATACACTCCCCCGCCGTATGCCACCAGATAGACCTCGCCATTTCCATCCTGCCCGAAGGAAGTGATATTGACATCCGTATCGAACAGGACCTGAGACTGCCACACCCCATTGACCTGCATCAACCCCCAAATGTATCCTGTGCAATAATCGCCGTAGAGGTAGATGCCGTTCCACTCCGGCATCGCGCCGCGATAGACATACCCGCCGGTGACCGAACATCCGCCTTCGCTGTGACTGTACTCGGCAACCGGCTCAGTCAGCCCGGCGGGAGCCTCGCCTTCGAATGGATGAGCGCCTTCACGGTAGTCCCAGCCAAAGTTCACACCGCCGGGAGCGCCGGCGGGAAGATAATTGATTTCCTCCCAAACATTCTGCCCCACGTCGGCGATGTACAGGTCGCCAGTCAGCGGATCGAATGCCATACGCCAGGGATTGCGAAGCCCATACGCCCAGATTTCATTGCCAAAGGGATTGCCAGGCGGGATGGCATAAGGTTCGGCGGAGTCCACATCGAGGCGCAGGATTTTTCCAAGCAAAGTATCCAGCGATTGGGCATTCCCAAACGGGTCGCCTCCTGCGCCGCCGTCGCCCAGCCCGGCATAGAGGAAACCGTCGGGACCGAATTGCAGAGTCCCGCCGTTGTGGTTGGGAAAGGGCTGATTGATCCTCAGCAGATTCATTTCACTGGAGGGATTGGCTTTGTACGGGTCGCCGGAGACTTGAAAGCGGGAGATGAATGTATCGCCGCCCCTGCCGGTATAGTTAACGAAGAAGTAGCCGTTCTGTGCGTAGTTGGGATGAAACGCCAGCCCCAGCAGCCCCATTTCGGTGGAACTCTCATTGACGCGGTCTTCGATGTTCAGGAAAGGTTCTTCGAGCAACTGTCCGTTTTCGATGATGTGAATGTGACCGATTTTTTCGACCACGAACAACCGCCCAGACCCATCCGCCTGCAGGTCCACAGGGTGGACGAGGCTGGATGCAATCAATTGCCAGGTGAAGTCATCTGCATTGGGGAAGGAGACTGCATTCGGCGCAGATGGAGTGGGAGGAAGAGGAAGGTCTGTCGGAACGGAGGTGGGAGGCAGAGCCGTCGGCGGGGAAAAGGTGGGAAGGGCAGAATCAGGCGTCGGCGAGGAAGGAGGCGGGACGTTCAGGGCAGCGCAAGCCGCCAGCGCCGGGGTCAGCAGAAAAGCGAGGAAGCGTCTCAGCATCAGTCATTCACGTCCGTAGAGTCGGCGTCAATCACGTCGTTCACTTCATCCAAATTACTGCGCAGGCTTTGCATGTGCTCCCGAACCACCTCCGGCGGGCAGAGTTCCACAAAGAGTGTGGAGCCAATCCACAGGATGGCGGCGTCGTCCAGCACGCCGATGACGGGCAAAGCAATGGCGGGGACGACATCCAGGGGCCAGAAGAGATACGCCACCGAAGCCAGCGGCAGGAGTTTGAGGAAAAAGTTGACCCGCTTGTCGCCGATCAGCCTGCCGATGAGTTTGAGTCGCAGGACGAAATCGCGCATCATGCCGCCCTGCGGAACGGTCAATTGGCGGTCTTTTTTATCAGCCATGAAAATCTCCTTGTTCGGTACGATTATAAAAGACTTTGCTTAATGAGAACTTACGCAAAACTTTGCGTAGAGCGCGTTCTCTAACGCGCTGGAAAGGTAATTAATGTACGAAAAGAGCGCGGAAAGGGTTTCCATGTAAAATAGACTCATGCCCTACCTGATTGACGGTCACAACCTGATTCCCAAACTGGGACTGCGCCTCGACTCGCCGGACGATGAAATGGAACTGATTGCGGTCTTGCAGGAATTTTGCCGTCTCGAACGCAAACAGGTGGAGGTGTACTTCGACGGCGCGCCGCCGCTTCACGCCGGGACCCGCAAACTGGGACTCGTCACCGCGCATTTCGTCCCGCTGGGAACCACCGCCGACGAAGTCATCCGCAGGCGGCTGAAAACGATGGGCAAAAGCGCCAAAAACTGGACGGTGGTCTCCTCCGACCGGCAGGTGCAGGCAGACGCGCGCGCCGCGCAGGCGGGCGTCACCGGCTCGGAAGCCTTTGCCAATCAACTGAAACCGGCGCGCCGCTCTGCCCCCAAACCCGCCGCCGACCAGCCGCTCCCGCCGCAGGAAGTGGAAGAGTGGCTAAGGTTGTTCAAAGGCGGCAGGAAGAAATAGGAAATGCGGGGGATAAAATAGGATAATTTGTATCGAATTTCTAACCATTGTTTAATGTCTGCCCGATGGGTGGAGAGTATATTGAAAGCACGACACCTGCCCTCCCCCTTATTGGTATTAGGTGTCCCTGCCATCGCTCTGACCAGCATGCCCCCCCCATGCTGGCGGGGCGATGGTTTTTACAACCACCCAACCTCCCCCAAAATCCTGAGATTTTAGGGGAGGCGCCCGAAGGGCGGAGGGGGACTATAATGCAAACATGACCACGCTTTTCACCCTCGTGCAGTCGCCGCGTCATGCCTACCCCGATCACCCCGAACGACCCGAACGATTCGACCTGCTCATGCCCAAACTTCCCTTCTTTTCGGCGGAACGAGTGGACGCAAGCCCCGCTTCGCCCCAAGACGTGAGCCTGGTCCACCACCCCAAACTGATTGCCACGCTGGAAAAAATCTGCCGCGAGGAGGCGCCCGGCATCATTGACTACGCCCCCACCTACGTCACCCCCGCCTCCTTCGACGACGCCCTGCTGGCGGCGGGAGGCGCGCTCACCTGCGCCCGCGCCGTCCTGCGCGGAGAGGCGCACAACGCCTTCGCCATCGTCCGCCCGCCGGGGCATCACGCCGAACCAGACCGGGCAATGGGCTTTTGCCTGTTCAACAATGTTGCCATCGCCGCAAAGGACGCCCTCGCGCACGGCTTGGAACGGGTCATGGTCATTGACTACGACGCCCATCATGGCAACGGCACGCAGGCGGCTTTTCTCAACGATGAACGTCTGGCGTTCGTTTCGGTGCATCAATGGGGCATCTACCCCGGCACAGGCTGGATCAGCGATGCGCCTCACGCAAAGAAGCGGATTGTCAACGTGCCGCTGCCAGCCTACGCCGGCGACAGGGTGTACGAGCAGGTTGCAGACCGCATCTTCGAGCCTTTTGTCGAGGCGTTCCAGCCGCAGATGATTTTCGTCTCGGTGGGGTTCGACGCGCATTGGAATGACCCCATCACCACGCTGGGGCTTTCCACACGCGGGTATCTAACGCTGGCGCAAAAGGTGGTTGCGCTGGCGGAGGAATTTTGCGGCGGGAAGATTGTCTTCGTCCTCGAAGGCGGCTATGAACCGCTCAACGTGGCAAACGGGGCAGAGGCGGTCTTTGTGGCGCTGACAGGCAAAGGCGCGTCGGAGACGCGCGATCCCAGCCCCCACGCGGAACCGGACTGCGAGTCGCGCATCGAAGAAGTGCGCAAGCGGCATGGATTTGGATAGTGTTTCGATGTTGTGCAAAAGCGGCGCGAGATTAATCTCACGGCATGAATTTACACAACCTTCGGCATACTACCTGGATGTACGCGAGTCTTCTTTTATAATCAGCAGGTAATAGACCTCTTGCGAAAGTGCGCCAGAGAGCGCACAATACGCTCTGGCGCAGGAGGCGTTCTCTAACGCCGGTTGACTTGTGCAAGAGAT
>DAOUBY010000316.1:0-8062 GCA_034432325.1 Anaerolineales bacterium
AAGAAAGTGTTGAGTCGTTTATAGTGCAAGGTCCCTGGATATTTCCATCCTCCTCTCGATAAATCATCAACTTAAACCAAAAAGACCAGGCATCTCACCTGGTCTTTTGAATTACTGTGGTTGTGTGTTGGTCTGCTCGGGGATGACCAGCGCCATGATCAGGTACACAATCGCAATGCCGCCGAAGCCGGTGAAGAACGCCAGCAGCGTCAACAGGCGGACGATGGTCGGGTCAATGCCGAGGTATTCGCCCAAGCCTGCGCACACGCCCGCGATCATGCGGTTGGAGGTACTGCGGGTCAATTGCCTGTATTGGGGGTTCATGATGCACTCCTTTCCGTGATTTCTACGAGTACATACGCAGCCTTTTGAAAGAGGTTGCAGAACCCCGCAAGGCTGTTAGAGGCTTTCCTGTATCAGGGCGGGCTGAGCCTCCGTCCTTTCGTCCAATGGTTCCGCGCCCGCCTTTTTCAAATCCTCCGCGGAGATGCGCGCAACCGAAGCCACACTGTCGCCTGGCTGAGGCTTGATGAGATGGACGCCTCTCGTAACGCGCCCGGCTTGTTTGACGGTCTTGTTCTTGATGCGGATGGCAACGCCGTTGGCGGTGATGAGGGTCAGGTCGTCGTTCTTTTGCACCACGCGCGCCGCAACGATCTTGCCGATGTCCTTCAACGCCTTCTGGTCAATGGTGGCGATGCCGCTGGTGGCGCGTCCCTTCGGCGCGTATTCCTTGAGCGGAGTTTGTTTGCCGTAGCCGCCCGAGGTCACGACCAGAAGCGCACCGTCCTTTTCGACCACATCCATGCTCGTAACCAGATCATCCTTGCGCAGTTTGATCGCCTGCACGCCCGCCGCCTGCCGCCCCATGGCGCGGACTTTGGTCTCATGGAAGCGCAGCGCCTGACCGTTTTGCGTCACGAAGATCACCTCGTCGTTGCCGCTGGTGAGGCGCGCCCAGCCGAGGGTGTCACCCTCCTCCAGATTCATGGCGATCAAGCCCGAGGGGCGGACGGAAGCGAACTCTTCCATCAGCACGCGCTTGACCTTGCCGCGCGCCGTCGCCAGCATGCAGTATCCGTGCGCCGAAAAATCGGAGACGGGGATGGCGGCGGTGATGCGCTCGTTCGGTCCCAGCGCCAGGATGTTCACCAGCGGAATGCCTTTGGCGGTTCGATCCGCATCGGGGATTTGATACACCTTCTCGGAATAGACCTTGCCCTTATCCGAGAAAAACAGCATCGAATCGAGGCTGCGGGCGGGGATGAGCGCCACGACTTCGTCCTCTTCCTTCGTTTCGTGACCCTTCACGCCGCGCCCGCCTCGCGTCTGGGACCTGAAGGCTGTCGCCGCCACCCTTTTGATGTATCCACGCTCGGTCAGACTGATGAGCACTGCCTCGTCGGGGACGAGGTCCTCCTCGCTGAGTTCGTCGGTGGCGTCGGCAGCGATGCGCGTGCGGCGGTCGTCGCCGTATTTCTCGGCGAGGTCGCGCATGTCGTCCTGAATGAGCGCAAGTATCTTTCTGGGGTGGGCGAGCAGGTCCTCGAAGTAGGCGATTTGTTCCGTAACCTGTTTGTGCTCTTCTTCGATCTTCCAGCGCTCGAGGGCGGCGAGACGGCGCAGCTGCATATCGAGGATTGCCTGCGCCTGCACCTCGGTCAGTTTGAAGCGGGTTGTCAGGTTAATCTTGGCGTCGTCGGCATCCTGCGATTCGCGGATGGTCTTGATGACCGCATCGAGGTTTGCCAGCGCGATGAGCAAGCCGTCCAGAATGTGCTGACGCGCCCGCGCCTTTGCCAGGTCGTAATTCGTGCGGCGGACGATGACGGTCTGCCGATGCTCGATGAAGATTTGCAGGGCGCGTTTGAGCGGCAGGGTGCGCGGTTCGCCATCCACTAACGCAAGCATTTGCACGCCAAAGGTGGTTTGCAGGTTGGTGTATTTGTAGAGTTGGTTGAGGACTTTCTTCGGTTGGGCGCCGCGCTTGAGTTCGATGACGATGCTCATGCCGCGACGGTCCGATTCGTCGCGCAGGTCTGAGATTTGGTCAATCTTGCCGTCGCGCACCAGTTCGGCGATGCGTTCGATGAGCGAGGCTTTGTTGACCTGATAGGGTATCTCCGTGATGACGATGTTGTATCTGCCGCCTTTGGTCTCTTCGATGTGCGCCATACCGCGCACCACCAGCCTGCCCCTGCCCGTGCCGTAGGCGGCTTCGATGCCCTCCCGCCCGATGATGACGCCACCGGTGGGAAAGTCGGGTCCGTGGATGTACTTCATCAACTCGTCCAGGGCGATGTCGTCCATCCGCTCGTAGTTGTCAATCAGGAAGATGATGGCGTCCGTCAGTTCGCGCAGGTTGTGCGGCGGTATGTTGGTCGCCATGCCAACCGCAATGCCCGATGTTCCGTTGAGGAGCATGTTTGGCACCCGCGCAGGCAGGACGAGCGGTTCCTGAAGTGTGTCGTCGAAGTTGGGGCCGAAATCCACAGTATCTTTGTCGAGGTCTGCCAGCAGTTCTTCGGCGAGGCGCTGGAGGCGGGCTTCGGTGTAACGCATGGCGGCGGGGGCGTCGCCGTCAATCGAGCCGAAGTTACCCTGTCCATCCACGAGGGGGTAGCGCATGGAAAAATCCTGCGCCATGCGCGCCATGGTCTCATAGACCGCCGAATCGCCGTGCGGGTGGTATTTGCCCAGCACCTCGCCCACGATGCGCGCGGATTTTTTGTACGCCGAATTCGAGCGGATGCCCAACTCCTGCATGGCATACAAAATGCGGCGGTGCACGGGCTTCAGCCCGTCGCGTGCGTCGGGCAGGGCGCGCGCCACAATTACGCTCATGGCGTAATCCAGGTAGGCTTCGCGCATTTGAGCGTCAATATCAACGTGTTGGATGTTTCCGGTTTGGAAAGTGGTTTCTTCTGCCATTCTTTCTCTCTGCAATGGGGATTTGGCATAAAAAAGACACGGAAGGGTGATGGATTCTGCGACTCCGCGTCTTAATTAAAGAAGAATTTGCCTGATTTACTCTAATTATACCACTTTCGCTCCATTGTTTTTTTCCGCTGGCGCACATTCCTCTAAAGTTTTACCTTGCTCAGGCAGGTGACTCGTTCATAGGGAAAGTGGCGCGCGATGAATCTCGCGGTACGAATTTACACAACTTTTGGCATGCTGCCGGCATAGGGAAACAAAAAGACCCGCTCGAGCAGGTCTCTTTTGGGGAATTTGCTGTGCCGAAGGTGGGACTTGAACCCACATGAGGGAACCCTCACTACGCCCTGAACGTAGCGCGTCTGCCAATTCCGCCACTTCGGCAATCGTTTGGCGCACTGAATTTTATCCCAAAGGTCGTTTTTGTCAACCTGAAGATGGAAGTTGGCTATGGCTTTCTCAAGTTGCCTTGATGACCGCCTGCTCTGGTTTTTTTGCATCGAATTACGTGAATTACACAAAAATTGGGTTCATTCGCGTCCATTCGATGCCGCTTTTGCTGACTTTGAGAAAACCATATGAAGTTGGCGCATGCAAACCATGTCAGCAGCGGAGTCGAAAGTCTCCTGGCTTTCGAGCAAAGACTGGGGATTTCGCAGCCCGTGTTGACGACAGCCTTTGCGTACGCACAGGAAAGTTTGCAATGTCAATTCGGGATCGGGCTTTTTTCACGGCGGAGACGCAGAGAATACGGAGAAAACCAAAAAATCTCTGCGAGATCAGCGTTTCTGCGGTCAATTTCCTGAATTGGGCAGCATAACCCGAATTGAGTTTTTGCAACATTCGCAGGGACGAATCGTATGAAGTTATGGAACAAAATTCGAAGTTTTTCGTCATGGCTATGACCTTTGCAGTTTTGAAATATCTGCCTGTGCGGATGAAAAACAGTACCGTTAGGGGATACAACTGTATGCCTGAAACGAGGTTAATGGAATCATCAAAAGAAAGGAGGCGCCCTATGTTCGTCGTTGCCGTTGTAGTTTGCTTGCTCGTGTTCGCCGTCATTGCCGGGGCGGACCTGCTCGTCTCGAACCTCAATTCGGACGAGTTGAGCAACATGGGTGTTGAGAGGAAATCATGACCGAGGACACCCACATTCCCTAGCCCGATGCTGTGGCAAAACAGCGTCGGGCGTTTTTTTATTTGGGAGGAAAAGGAAACGGGGAGAAACGGCTGCTCGAGCAGAATCAACCGCCGGTTGGGAATGAGGCGGGCGGTCTGCAAGGTATAATCAGGAAAAATTTCACAGGAGCCAGCCATGGACTTTTCTCTCTCCCCCGAACACGAAATGACTCAAAAAATGGTGCGTGACTTCGTCCAAAAGGAAATCGCGCCTGTTATCAAGGAATACGACCGCAAGCAGGAGCCCCTCCCTTTCATGCTCGAACGCATGGGCAAACTGGGGATTCTTGGTCTGCCTTTTCCCGTGCGCTATGGCGGGCAGGGCATGGATTACCTTGCCTGGGGGCTGGCGTGCGAAGAACTCGAAGCGGGGGATACTTCCCTGCGGGTGGTGATGTCGGTGCATACGGGGCTGTGTGCGATGAGCCTCTTTCAGTGGGGGACGGAGGAGCAAAAACAGAAATTCCTTGTGCCGCTGGCAAAAGGCGAGAAGATCGGCTGCGGCGCCTTTACGGAGCCAGGCATGGGGTCGGACGTGGCGGCGATGCGGACTTCGGCAAAACGGGACGGCGACTCCTACATCCTGAACGGCGAAAAGATGTGGATTTCGCTCGCTTCCAAAGCCGACCTGGCGCTGGTGACCGTCAAAACAGACCCTGCCTCCCCGAAACCTTCTTCTGCCCTTTCCACCTTCATCGTTGATCTGCACAGCGAGGGGGTGCGGCGCGGCGACATTCACGGCAAACTCGGCGTGCGGGCAGGCTCAACAGGCTGGATTTCGTTCACCGACGTGCGCGTGCCAGCCGCCAACCGCCTCGGCGAGGAGGGGGAGGGATTCAAAATCACCATGTCTGCCTTCGACCATGGGCGCTACACTGTGGCATCCGGCGCAACGGGCATCATTCGAGCCTGCCTGGAAGCCAGCGTGAAGTATGCGAAGACGCGCTCCACTTTCGGCAAGCCGATTGCCGAACATCAACTCATTCAGGAAAAAATCGCCAAAATGTCGCAGGATTACGAAATTGCCCGCCTGCTTTACTACCAGGTGGGATGGCTGAAGAATCAGGGCAAACGCTGTACGCGGGAGACTTCCTTTGCGAAGAAGTTCGCCACCGAAGCCTCCTTCAGCGCGGCAAACGAGGCGATCCAAATCCACGGCGCGTATGGCTACAGTGACGAGTACGACGTGGAGCGTTACCTGCGCAATGCCCGCGGCGCGATGATTTACGAAGGCTCCAGCGAAATCCAAACCTTGATCCAGGCGGGGTATGCCCTCGGTGAACGGACGGACAAACCCCTGCGCCGCGAAGCGCCCGCCTACGACGCCGATTTCTGGCAGGGAGAACCATGATGGACCTTCAGCCTCTGCACACAAAAATCGAGAAGACCATCCAGACCTCGTATGGCACGGTGGTGATGGAACATTATTCCGGCTTTCCGCGCGGCGAATCCAACATTTATTGTGTTGATCCCGGCGGCAAAATCCTGTGGTTTGCCGAAAAACCAGACCCCTACACGCTCTACTCGCGTCTGCGTTTCAACGAAGACGGCTGGACGCTTTCCACCTACACCATCAACGGTCACGCCTGCGACCTGGACATGGAAACCGGCAAAATCCTGAGCAAGACGAGCATTCAATGAGCGTGCCTGTACCGGATGAGGCGATTATCAGGGTCATTGCTGGAATGAGGCGCAACTTGCACCGCACCACAGGCTGCGCGACGATCTTGAATACCCGCCATTCAGAACGATGACTTTGTTCCGTTCATTTTCTCAGAAGAAATCCAGTCAGATTGCAATTGGCGTTCTGCTGATCGTCTATGTCCTTGCGGGCATCCAGACTCATCTCATCTTCAGGCATACAAGCCCTGACTATGATTTCGTTTTTTACGAAAATGCGCTAACGAAAGCCCTGGCAGGTTCCGATCCTTATGATGTGCGCGAAATCGGACCTGCCTTCCTTTATCCGCCGCCTGCGCTTTTCATTGTCGAGAGTCTCGATTTATTGCGCAACCCTGTCGTGAGAAGGCAGTTTTTTGCCGGGGTCAACCTTGCGTTTTTGCTGCTTATCATACTTTCAGTGGGGAGGTATTTTGGCTATTCGATGAAAAGGATCTGGTTTTGGTTTCCGCTGGCGTTTTTCTTTGCCCCGGCGATGCAAACCGTGGAATTGGGGCAGATCAATCTCGTAAGTGAAATGGGAATACTTCTGTTTTTCGTCTCAGGGAGCTCGATATTCGCGGCACTTGGCTGGGCGCTGGGAACGGTCACCAAAGTTACTCCGGCGGCATTTCTGGTTTACAGCCTTGTGAAAAGGGACATCAAGACTGTTTTGCTTTCGTTGGTTGTCCTGGCGATTGCCTTGACGGCAAGCGTACAACACTATGGCTTGCAGCCGCATCTCACCTACCTTGATGTCTTTGCGCAACTTCTCGATACGTTTCCCGTGTCGCAGAATTCCCAATCTTTTGTTTCCAAGATTTTGGTGAATTTTTCTTCAGATATATCGCCGGTTCTCATCCAGAGAATGTACATGCTGTACCTGGGAAGCCTTGTTCTGGCGAGTAGTATCATTTCGGTCAGGTCGCGCGATGCCGTACCGCTGTTTGTGGTGCTTGGCTTGGCAACAACCGTTTCGCCAAACGTCATGTGGTATCACCATTACGTTTTTCTTCTTGCGCCTCTGTTCGTTTGGATGGGATGGCGAAAACTGGAACAAAACCTGGTGTTATGGATTATCATCGGGTTGCTGGTTATCCAGCTGGATTATTATTTCCTCACCACCGGTTTGCTCATCCATCTGTTTGTGCAGTGCTCGATCCTGTGGATCCTTCTTCAGCAGTACGAAGGCTTGCGTAAACCTTTCGCGGAGATCTGAAAGCCATGCCCGTTTTGACTGAACCCTCTCCCGGCTTCGTCGTCATCTTCCTGTTGTTCAGCCTGCTGTTCTTTTTCAACACGTACCGGCTCTGGTTCAAAACGGACGAATATTACCAGTCTCTCTACGACAGCCTGACGCGCGAACCTTCCATTTACCCGTTCAGAGATTTTTTCCTCAAACGGCTGGAGAACAGGCAACAATGGGTGCTGTGGCAGAAGATTTTCAGTCTGTTTGGGGCGGTGGCAGTTCTCACAGTGGATGTGCTGGTGGTGATGGCGTGGTTAAATCGTTGACGAAGAAGGCTGATATGGTTATACTTTTGGTATAACGAAAGGTATGAAAATGGAAAGCATTAAGACAGCCATCTCGATTGATAAGGCTCTGTTTGCACAGGCAAATGCCCTTGCCCGCCGGTTGAACGTGTCTCGCAGCCGCCTGTTTGTCATGGCGCTGGAAGATTTCATCCATCAACAGGAAAACCGTACGCTGTTGGAAGAGATTAATGAAGTTTATGCTGACGAACCGGGCGAGGAGGAGCGGGCGTTGTTGCGCCGAATGCGCAGATCGGCTCGCCGGCTTGTAGAGGGGCAATGGTAATCAACCAGGGAGATGTGTATTGGGTGGAGTTGGATGACCCCCTGGGATCGGAGCCAGGTTATTCCCATCCGGGCGTTGTGATGCAAAACAACTTATACAACCACAGCAGAATCAATACAGTCATTGTTTGTATGTTGACATCCAATTTGAAGTATTCCAAAATATCCGGCAATGTGTTGCTGGAAAAAGGCGAGGCAAATTTGCCAAAAGCGAGCGTGGTGAACGTTTCTCAACTATTTACAGTTGATAAAGCCCAATTGGGCGAGTATATTGGCACTCTCACTTCCAAACGCATCAGCCAGATACTCGATGGCATTCTCCTGTTCCTCGAGCCACGAGATTTGGATAAGACATGATCTAAATTCAGTGCTTCACGAAAGCGCGTATTTGGCGGTCTCTACCGCCGAATTTGCGCTAGAGAGCGCAAGTTGCGCAGGGTTTTCGTGATCTACTGAAATTGGATTT
>DAOUBY010000317.1:0-6768 GCA_034432325.1 Anaerolineales bacterium
TTCCCGTACCGCGACATTTATGTCGCCTGAAAATACGAGATACCCTTCGGCAGGCTCAGGGCGAGAATCTCGTGCTACTGCGTAAGGTGAGATACTAACAACGGATGAACATAGATGGATTGGATTTATAAGATACTTGACACGAACTCGCAAGAAAAATCCGTGCGATTCTGTAAATTCCGTGTAATCCGTGTCCGAAAGGTTTTGACTTCAAACGGGTTCTACACCCAGTCAGGTGTTTTCATCGCGTTTCAGTGTTCATCCGCGGTGACTCCCGATGTATAAAACACTCGCTAAAAGGAGGCGTATGGACATCACCAAAGACCCCACCCGAAACCTTGCTCTCGAACTGGTGCGCGTGACCGAAGCGGCGGCGCTGGCGGCAGGGCGCTTCATGGGTCGCGGCGACAAAGAAGCGGCAGACCAGGCGGCAGTCAACGCCATGCGGACCGTCCTCCAAACCATTGACATGAACGGCGTCATCGTCATCGGCGAAGGCGAAAAGGACAATGCCCCCATGCTCTACAACGGCGAGATCGTGGGCAACGGCTCCGGGCTGGACCTGGACGTTGCCGTGGACCCCATTGACGGCACCCGCCCCCTCGCCTTTGGACGCTCGAATGCCCTCTCCACAGTGGCTGTTGCACCGCGCGGCGCCATGTTCGACCCCGGTCCCTTCGTTTACATGAACAAACTTGCCGTTGGTCCCGAAGCGAAAGGCGTCATCAACATCGAAAAATCCATCACCGAAAACCTGCGGGCGATTGCCAAAGCCAAGAAAAAAGACGTGGAAGACCTGACCGTCATCATCCTCGACCGCGACCGCCACAAGGAAATGATCGCCGAAATCCGCAAAGCCGGCGCACGCATCCGCCTCATCCCCGATGGCGACGTCGCCGCCGCCTTGATGACCGCCTGGCCCAACTCCGGCGTGGATGTGTTGATCGGCATCGGCGGCACCCCCGAAGGCGTGATCGCCGCCTGCGCCCTGCGCGCCATGGGCGGCGAAATTCAAGGCAAGTTATACGCCCGCGATGAAGACGAACTGCGCCGCGGACGCGAAGCCGGCTACGACTTCGACAAAATCCTCACCATGGACGACCTGGTCTCCTCCGAAGATGTCTTCTTCACCGCCACCGGCATCACCGACGGCGAACTGCTCAAAGGCGTGCGCTACTTCGGCACCAGCGCCAGCACCGACTCCCTCGTCGTGCGCGGCATGACCGGCACCGTGCGCCAAATCATCGCCACCCATCAAATTGACAAATTGCGGCAGTTGAGCGCAGTCAAATATTAGCCGCCTGCACAACCGTCAGACGCCCTGCAATAGAATCCTAATCCTGCCCAAGTTCGGGATAAGCCCGCATTTGTCATATCCAGCGCAGCGAAACATCTCAGCGCTTAATTCCCAATCATCATGCTCATCCACTCCTCCTCTCAACTCCTCACCCTCGCCGGCGGTCCCCAGCGCGGACGCGCCCTCGGCACGCTCGGCATCATTGAAGACGGCGCAGTCGTTGTGCGCGATGAAAAAATCGTTGCCGTCGGCGCCACCGCCGAACTCCGCGCCGCCTACCCCAACGAACCCACCCTCGATGCCAACCACTGCGTCCTCATGCCGGGCTTTGTAGACCCGCACACCCACGTCATCTGGGGCGGCGACCGTGCGAACGAATTCGAGATGAAGATGGCAGGCAAACCCTATCTGGAGATTCTGGCTGAAGGCGGCGGCATCCTCTCCACGGTCCGCGCGACGCGCACCGCTTCCATCGAATCGCTCATTGCCCAAACCCGTCCGCGTCTCCTGCGCATGTTCTCGCACGGCACCACCACCGTCGAAGTCAAGACGGGTTATGGCTTGCAAACCGCCACCGAACTGCGCCTGCTCAAAGCCCTGCTCACCCTCGACGACGAAACCCCGCTCGACCTTGCCTTCACTTTCCTCGGCGCGCACGCCATCGCTCCCGAATACCGCGACGACCCGCAGGGCTACACCGACCTTGTCGCCGAAACCATGCTCCCGCTTCTCAAAGAATGGTGGGAGACGCATGCCCCGCGCCTGCCCCTGCCCTTTGTGGATGTCTTCTGCGAAAACAAAGCCTTTACCCTCGAACAATCGCGTCAAATCCTGACCAAAGCCCGCTCGCTGGGATTCCCTCTCAAAATCCACGCAGACGAGTTCGACAACCTCGGCGGCGCTTCGCTGGCAGTGGAATTGGGAGCCGCCTCCGCCGACCACCTCGTGAAGACCTCCGACGCCGACATCGCCGCGCTCGGAAAATCCGATACGGTTGCCGTGGCGCTGCCCTGCACGCCGTTCGGCTTGGCGGAATGCGACTACACCCCCGCCCGCAAACTGCTCGAAGCGGACGCCATCCTCGCCCTCGCCACCGACTGCAACCCCGGCACCTCCTGGAACGAATCCATGCAAATTGCCATTGCGCTGGCGTGCCGCTACATGAAACTCACCCCCGCTCAGGCGATTGCCGCCGCCACCATCAACGCCGCACATGCCATCCGCCGCGCCGATAGCATCGGCTCCATCGAAGCCGGCAAACAGGCGGATATGCTCATCCTCTCCGTGCCAGATTACCGTCATCTCGGCTACCGCTATGGGACGAACCTCGTCAAACAGGTCATCAAACGCGGGCAGGTCTACTCAGTGGATGTGGGATACTACCGCACGGCGTAGATTTGAACCATAAAAGTCAATCCATTTGCGCCTTCGCAGTAAAAACATTCAGGAGACATTCATGCAACTTGACATCATCGGCGTGCCCATTGACCTCGGCGCAGACCGCCGCGGCGTGGACATGGGTCCCAGCGCCATCCGCTACGCTCACCTCCACCAAGAACTCGAAGACCTCGGCTACACCATCGAAGACAAAGGCAACATCGAAGTGCCCATTCAGGAGATGTGCCGCATCACCGACCCCAAACTCAAGTACATTGACTGCATCATCCCCATGGGGCGGCGCGTGGCGGGCGCAGTGGCAACCTCCATTCAGGCGGGGCATTTCCCCCTCGTGCTGGGCGGCGACCACAGCCTCTCGGTCGGCTCCATTCGCGGCGCAGCAAAACACCGCAAACTGGGCGTGATTTGGATTGACGCCCACGCCGACTTCAACACGCACGAAACCACCCCCTCCGGCAACATTCACGGGATGCCTCTCGCCGCTCTCTGCGGACTGGGCGATCCGCGCCTCGTTTCACTCTGGGGCGAAACGCCCCCGGTCCTCGACCCGAGCCGGGTTGCCATCCTCGGAGCGCGCGACCTCGACCCCGGCGAAAAGCGCAACCTGCGCGAAGCCGGCGTGATGGTGCAAAGCATGGAGCAAATTGACCGCATTGGCATGGTCGCCGCGCTGGAGAAAGCCATCCACCGCGTCAGCCGCGATACCGACGGCATCTACCTCTCCTTCGACATGGACGCCCTCGACCCGCGTCACGCGCCCGGCGTGGGAACGCCGGTGCCCGGCGGGTTGACGTTCCGCGAGGCGCACCTTGCCTGCGAAGTCATCGCCGAAACCGGCAAACTCATCGGCATGGACATGGTGGAGGTGAACCCCATCCTCGATGTCCAAAATCAGACCGCCATTGACGCCGTGCGCTTCATTGCCTCGGCGCTGGGAGCGCGGGTGTGGAGCGGGTAACTGCCTCAGCGTGGAGCCGCTTGATTGGACAGTGGCAGGTTCGTGTTAAGGTCGAAGCGGTCTTGTTGCGCATCCCGAATACGGCTACAATAGCGTCATGACAACCTCGTATGGTCCCATCCTGATTGTGGAAGATGTCCCGAATGTTCTGGAACTGCTGGAGGTCACGCTGCGGTTCAAAGGGTATTCGGTGATTACGGCGCATAATGGGGAAGAGGCGCTGGAAGTGGTTGCAAAGACGCGTCCGGTGGTCATCGTCACTGACATTTTGATGCCCAAGATGGATGGGTACGCCTTTGTTCAGAAACTGCGTATCAACCCCGAGACGCGCTCCATCCCGGTGGTGTTTTTATCGGCGACTTATGTCACGCCGGAGGATAAGCAGTTTGCCCTCAGCCTGGGGGCGGCGCGCTTCATGGAAAAACCGATTGACACCGAAGACTTTTTGCTCACCGTGGCGGAACTGGTGACTCAACAGCCGTTCACCCAGCCTCAGCCGCTGGACATGGAAAAGTTCTACGACGGCTACCGCACGCGGCTGGAGGAAAAACTGCGCCACAAAAACTCGCAGATTGCGCGCGCCGAACGCCTGCTCCCCACCCTCCCGCCAGACCAGAAACCCGCCTTCGAGGCTTTGCTTCAGCAATCCATACGCGACCGCGACGAGATACAGGCGGAACTGTACGATATTTACAACACCATCGAAGCCTTGAAAAAATAACCCGCTCTTCTTCTCTTTGAGAGGAATGCGGATCTGTCAGAAACGTCCCGAAGGTATTGCGTCTGTTCAGCCTTCGGGACGATGTTTGAGGTGATTTTTCATGCAACCCACACTGGACTATCTCGAAACGCTTGCCCGCCGCGCGGGTGAAATCCTGCGCGCGGGCTACAACAAGGAACACAAGGTGGATTACAAGGGCGTGATTGACCTGGTCACCGAGGTGGATCATCAATCCGAAGCCTTTTTGCTGGATGAGGTGCGCCGCGACTTTCCCTCCCATCACATCTTTTCGGAGGAGCGCGGGGTGATTCAAGGAAACAATGACCACATCTGGTACATTGATCCGCTGGATGGGACGGTGAACTATGCCCATCAGGTTCCCATCTTCAGCGTTTCGATCGCCTACGCTTCCAACGGGACCGTGAGCCTGGGCGCCGTCTATGACCCGATGCGCGGCGAGATGTTTTTGGCAGAACGCGGCAAGGGCGCATGGCTCAACGGTCGTCCGCTGAAGGTATCGGGTGTGACCGAATTGCAAAAAAGCCTGCTGGTGACCGGCTTCCCCTACGATGCCTGGAACACCGAGCAGGATAACTTTGCCAACTTTGTGAAATTTGCGAAGATGACGCAGGGCGTGCGCCGGCTCGGCTCTGCCGCCCTGGACCTGTGCTACGTGGCGGCGGGCCGTTTCGACGGCTTTTGGGAACTGGCGCTCAAACCCTGGGATGTTGCCGCAGGCGGGCTGATCTGTGAGGAAGCGGGGGGAAAGGTTACCAATGTGCGAGGCGAGGCGGATTACATCTCGCCGCCTCAATCCGTGGTCGCCGCCGCGCCGGGCATCCATGCAAAAATGTTGGACGTGCTGCATTCCTGACGCCCCGCCTGCGCCCCTGCGCAGCAGACGCTCTCCTGCGCCTGACTTTGCGCCGTAACACAAACGCCGGATGAAAACAGCCCTGTAACTCGGTAAAATAGGAACAGGTTCATCTGAGTCATGCCCCCGCCCATCCCCATCAGCAAGACCAAGATTGTCGTTCCCAGCCGCCGCCCCGACCTGCTCTCGCGTCCGCGTCTGCTGGAGAACCTGAAGTCTCTGCTCGACAACAAACTCATCCTGCTCTCGGCGCCCGCCGGCTACGGTAAAACCTCCCTGCTGATTGATCTGGCTCATCATGTCGAGATGCCGGTTTGCTGGCTCTCGCTCGACCCTCTCGACCGCGACCCGCAAAGATTTTTTGCCTACCTGATTGCCTCCATTTCAGAACGCTTCCCAAAGGTGGGGGAAATCTCCCGCAACCGCCTGAGGCGCACCAATTCCATCGAGCAGGATATGGAAGCCATTCTGGTGCTGCTCACCAACGAAATCTACGACAACGTCGAAGAAGACTTCCTGCTGATTCTGGACGATTACCACCTGCTCGACGATGTGCCGGTCATCTCGTCGCTGGTCAATCGGTTTCTCAACCTGGTCGTCGAGAACTGTCATGTCGTTCTCTCCTCGCGCACGCTGCCGTCCCTGCCCGATGTCACCCTCATGGTTGCCCGTGAACAGGTGGCGGGGTTGAGTCACATAGACCTGGCATTTGATCCGGTTGAACTTCAGGCGCTCTATGCCCAAAACTACCGTCAGCGTCTTTCCGACGAAGCCGCGCGGGAATTTGTGACGCAAACCGGCGGCTGGATCACCGGCATGGTGCTTTCCAACCTGCCGGGGATGCCGCGTATTTCGGGGGTGGATACCTTCTCCTATCTCGGGCAGCAGGTTCTGGATCAACAGCCCAGCCATATCCGCGAATTTCTTCTGCGCACCTCTCTGCCGGAGGAATTCAACGCCCAGTTTTGCGCGATGGTGTTGGGACCGCTCTCCCCCGACCCTCCCAACTGGTACGACCTCATGAGCTTCATCCTCGAAAAGAACCTGTTCGTCCTCCCCCTCGATTCGGACGGGCGCTGGCTCCGCTATCATCCATTGTTCCGCGAGTTCCTGCAAAAGCGCCTGCGCGAAGAACGCCCGCACGAAGTGCGACCCATCCTTGAGCAGATGGTCAAAGCCTACGAAAAACTGGGCGAATGGGAAAAAGCCTACTACACCTGCCGCGAATTGAACGACCTCGAGGCGCTGGCAGATGTAATCGAACACGCCGGCACACCGATGCTGCAAAACGCGCTGGTCACCCTGGAGGGCTGGCTCAACAGCCTGCCGCCTGCCATGCTCCAAACCCGCCCCGGGCTGATCTCTCTGCAGGGACCCATCCTTGCCGTCAAGGGCAGTTTACAGCAATCGAAGGAGTTGCTCGATAAGGCGGTTTCCCTCTTCCGCCGGAGCGACTCCGTAGAAGGACTGACCGTTGCCCTCATCCGCCGCGCCAACACGCTGCGGTTGCTGGGAAATTA
>DAOUBY010000318.1:0-13723 GCA_034432325.1 Anaerolineales bacterium
CGAATGAACCCAATTTTTGTGTAATTCGCGTAATTCGATGCAAAAAAAAACCAGAGCAGGCGGTCATAAAGGCAACTTGAGAAAGCCATACGAAAACGGCAAATGATCATCAAAACAATTTCGCTCTATCGTGCCATTCGATGCACAGACTTTCTACGGCGCCGGCAGAACATCCCACGGGTTGACGAAGGACGAACTCGCGCGAATCTCGAAATGCAAATGTGGACCGCTCGACCGCCCGGTGGTGCCGATCGCGCCAATCACATCGCCCTGCCCAACCGACTGCCCGCAAATTACATTGAGCGCGCTCAAATGCGCGTACAGCGACTGGAAGCCGCGCCCATGATCCACCATGATCATATTGCCGTAACCGTAGTTGTTCCAACCGGCATACACCACTACACCAGCGTCCGTTGCGTACACGGCTTCGCCCTCGTTACCGGCGATGTCAATGCCCCAGTGATTGGTGCTCGGAGAATAATCGAAGCCGGAGAGATAATGCTTGTTGGAGGGCCAGATGAAACTGCCGTACCCAACCGCGCCGCCGCTCACCGGTCCGCAGGCGCCGTCGCCCAGTACGCGCGCCAGGGCGGGATTCTCGCGCGTCACCCCCAGCGGGGCGCTCCACGAAATGAAGTTACGCTTGCCGCCCGGCACAATCAACCAGGTGCCCGGCGCAATGTTTGGGTTGGAAAAATCGCCAATGCTTGCCGCATCCAGATGATTGGCTGGATAATTGATAATATCTTCGGGCTTCACCCCGTAATAGCGCGCCACAGCGTTCAACCCCTCGCCCTGCTGCCATTCGTGATACGTCCCGTCCACCGGTAAAATATTCAACACCTGACCGGGCTGAAGCGAGTGCGGATTATCCAGCAGCACATAATAGTTCCCCCACAAAACCGTTTCGGGTTTCAAGCCAAATTTCTCCGCAATCCCGAAAATCGTATCGCCCTCCAAAACCGTGTATTTGAGGATCTCCTGCCGCGGGCGCGACGGGATGATCGTCCGTTCCTGCGCCAAACGCGGGACGCCGTCGAACACATCCGCCACCGGCTGAGGGACGCTCCCGCCTCCCCCCGCACCGACAGTAGGTACGACCAGCGGAGCCTCTGCCGCCCCTCCAGCCTCGGCAGGGGATGCGCTCGTCCGAATTGCCGCGATGACAATTCCCACCAAAACCAGCGACAGCGCTCCCGTCCCCACACGAAGCAATCCCTCCCCCAGCCCCAACTGAACGAAAAAGTCGAAAAATCTGCCAAAAAGGCCGCGTGAATTCTCTTTGCTCATACAACCATCATAACATGCCGAAAAAACGGGCGTCAATGCGCCCTGCCGCACGCTAACCTGCCGTTAACCCGACGATTTCCCTGCGCCCCTCAGCGAAAAGCGAATCGCCAGAATGCCGACAAGGCACGTCATGCCGCCCGCGATGATGGTGACCGGCACATTCCAGGTTTGCGCCATCCAGCCGATGACGATACTCCCAAACGGCGCGACCCCCTGCAATGCCCAAAAGTACACGCTGAACACACGCCCGCGCAATCCATCTGGCACTTCCACCTGAATCAGCGTATTCATCGTTACCAATTGAGTCACCGTCCCCCAACCCACAAACGCCAGCAGGAGCAGCGCCCCAGGCACATCCCTCACGAACCCCAGCGCAATAATCGGGAACACAAAAGACGCCTGTCCCAGCGCCAGCATCACCTGCCGGTCTGCCGAGGCAAGATATGCGGCAAGAAAAGCGGCGGTCAGCGCGCCCACACCCTGCGCCGCATACAGATTGCTCGTGCGGGTCGCAATCGCCGCCTCCGTATCCAGCGCCGATCCCAGCACATCGCGCGCCACCGCCGGGATTTGCTGAATCAACGGAATGCCGAAGAAACCCACCAGCGCCGCCATCAGGATGACCGACAACACGACGGGTCTGTTTCGGATGTACGCAATCCCTGCCCTGAACTCCTTTGCAAGGCTGCCCTCCTGCCTCGCTTCTTTCTGGACCTTGAAGCGGGTCCTCGCCACAAACAGACCCGCAATCACAAACAAAAAACTGACCCCGTTTGCCAGAAACACACTTCCCTCATTGCCCGTCACCGAGATAAGCCACGCCGCCAGAATTGGTCCCAGCACGCGCCCGGTGTTGAAGGCGGTGGTTTGCAGGGCAATGGCGCTCGGCAATGCCTCGCGCCCCGCCAACTCGATCAGCATGGACTGGCGCGCCGTCACTTCGATGGAAACCGCCGAACCGAACAGGAATGCCAGCGCAATGATGTGCCAGATCTCCAACCGGTTGGTATAGGCGAGCCACGCCAGCCCAAACGCCTGCAGTGACATGATGGCTTGAAAAATGATGACCGTCCGCCGCTTGTCCCACCGTTCCACCAGCACGCCGGCGGGCAGGGCAAACAACAGGGTGGGCAGGGTGTTCGAGAAGCCGATTAACCCCAGGTCGAAGGGACGCCCCGAGATGCGGTAGGCAAGGTAGGGCAGGGCGGTGGATTGCGCCCATGTGCCGATGACTGAAACAAGCTGCCCGACGACGAAAATGACGAAGTCGCGCGAGCCGAGCGCGGGAAACCGCTCGATGAGTTTGGCTTTGAAGGTGTCCACGTTGAAGAGGCGGCGACGGCTACGCAGGGACGATGAGTTCGGGCGAATCGTTGCCGGGTTTGTTGACCAGCGTCGAGACCGGGTAGGCGGTCATGGCGTCGGCGGGGTAGGGCTTGAGGAGGGGGAGCAGGCTTTCGGGAGTCTGAGGCGAGGGGTCCAGCCATTTGGCGTAGTCGCGCGGGTGCAGGATGACCGGCATGCGGTCGTGCAGTGTTGCCATCAGTTCGTTGGGCTGGGTGGTGATGATGGCGCAGGTCTTCAGGCTGGAGCCGTCGGGGCTTTCCCACGAGTCCCACAAGCCGGCAAAGGCGAAGGGACGGCGGTCGTTCAGGTGGATGTAGTAGGGGGTCTTGGTTTTTTTGCCGGCGGCGGTTTTCCACTCGTAGAAGCCGTCGGCGAGGATGAGACAGCGTTTGTGTTTGAACGAGCCGCGAAAGGACGGTTTTTCGGCGAGCGTTTCGCTGCGCGCGTTGATGAGGCGCGCGCCAATGGACGGGTCTTTTGCCCACATGGGGATGAGACCCCAAATGAAAAAGTCGGCGGCGTTGCGCTCGTCGTTGGGGATTGCCAGCACAGGCTGGGAGGGGGCGATGTTGTAGCGCGGCGCAAATTTCGCCGGGAAAAGAAAGCCGGGGAAGGCGTCTTGAAATTGAGCGGGGTCAACCGTGAGGGTGAAGCGTCCGCACATGATTACTCCTTTAGCAAGGCAGGGGTTGGCAGGGAGAAGCGGAAGGTGGCGCCTTGTCCTTTTTCCGATTCGACCCAAATGTGTCCGCGGTGGATTTCGACGATTCGTTTTACCAATGATAAACCAATTCCCGTTCCTTCGCTCTGGGCGTCCAGTTTGTTGAACAAGCCGAAGATGCGCTCATGGAATTGCGGTTCGATGCCGATGCCGTTGTCGCGCACGAAGAAGACCGGGTAACCGTTATCGTTGACGCCGCTGGCGCCGATTTGGATGTGCGCCCGAACGCCGGGCTTGGCATATTTGGCGGCGTTGTCAATCAGGTTTTGAACGACCTCCACCAGGCGGATGCGGTCGCCGCGCACGACGGGCATTTCGCGTTGTATCTCGACGATGGCGTTGATTTTATCCAACTGCCCGCGCAGGCGGTCTATGGCTTCGTTGACGATTTCGGCGAAGGGAATGTCTTCGGCGGGGTTCATCAGCCGCCCGATGCGGGAGAGTTCGAGCAGGTCGTTGAGCAGAGTCTGCATTTTCTTTGCCGCGCCGGAGATGCGCTCGATGCCGCTTTTGACGCGCTCGCGGTCGCCGCTTGCCGCATCTTTTTCGAGGAAGCCGAGGAAGCCGGTGATGGTCACCAGCGGCGCTTTCAGGTCGTGCGAGACGGTGTAGGTGAAGCGTTCCAGCTCGGCGTTTCTCATTTCGAGTTCGTGGATGAGCGTTTCGCGTTCTTGTTCGATTTGCTTTCGGTCGGTAATATCCTGCACTGCGCCGATGATTGCCTTCAAGCGGTTGGACGTTTCATCCCACACCGGGTGGGCGTACACCTTCACCCAGCGCAGGTCGCCGCCTTTGCGGTAGGTGCGCACTTCGTGGGTGGTCTGTTGTCTTTCCTTGAGTTTGACCAGCACCTCATTGTCAACAGGCAAGTCGTCGGGGTGCAGATGCGCCTGCCAGCCGCCGCTGGCGCGATATTCCTCGAGGGAGGTGTATCCGGTCATTGCCTCGAACGCGCCCGCCACCCAGTCCAGCCGCATACTGCCGTCCGCCTCCACCTGCGTCGAAAACACATAATCCGAACTGACGTTTGAGATCAGGCGGTATTTTTCCTCGCTCGCGCGGGCGCGGACGAGCGTTCTCTGCACGCGGCTGGCGGAAAGCCATTGCAAAACGGCGATGACGGGAAACAACACCAGGCTCACCACCCAGGTGGTTGGCGGCGTACTGGCGAAGCCGCTCGAAAATTGTCCCTGCAGGTACTGTTCCACCATCAGCGCGCCCATCCCAAGCGAAAGGAGAATGAACACAATCGTTCCGCGCATTCCCAGCAGAATGCCCGCAATGGTGATGACCAGCGTAAACCCCACCAGATACGACTCGCCCTGCACGCCGTTGCCCGTCCACGCCGAAACGGCGAAGAAGATCCACAGAACGCTCACCTGCAAAACACACGCCTCTTTCACATACCCGCGCTGCAGGATGATCAACAGCAGAATGTTTGCGGCTTCGCCAAAGATGGCTTGCGTCAGCGCACGCGCCGAATCGACCGGGTTCCAAAACAGGGTATAAGCCAGGTAGGGAAGCGGCACAAAAATCAGCGCCCACAAGATGACGTGGAGCATATAGGCTTGCTGCGCCTTCAACTCATCCGCAAACTCGGGCGGTTTGAGCGCGCGTTTGAGAATATTCATTTTTTCAACTTTCTGAAATCGCCATCCCGCACGGTCATGCCGACGGCGTCGAGATGTTCCAGAAGCGCCTGCGCGTATTTGCGGCTGGTCTGAAACCGATCGCGCACTTCCGCCAGTGTGATTCGCCCCCGCTCTCCGAGCGTACGACGGATTTCTTCCCTCATGAATTCATAATCCTGTTTTCGAAAAACGACCTCGCTCGAAACCGTCACCAAATCTTCGCGTTCCACCAGCGCATTGAAGACTTCCTCTCCGACCTCCGCCTGACACTCCCGCACGCCCGGCGGACTGAAGCGATTTGCCTCGAACCTGCGCATCAAGGTCTGGACCTTTGCCTGCTCCTGCGTCCCGAACCTGATCTCATGCTCCGGCTTTGCCGTCAGCGCGCCGCGCTCGACGAGCAGATTTTCCGCGAGCAGTTTTTTTATCACCGCCTGAAAGACGCGCGGCGGCAGTTTGAGCCTGCTCTTCAACTCTTCGCGCGGAATGCCGCGCCGCAGGGGAAAATCTTTGTGATACGCCTCCACCAGTTGAACGGTCTGAGTGTGGAGCGCATTCCAGCGGGGTGCGGCGGCGGCGAGCAGGTCGCTGGCAGGGGTGAGAGCGCCGTCTTCCAGCGCGGTCAGGCGTCCGTCGGTCAGCAATTCCTGCAAGGCGTTTTCCGCTTCCGCCTGTTCGAGGCGCGAATGGCGCACGATGTCTTTGAGCGGCGCGATGTTCAAGGCAAGCGCGGCTTCGAAGAGGATGTCGGCGGGGGAGCCGCGCGCCAGCGCCTCCAGCGATTTCAAAACTGCCTCGTCGAACCGTTTGTGTCTGCCTTTGGGGGCAGGGTCCACCACCATGCCGCCGCCGAGGGTCTCGCCGGGCGAGGGGCGGCGGAGGATGTAGCGGTCGCCGCGCACCGCCACCAGCGGATCGCGCAATTCGAGTTGAATCCAGCCCTGTTCGCCGGGGCGCAATTCTTCGGCGCCCAGCAGGCGCACCATGCCGATGGTTTCGGAAGCGCCGATAAAGAATTTCACTTCCTGCCCGTGACGGAGGGGGGAGGAGGCGTCTTTCAGCAGGCGGAAGTGGGCGTCCAGTCTGCGGGTGGGGGTGTATTGGCGGGGGTGAGCGAGAACGTCGCCGCGGCGGATTTGCTCCACGTTGACGCCGGAGATATTGACGGCGGTGCGGGAGCCGGGGACGGCTCTCTCTTCCTTCTTCTTGTGAGTTTGCAAGCCGCGGATGCGTCCCGTCAGACCGGAGGGCAGAATTTCCACTTCGTCGCCCACCGAAAGGCTGCCGTCGCTCAGCGTGCCGGTGACGACAGTGCCAAAGCCGCTTATTGTGAAGACGCGGTCAATGGGCAGGCGGGGACGGTTGAGGTCGGGGCGGGGCGGTTTTTCCTGCAGAATTAACTGGAGATTGGCGATCAGCAAGTCGAGCCCTGCTTTGGTCTTGGCGGAAACGCGGATGATGGGCGCGCCGGCGAGGACGGTGCCGGCTGCAGCGGCGCGAATGTCCGTTTCGACGAGGTCGAGCCAGGCGGGGTCTGAAGCGAGGTCGGTTTTGGTGAGGACGATGAGTCCGGCGGGGATTTGGAGTAAATCCAGGATGGCGAGGTGTTCGCGGGTCTGCGGCATGACGCCTTCGTCGGCGGCGATGACGAGGAGCGCCGCGTCAATCCCGCCGACGCCTGCCAGCATGTTCTCGATGAAGTCGCGGTGACCGGGCACGTCCACGATGCCGACTTCTTCGCCGTTGGGCAGGGTCATCCAGGCGAAGCCAAGTTCGATGGTCATTTCGCGCGCCTGTTCCTCTTTGAGGCGGTCGGGGTGGGTGCCGGTGAGCGCCGCAATGAGGGTGGACTTGCCGTGGTCTACGTGTCCTGCTGTGCCGATGACGCGCATGGATTTGAAGTCGTTTTCTTTCCCTTTCCTCTTTCCACAGGAAACGAAAGAAGAAAGAGAGACTGTTTACTTTTTTGTCTTCTTTGCCGCCGTCTTGCCGTGACCCATGATGCGCTCATAGGCGGAGAGCCATTCGTGGGCGACGTTCATCAGTTCCTGAAGTTGTTGTTCGGCTGCGTCGGTGGTCTGCTCCAGTTTGTCCTGGGTGACTTGGAATGCCTCGTCCAGCGCGCTGATGCGGTCATCCAGTTTTTGCAGGGCTTTGCGCAGGTCTTTGCTGCTTTCGTCCTGCGAGAGGGTGTAGCCGGTCCAGCGTTTCTGGTCGTCTGCCTTGAAGGTGACCCATTCCTGGCGCAGACGGTCTTCGGCAAGGCGCTGCATTTCGGTGACTTCGTTGATGCGGCGTTCCAGTTTGGCGTTGAGTTCGTTGTAGGTTTCCTGGGCGCGTTTGGCGGCGCGCAGGGTTTCTTCGAGCGCCACCGACTGGGTTTCGAGTTTTTCGACCTGTTTTTGAAATTCCTGATAACTGTCCTTCCATTCCTTGAAGGCGCGTTCGCGGTCGAGGTGGGCGATGGACTGTTTTTCGATGAATTCCGCCTGGGCGGCTTTGCGTTCCGCTTCGGAGACGAGCAGTTCCTTGAAGCGGTTCTCCACATGGCGGACGGCGTCCATGCCGGTATCTACTTTGACGTGCGCCTCGTCGGTGCGCTTGCGCAGGGCGGCAATTTCGCCCTGCAAATCGGCGATGCGCTTCATGTCCTGTCTGCGGTTTTCGTCGAAGACGCGCTGAGCGCGAATGGCGTCCTCGGCGATGCGCTTGACTTCTTCGATGGGCGGTTTCAGTTCGTCAATTTCCACTTGCAGGCGGTTTTCGGCGGCGCTGCGAAGTTTGAGTTCGCGTTTGATGGACGGAATCTCGGTGAGCGACTTTTTCAGCGCTTCGATTTCCTTGTGCAAGGGTTCCAGGTCTTTTTGCCGCTGGGCGGTCAATTCCTTTTCGCGCTTTTGAACTTTTTTATCGAGCTCTTCGAGCGCGCCCTTCATTTCCTCGCGCAGTTTGGCAACCAGCGTTTCGAACTGGTCTATGCGCGTGGAAGCGGGCATCAACCCGGCGATTTGTTTCTCGAGGGGTTTGATTTGTTTGGCTACCGCGTCGAGAGTTCCCTCGTACGCCGCGATGCGCTGTTCGAGCGCGGCGATGGCGGCTTTGTCCTTGCGGTGTTCGTCGTCCAGCCATTGCAGGCGTTTGACGAGTTGTTCGAAATCCATGTTGCCTCCGGCGCTTTCTCTTGAAATTCGGTGCGATTATACCGCCTCAACGTCCGAGATGTTCGAACATGGACGGCACGCGGGCGAGGAAGTATTGAATCGTCTGCGGGAAAATCCCCAGAAGGAACAGGCCGGTCACACCCAGCCCAAGCATGATTCCCTGCAGCCAGTTTTCGCTCACGCCCCAGCCGGTGTATTCGTCTGCCATGCTGAGGACAGCCAGCATGCGAAAGGAGGCGGTGAACAAGCCCACCAGTCCAATTCCCATCCAGAGCGCCGCATCTGCCGAGGCGCGCGCCAGGCTGTCCCACAGCGCCAGGCGGGCGGGGAAGCCCGCCAGGAGCGGGAAGCCGCTGGCGGAGAGGGAGGCAAGCGTCAACCCGGCGGCGGCAAAGGGAGCCGTTCTCATCAGTCCGCGCACGGCGCTGTACTTCAGGGTGGGGGCGCGTTCTTTGAGGATGGTCAGCGCGAGCGACCAGAGCGCCAGCCCCAGGGCGCGGGCGGGGAAGAGCAAAAACAGAATGGGGATGCCCAGCCTGAGGTCCAGGCTGAGCGCCAGCAGGGCAAAGCCTGTTTCGGCGACGGCGCCGTATGCCATGATCCGCCCGAGGTGATTTTGAAACGCCGCCCAAAGCCCGCCGCTGACAAGCATGAGGAGACCGGTGTATCGCAGGGCGGGGACTAATTCCGGCGAATTGCGAAGCCAGGAATAGCGGTCAATGAACCCTGCGCCGAATATCAGCGTAATAGTGGGGAGAATCCAGAACAGAAAGCCCGCGGCGAAGGGGGGCGCTTCTTCCGCCAGCATGGGCATCCAGTGATAGAGCGGGAAGATGGAGAGCAGAAAGGCAAAGCCAAGCCCGAGGACGGCGGCAGATTGCGCGGCGAGGCTCAGGCTGCCGGGGCTGGCTTCCACGCCTGCCAGCAGCCAGCCGGAAAGAAGGATGAACGGCATGGCGAGCGTTTGAGAGATCAGAAATCGGGTGATGCCCCTGCCGGGCGGTTTGTAGATGCTGGTCACCAGCGGGACGGAGAGCAGCACCACCATTTCGATGAAGAGGGCGGCATAGAGGAACGGCTCCACAGCGATGGAGGCAATCATCAGGGCGGTGATGAGCAGTCCCAGCGGGACGAATTTGAGGTCCGAGTTCGAAGCCTCCGCGCCGAAGAACCACAGGGCGGTCGCTCCGTAGATCAGCGCCAGAAGCGGTCCCTCCGAGGGTTGGATGATGAGTTGCCGTCCGAGAATGTTCAACGAGGATTCGATGCGGATGGAGAGGCTTCCCAGGCGGAACGCCTCTTCCATCGGGACAAATTGAGCGGCAACCGCCAGAGCAACGGCGACGACTCCCCCGCTCAGGCTCAGGACGCGCTTGTTTTGAACCAGCATGAGCAGGAGGGCGATGACGCCAGGGGCGATGATCCAGATGGTGGGCGCGTTCATGCCGCCTCCGCTTCCTCTTCTGCGGCGGATTCATCCATGGCGCGGGCGGCGGTCATCAGGTAGGCGCCGGTCAGCGCAATTCCCAGGTTGATGACGGCAAGCAGAGCCGCCACGAGAACGGAGTTTTCCACAGCGGCATACAAGACCTCGAACCCAGCCATCACGGTCATCAGCCCGGCGGTGACGCGCATGGGCTGATCGGTGATGCCGAGATGGAGAAGCCCCATGCCAATGAGCAGAAGACTGCCGCTGGAAACGGTCGAGCCTGCGCCGCCCATTGCGGCATCCACCTGCGGGGCGGCGGCGAAGGCAACCAGGCTGACAATGGCGGCGGCGATCAGGCGGAACAAGCGCCCCTGCGGGAGGGCGCTTTCCAAATCATCCTCTTCTTCAAAATTGGAGCGCGTCATCGCCAGCACGGCGGCGCCCATCCAGCCGGCAATCACCTTGACGGTTGCCATGCCGAGGGGCAGATGTTGCAACGCGAGGATGAACGCTCCTGCGTATTGCGCCGCAAGGAAGATGACCAGCCAGCGCCAGTTATGCGCCAGCAAAATGCCGGCGGAGGTGACGGCGACCAGCAGAAGGACAACCAGAGAGAGAAACGTCGGCATGGTTCAGGGCGTCCCTTGTGCGAGAAAGGTGATGAACAGAACCAGAAAGAGCAGGCTCCACATGACGCCGCTTTCGCCCTCGAAAGCGTTCGAAAACAGGACGGTGAGCCTCCTCGCGGCACGGTAGATTTCCCAAATCGTCTGGTAGATGGCGTTCAGCCAGGGCGATTCGGCGGAGCGCACCCAATGCACGCGGACCGGGTTGAGGACGCGCACCCGCACCGCCAGCCAGAGCAAGCCCGGCGTCAGGAGGGAGGCGGAGAGGGCGGCGATCCAGTTGCCGGTTTGCAGCGCGCCCTCCCAGCCAAAAAAGCCGAGCAGCAAAATGGTGAACAAAATGATGTAGATGCCGAAGGGATAGACGTTTTTTGCCCAAATGGGCTGATTTTCGAAACCGCTGCGCTGCAAGGCGCGGCGGCTCATGCGGATGTACCCCGCCAGGAGCATCACCTGCGCCGCAATCAAAAAGGGCAGCGCGTACCACAACCTGCCATCCGGGTTCATCCATCCGCTGGCGGTGAGCGAAAAGGGCAAAGACGAAGCGCCCCATGCGCCGATGAGCAGGGCGCGGTCCTGCCAGCGGCTTTCGGCAGAGACGAGGAACAGGGCGCTGCCGGAGAGCATCAGCGCGCAACTCCATGCGGTCGCGCCGAGCGGGTTACCGCGCAGGGCAGAAGCAACCGCCAGCGCCCCCATGCCAATCAGCCAGAAGGGACGCCCCGCCAGTTCATCCGGCGACCTCAGCCACATCCAGCCGCCGTACAACGCGGCGACGACAACCAGCAGGATCAGGTAAGGCGTGAGCGGCGCTTCGACGCCGCCCAGCGGAATGCGCGCCAGCAGAATGAGACTCGACCCCGCCGAGACAACCCGCAGCGTGGTGCCAAACCCGCGCCGAAACGACGACTCGCTTGCGTATGGCAGGTGAAGCGGCAGAATGCCAAGACGGAATGCCGCCGCAACGATGAGATACAAACCCGCCCGCGGCGGCGGAGAAAGAAAGTTCAGTTCGGAGCCTTCCGAGGCGCTGACCATGCCCGCCCAAAGCAGGATCAAAATCCCCGTCACGCGCGAAGCGAAGGAGATGACGGCGCGTTCGCTCAGGCGGGGCTCCTCCACGAAACGCATCTGCGCGACGAACTCGCTCAGGTCAATCGCCGCCCACAGCAGGACGAGCGTCAGCGGGTTGCCGGCCGCCGCCGCCAGCACGCCAATCGCCGTCAGCGCCAGCACGCCCACCCAGCCGAGCAGACCGGGAAAATTTTCGCGCGCCACCGAAGTCACAATCACCGCCAGGCACGCCGTCACTGCGCTGAGCGCAAACGCCCACGAGACGCCATCCAAAATGAAAAGCGGCGATTGGCGGAAAATGCCCACCGGCTGCCAGAGAGGAAATTCCAACTGCGAAGGCATCCCCGCCTGCCAGAAAAACATGCTTGCCCACGCCAGCAGCGCCCCGCCGGCGGCTGTCAGCCACGAAAAGCGGAACGACGGCAGGGCAAACCGCAGAAACAGCAGCAGCAGGGCAGTCAAGCCGAGGATGCCAACCGTAATCAAAAGAAACATGCCGGCGCAATTGTATCAGGTTTGCCCGGCGCGCTTTCCGGCGTCCTTATGGCTTTCTCATTATCGCTTGCGCCGCTTTGTTTAACAGGATAGACAGGATAAACAGGATGTTTTTGCCCTGCTTTGCGCGCGGCTTATCCTGAAATCCTGTCTATCCTGTTTGTTTTTTAGCCTGAAACTAGACTTTGAGAAAGCCATGCCAAAACGGAATCCAAACACTTGACATGCCGGCATCACCGCCATAAAATACCGCCCATTATGAAAAACCTGTCCTTCGCTGCCAACACCACTACTACCTCCGGCGCGTGCCGTGAGGTGGTTGTGCATGGACCGTAGCCGAACAGGTTTCGTCCAAACACACAAACGCCTCACGTTCTCGTGAGGCGTTTGCATTTTAACCCGCAAAGGAGAAGAATATGCCGGAAACACTCGTCATGAAATTTGGAGGCACTTCCGTCGGCTCTGCTGCGGCGCTGCAAAATGTGGTGCAGATCATTCGCAGCGCCAAACAGGATTGGAAACGAGTCGTCGTCGTGACTTCCGCCCTGGCTGGCGTGACCAACCTGCTGCTGGACTCCGCCGCTTCCGCTTCGCACGGGAAAGTGGATACACTTTCAGACGCCGAATCCACGCTGAGAGAAAAACACTTCGCCGCCGCCGATGCGCTCATCAACGATGAAAAACAGCGTGAAGCGGCAAAAGCAGAAATCAACTCGTTGATCGGCTCACTGATGGATTTGTGCAAAGCCATTGCCGTCCTTGGCGAAGCCAGCCCGCGCGCGCTGGATGCGGTTGCCTCGCTGGGCGAACGGATGAGCGTGCGTCTGCTGGCGGCAATTGTGAACGACGCCGGCATCCCCGCCCGCGCAATCGAAGCGACCGGGCTTATCGTCACTAACGCCAACTTTCAAAACGCGCATCCCGATTTCAAGACCACAACCGAAAAGGCACGCGCTCAACTGCTCCCCCTGCTCGAAGCCGGCATGCTTCCCATCGTCACCGGCTTCATCGGCGCAACGCCCGAAGGGATTGTCACCACGCTGGGGCGCGGCGGCAGCGATTACACTGCCGCCATCATCGGCGCAGTCCTCCCCGCAGACGATGTCTGGATTTGGACCGACGTGGACGGTGTGATGACCGCAGATCCGCGCCTGGTGCGCGGCGCGGTCACCCTGCCCGAGATCAGTTACAGTGAAATCGCGGAACTCGCCTACTATGGCGCAAAAGTTCTGCATCCCAAAACCATCCGCCCGCTGCGCGATGCCGGCATCGGCTTGCGGATTTGCAACACCTTCAACCCCGCACACCCCGGCACACGCCTGACGTACCGCCCGCAAAAGAACGGACGGGTGCTCAAAGCCGTCACCGCCATTCAAAAACAGCGGCTGATTACGATTGAAGGCGGCGGCATGTTGGGCGTCCCAGGCGTGGCGGCGCGCGCCTTTGGCGCTGTGGCATCCACCGGCACGAGCGTTCCGCTGATCACGCAGGCTTCCTCCGAGCAATCCATCTGTTTTGCTGTGCCATCCGAGCAGTCTGCCGCGGCGCTCTCTGCCCTTGAACAAGCCTTTGCCCGCGAGATTCAAAACAACGACATTGACCGAATTTGGGCAACCGAGGATGTCTCCATCGTCACCGTCGTCGGCGAGGGGATGCGCCACACGCCCGGCGTGGCGGGCGGCGTTTTCAGCAAACTGGGTCAACACGGCGTCAATGTGCTTGCCATTGCGCAGGGTTCGTCGGAAGTGTCCATCTCTCTGGTTGTGGATTCAGCGGATACGGAAAATGCGGTGAAGGCATTGCATGAACTGATCGTGAAATAAGACCGCCGAAGGTCAAAAAGACGGATTCAATCTTGAGTCTACTGCAAAAAGGTCTTTATCCACGAAGGACACGAAGTACACAAAGGAATTCCAAAAGGCGCTATTCAGAATCTTGAACTTTGATGC
>DAOUBY010000319.1:0-5061 GCA_034432325.1 Anaerolineales bacterium
GGATGAACACTGATTCTGAAGAAAAATGGGATGAAATTACCTTGTAAATCCAATTTATCTGTGTTCATCTGTGGTTAGAACATGAATTTCAAAACACTCTCAAGAAGGTGTGAAGGAGGTTTCCATGTCCAAATCCGACCCCAATGCCCCCAAGAGACTTGCCCTGATTGCCAGTAAAGGAACGCTGGACTGGGCATACCCGCCTTTCATTCTCGCCAGCGCGGCTGGCGCAATGGGCTGGGAGGTGGGTGTCTTCTTTACCTTTTACGGGCTGACTCTGCTCAAGACGAAACTCACTGCGGCAGTTTCGCCGCTTGGCAACCCTGCCATGCCGATGAAAATGCCTTTCGGTCCCGATGGCTTTCAGAACATCAACTGGCATATTCCGCAACTGGTGATGGCAAATGTGCCAGGCTTCAATGCGCTGGCAACCACTCTCATGAAGCAAACCTTCGAGAACAAGGGCGTCGCCACCATCGAAGAACTGCGCGACATGTGCGTGGACTTGAACGTGCGCCTGATCGGATGCCAGATGACGATGGATGTCTTCGGTTTCAAGAAGGAAGATTTCATTCCGCAGGCTGAGATTGGCGGTGCGGCGACCTTCCTTGAGTATGCCGCCGACGCCGATGTACAATTGTTTATATAACGTCAATCCGGGTAAAGGCAATTGCCCCATTTGCCACATCGAAGGAACGTTTTCGCGCGAGAGATGTTTTGCGGCTGATGGCTGGCAGAATGTCTCGCTGCGCTCGACATGACAAAAAACGAAAAAGAGAGAACAACAGAATATATGGCTACATTGAGAATACCGACCCCCTTACGCGCTTACACCGGCGGAAACAGCGAAGTGACCGTCAGCGGCGGGAAAATTTCCGAAGCCCTGAACGATCTCACGACACAGTTTCCCACCCTCAAGCCGCATTTGTTCAACGAAGCGGGAGAACTGCGCCCGTTCGTCAACCTCTTCATTGGCGAGCACAATATCAAAGATTTGCAGGGTGTGGAGACGCCCATCCGCGACGGCGATAAAATCATGCTGATCCCATCCATCGCAGGAGGTTGAAATGACTCTTCCAGAACTTTCTCACGAAGAAATCCTGCGCTACTCGCGCCACCTGCTCATTCCCGAAGTGGGGCTGGAAGGTCAGCGCAAACTCAAGGCGTCGTCGGTGCTGGTGATTGGCACGGGCGGGCTGGGTTCGCCGGTTGCGCTCTATCTTGCGGCGGCAGGCGTCGGGCGGATCGGTCTCGTAGATTATGACGTGGTCGATTCATCCAACCTTCAGCGGCAGGTCATTCACGGCACGTCCACGGTCGGCAAATTGAAGGTGGAAAGCGCGCGCGCCAAACTGCTGGATTTGAATCCCGACATTCAGGTGGATACATACAACGAGCCGTACACTTCCGAAAACGCGCTTCGCATCGCACGTGACTACGACCTGATTCTCGACGGCACCGACAACTTCCCCACCCGTTACCTCACCAATGACGTGGCGGTCTTTCTCGGCAAACCCAACGTCTATGCTTCCATTTACCGCTTCGATGGGCAGGTGAGCGTCTTTTACGCCAAGGAAGGACCGTGCTATCGCTGTCTCTTCCCCGAACCGCCTCCGCCGGGGCTGGTCCCCTCGTGTGCAGAGGGCGGAGTGCTGGGCGTCCTGCCGGGTACCATCGGCACGATCCAGGCAACCGAGGCGTTGAAACTTCTGCTTGGAATTGGCGCGCCGCTCATCGGCAAACTGCTTCTCTACAACGCGCTCGATATGTCCTTTGATTTTGTCACGCTCAAGAAGAATCCCAACTGCCGCGTGTGCGGACCGAACGCCGACATCAAAGAGTTGATTGATTACGAAGAGTTCTGCGGCGTGCCGGGGCATGATCACGGCGAAGAAGGCTCGGCCGGCGAAGGGTTCGACATCACCGCAACGGAACTCGCCGAGCGCCTGAAGCGGAATCACTTCAAACTGCTGGATGTCCGCGAGCCGCACGAATTGGAGATTTCCGCCCTGCCCGGCGCGGTCAACATTCCCCTCGGTCAGTTGGCGGCGCGCCTCTCCGAACTGGATTCCGCTGAGGAGATGGTCGTCTTCTGCAAAGGCGGGACGCGCTCGGCGCGGGCGCTGGAACTGCTGGCAAGCGCCGGCTTCAAAAAGGTCAAAAATCTCAAAGGCGGCATCAACGCCTGGGCAAGGGAAGTGGATAACAGCCTGCCGGTGTACTAACCATGTCATTGCGATCTACGAGAAGCAATCTCCTCGTGTGACGAAACAAGAACCTCCCGTCAGTTTTGGCGGGAGGGTTCTTTACTTGACGAATGCTTCCAGCGATGTCGCCAGGCTTGGGAATCGGAGGAGCAGTTGCTTGTCTGCGGTCACGAGCGGAACATCCAATTGACGGGCAAGGGCGAGGAATTCACAATCGTAGGCGGTGCAGTCGCTTTCTGCGATTAAGTCCAGAACCAGGTCAGGGGATGGCGCGACCTGGTGTTGTGCCAGCGTGTCCAGGGCGTCTTTCAAGATCTGCTTTGCTTTGGTGAGTTCCATTCCGCGCCGGATATACCCCGCGAGGACATTTCGAAACTCGCTTTGCCACAGGGGCGGCACGATCCAGTACGCGTCTTTGGCAAGGACCTCCTGCGCCAGAGGCGTCTGGTCGCCGGTGATGTACAGGTAGACGATCAGATTGGTATCCGCGACGATCATTCGCGCCCCTCATTGATGAGTTTTTCGATCTCATCAGCGGTAATTACGTAATCTGCTGTCATTTCGCGCAGTTTTCGGGTGCGCTCCAGCGTGGCTTTGACGTCAATGGGGGGGATGGAAATCGCCTGCTCCAAAATGGACAGTATCTCGCCGTTGATACTGCGATGGTTGTTCTTTGCCTGTGTCTTGATGCGTTCATAGATTTCGGGCGGCACATTCTTGAGCGTGATAGTGACCATAGCCTTTCTCCTGCTTCCATTTTGGAAGCATTATGGAACCGCCAGGCTGTTTTGTCAAGTCCGTGAGCGTCTTGAGATTTTGCAGTCTGCCTTGGCGGCCTATACGTGTGCACGTATGGTTTATTTTTAGGACTTACGCAAAACTTTGCGTAGAGCGCGTTCTCCAACGCGCTGGAAAGGTAATTGGCGTTAGAGAACGCCGATTACGCGTAAGTCCTGTTTTGTCGAAAATCGGCATTGTAGTCTATGCGGTAAAATACCCCTACTTTCACCAAAGGAGAGAGAATGGCATTGCCCGTATCTTCGGAAAAACGAGTGTTTGACAGTGTCTTGGGAGCAATAGGGAACACGCCGCTTGTGCGGTTGAAACGGATCGGGCGTGACCTGCCCTGTCCGCTGTATGCAAAATTGGAGTTGATGAACCCGGGCGGTTCGGTCAAGGACCGGGTGGGAGCGTTCATCATCGAGCAGGCTGAGAAGCGCGGCGAGCTCAAGCCGGGCGGGACGATTGTGGAGGCGACCAGCGGGAATACGGGCGTCGGTCTCGCCATTGCGGCGGCGTTGAAGGGGTATCACACCATCTTTGTCATGCCTGATAAGATGAGTAACGAAAAGATTCTCCTTCTGCGCGCATATGGGGCAAAGGTGGTCATTACGCCGACCGCCGTCGAGCCGGACGATCCGCGCTCTTACTACGAAGTGGCAAAAAAGTTCGCGCGCGAAACGCCGAATGCCATCCTTGCCAACCAATATCACAACCCCGACAACCCGAAAACGCATGAGTTGAGCACCGGTCCCGAAATCTGGGAACAGACCGAGGGGCGCGTGACCGATGTCATCATTGGCATGGGCACCGGCGGCACGATCTCCGGCGTGGGGCGGTATCTCAAATCCAAAAACCCGAACATCAAAATTGTGGGCGTGGACATCGAAGGCTCGATCCTCACCGAGATCTGGCAGAACAAAGGGAAGATTCCCGAGGGCGCGTACCCAAAAACCTATAAAGTCGAAGGCATCGGCGAAGACTTCCTTCCCTCCGCCACCGACCTTTCGGTGGTGGATTGGATCGAGCGCGCAGGCGACAAGGAGTCGTTTTTGTGGGCGCGTCAACTTGTGCGGCAGGAGGGGATTTTTGCGGGCGGCTCATCTGGCTCGGCAATTGCCGGCGCGCTCAAATACTGCCGCCGCCTCACGCCAGACCGTCTGGCGGTGGTCATCCTGCCAGACTCTGGCTCGCGCTACCTTTCCAAGTTTTACGATGACAAATGGATGCGTGAGTTCGGCTTCCTTTCAATGGAGTTCGGCGAAACCGCCCTCGGCGACCTGCTGATTGCCAAGCCCGACAAAACCCTCTACACCGCCGCTCTTGGCGACTCGATGCGCAAGGTTGTGGCAGCCATGCATGAACACGGCATTTCGCAAATGCCAGTCATCGGCGCAGACGGCACGCTGGTGGGGCTCATTGAGGAGGTGGATTTGCTCAATCACATGCTCGAGAAACACGATCACAGCCCGGACGAACCGATCGATCCGCTCGTGCAAAATGCCAGCGCCGTCTTCCCCGCCGAGACCTCCCTCGAAGAAGCCATGCCGGCGCTCAAATCTGGTCTCGCCCTGATTGTTGTGGAAAACAGCAAACCCATCGGCATCCTGACAAAGATTGACGTGCTGGATTATGTAGCGGGGAAGATCTAAATCCGCTTCCAACTGCGCCGACACCTGCTTCGCTTTCAATTGACCTTATCTTCCCCGAATCAAAACGGGACCCGTTTGCGCGAGTCCCGTTTTTGATTCTCTACTATCTATTTTCTGTTTTTAGGCTCTCCCGTCAATAACGGGAAAGAGCCCAACCACGAAGGACACGAAGCACACAAAGGTGGAAAAGGCGGCTGATTTTACGAGCATTTTTCTTCGTGATCTTCGTGTACTTTGTGGTGAAAAACAGTGTAATCCGTGGCGAAAAACAGGACATCTGGTGACGGGTCGCAACTTGGGTTACTTATCTTCCGCAATGCTCTTCCCGCTATACTTCAAAGCCGCATGCGCCGCGGAGAGACGCGCAATCGGCACGCGGAACGGCGAACAAGAGACGTAGTTGTTGCCGATGACGTGGCACC